>CAMDBX010000006.1 GCA_945889445.1 Rhizobium sp. Q54
TGCAGGCTATGCCAAGGGCGTGCCGATGGGCGGCGACCTTCTGACAGCGCCCGCAGGCAAGTCCCCAACTTTCCTCGCCGCAGCCATGAAGGATCCGTTGAGCGGCAATCTCGATCGCATCCAGATCATCAAGGCCTGGGCAGATGCTGACGGCAAACTTCAGGAGAGTGTCCATGACGTTGCCTGGTCGGACGGTCGCAAACCCGGTACTGACGGCAAGCTGCCGCCTGTCGGCAACACGGTGGATGTTGCCAATGCCACCTGGACCAACACCATCGGCAGCCCTGAGTTGATTGCCGTGTGGAAGGATCCTGACTTCGATCCGAAGCTGCGCGCCGTCTACTACGTCCGCGTCATCGAGGTTCCGACACCACGCTGGACTGCCTATGACCAGAAGCGCTTTGGCATCAAAATGTCCGACAATGTGCCGATGAGCGTGCAGGAGCGTGCTTACACGTCGCCCATCTGGTATACGCCGTAAGTCACGATCCGCTTTCGTCTGTCAAACGGTACGGGAGAGAACGCATGAAATACGCATTCATGTTGACGACTGCGCTGGCGACTTGCCTTTGCGCGCACCTCGCTGCCGCCCAGGGACCCGAGAATGAGGAGGGGATTACCGCAGCGAATGTGGCAGCGGTGATCAAGCCGGAATACTCGCCCTACGCCGGGCGCAGCTATCCGACGCGCCCCTTGTTTGGCGACACCCACCTTCACACGGCTGTGTCGGTCGATGCAGGCACGCTGAACCGCGTGGGCCAGGAAGACGCCTACCGCTTCGCCCGCGGCGAGGAAGTGCTCTCGACCGGCGGCTTGCGGGCCAAGCTTGCCCGGCCGCTCGACTTCCTTGTGATCTCGGACCATGCAGAGATGTATGGGTTGATGCCGCAGCTGTTGGCGGGCGACCCGGAAATCCTGTCCACTGAAAGGGGCCGCGAATGGTATGCTGCACTGACGAGCGGAAACTTCGATACGATCTTTGCAACGGCAATGGAAATCGTCGGCTCCCTGTCGGGCGATGAGCCGCCGATCAAGAGCGAGAAGGCCGTCCGCAATGCCTGGCAGGCTTATACGGCGTTGGCTGACAGGTACAATGATCCGGGTCAGTTCACGGCGATGATCGGTTTTGAGTGGACGGCGATCGGCGGATACAACCTGCACCGCAATGTTCTCTTCCGTGGTGATGCGAGTGTTGCCAACCAGACGCTGCCGTTCTCCCAGTTCGACAGCAAGAACCCGGAGGATCTGTGGTCCTACATGGCGGAGTTCGAGAAGCGGACCGGTTCGGATGTTCTTGCCATTCCGCACAACGGCAATCTCAGCAACGGACGCATGTTCACCGTCGAGAGCTTCGATGGCAAGCCACTGACGGCGGAACTGGCCGCCAAGCGTATCCAGTATGAACCGCTCATTGAGGTCACGCAGATCAAGGGCGACGGCGAGTCGCACCCCTTCCTTTCCCCAAATGACGAGTTTGCGGGTTACGAGACCTGGGATCGCGCCAATCTCAACGGCACGGAAATCAAGACCGAGGACATGCTGAAGTACGAATATGCGCGCGAGGCTCTGAAGACGGGGTTGAAGCTCGAAGCGAGCCTCGGCGTGAACCCCTACAAGTTCGGCTTCGTCGGCAGCACGGATTCGCACACATCACTGTCGACGGCCGAGGAAGACAACTTCTTCGGCAAGCATTCCGGCGTCGAGCCTGAGCCCCATCGATGGGAGCACGTAGTGATCCAGGCACCCAAACCGGAGTTCAATGTTTACGGCTGGCAGCAGGCTGCGAGCGGCTTGGCTGTCGTCTGGGCAACGGAGAATACCCGCGAGGCGATTTTCGACGCCATGAAACGCAAGGAGACCTATGCGACCACCGGCACCCGCATGACGGTTCGTTTCTTCGGGGGCTATGACTTTGCCACTGAGGATGCCGAAACGCGCATGCCTGCGACAGCCGGCTATCAGAAGGGTGTCCCGATGGGTGGTGACCTGCCCAAGTCGCCTGCCGGCAAGGCGCCGACCTTCCTCGTGGCCGCCATGAAGGACCCGATAAGTGGCAACCTCGACCGCATCCAGATCGTCAAGGGCTGGCGAGACACCAGCGGCGAAACGTATGAGAAAGTCTACGACGTGGCCTGGAGCGACGGACGCGTTCCGGGGCCAGATGGAAAACTGCCTCCCGTCGGCAATACGGTTGATGTCGCGCGAGCGACCTGGAAGAACACCATAGGCGATCCCGAACTGATCACCGTTTGGTCCGACCCCGAATTTGACCCCAGGGAGGCGGCCTTCTACTATGCCAAGGTCATCGAGATACCGACACCGCGCTGGACCGCCTATGATGCCCTGCGCTTCAATATCAAGATGACCGACGACGTTCCCATGACCACGCAGGAGCGGGCCTATACCTCGCCGATCTGGTACACACCCTAGGAACACCCAACATGCAGCGGTTTGTCCGCGAGCCGCTCCTACATTTCCTGCTGCTGGCCCTGTTCGTCTTCGCCGCCTACAGCCTCGTGTCGCGGCGGCAACCCTCGATGGCGACGATCGACGTCACCCAGGCGAAGATCGAGCAGCTGGCCGGGTTGTTTGCCAAGACGTGGCAGCGGCCGCCCACGGCGCAGCAGCTGAAAGGACTGATCGACGATTATGTGAAGGAGGAAATCTACGTTCGCGAAGCGTTGCGATTGGGCCTCGACACGAATGACGAGGTGATCCGTAAGCGGCTGCGCATGAAGATGGAGTTTGTCAGTGACGCCGAGGCGGAGGCAACGCCCCCGACAGATGCCCAGCTCCAGGCATATATGGACGCCCACCCCGAGGCGTTCCGCGAACCGCCGACAATTGCCTTCGAACAGGTCTACATCAACCCTGACAAGCACAGTCCCGACGCAACTGCTGCCGCCACAGCACTTCTCGAACCCTTGCGGAAGGATGCCAGCTATGCAGCGACTGCCGGAGACCCCAGCCTGTTGCCGCCCGCTCTGCCGCTGACAGACCAACAGGGTATAGCGCAAGTCTTCGGCGATGACTTTGCGGTTGCAATCATGAGGCTCGCGCCTGGTACATGGGAGGGCCCCATTCCGTCCGCCGTCGGCCTTCACTTGGTGAAGGTGACGGAGCGTGCGCCGGGCAGCTTGCCCGCGCTGGCTGATATCCGCCCGGTGGTGGAGCGGGAGTGGATGAATGATCATCGCAATGCCGTGGAACAGCAACGCTTCGACGATCTCCTCACGCGCTACAAGGTGACTGTCGAACCCGTTTCCGCTGGCGGGGGTCCGTCTCCGTGAGGAGGCTGCTGCTCCTTCTCGCCGTGCTTCTTGCCATGGCCGTGCAAGCGACCGCGCATGAAATTCGTCCCGCCTATCTTCAGGTTGACGAAACGGCACATACGCAGTTTTCCGTGCTCTGGAAGGTTCCGGCCGCCGGCGATCGCCGCCTGGCGCTTTACGTTCGCTTTCCGGCGGAATGCCGGAACCTCGGCGAGCCAGCGGGTTCGATGAGCGGCGGGGCCTACTTCGAGCGCTGGAAGATGACGTGCGATGGTGGCCTCAAGGGCAAGTCGGTTACCGTTGATGGCCTGCGCACCAGTATGACGGACGTACTCGCCCGGATCAGTTGGATCGATGGCACCACCGAAGTCTCCCGCCTCACGCCAGAGCACCCATCCCTGACCCTGAAGGGCGCGCAGAGCGCTCTGCAGGTCGGATGGACCTATTTCGTGCTCGGCGTCGAGCACATTCTCGGCGGTCTCGATCACCTGCTCTTTGTGCTGGCGTTGATGTTGCTGATCCGCGAACGCTGGATGCTGATAAAGACGATCACCGCCTTCACTCTGGCCCACAGCATCACGCTCGCAGGCACCACGCTCGGTTACTTCAGCCTTCCCCAGAAGCCCGTGGAGGCGACGATTGCTCTCAGCATCGCCTTTGTTGCCAGTGAACTCGTCAAGATGAAGCCAGGAGAGCGGCGCCTGTCGGAAGCCTATCCATGGGTGGTGGCCTTTTCCTTCGGCCTTCTGCACGGCTTCGGCTTTGCCGGAGCGCTCCAGGAAATTGGATTGCCCCAAAAGGACGTGCCGCTGGCCTTGCTCACATTCAATCTGGGTGTCGAGGCGGGACAATTGATGTTCGTGGGTGCCGTTCTGCTGATGTATGCCACTGTCAAGATCGTGACCAACTTGCCGCTCTCCAAGGCACGGCTGGCAACCGCCTATCTGATCGGCACTATCGCGATCGGCTGGTTCCTGGAACGTGCCGCTGGGTTCATGACCCTTTAGGGCGCACCCGACAGGATTCGAACCCATGATCCCCAGATTCGTAACTTGGTGCAGAATTACGACCGCGCCTCTGCTGCCTATCTATTACCTATAGATTGCCTTCCGTGGATAAAACAGCGATAGCGGAGCAGTTCCATAGAGTTACACCGCATCCCAGCAATCTCCTTGCTCCTTCAGCGGGAGAACAAGGGACGCGTGCGCCGCATTTGGTTCGGGGCCTGCGGTCCCTCACCTCACCCAACTTCGCTGGGTCCCCCTCCTCTCCCGCCTTGCGGGAGAGGAGGAAAAGCCTCAGTTCGGGGCCACGCCTCTCAAGCGCTCCGACCGGCGGCGCAGCATTTCAAGGGTGATGAGCATCGCTGTCGAGATCAGCACCAGCACGGTGGCGGCGGCGGTGATGGTGGGCGAGATCATTTCGCGGATGCCGGAGAACATCTGCAGGGGCAGCGTACGATCCTCGGGGCTCGCCAGGAACAGCACCACGATGACTTCGTCGAAGGACGTGACGAAGGCGAACAGCGCGCCTGAGATCATGCCCGGCAGGATGAGCGGCATCACCACCTTGAAGAACACGGTGTGAGGGGCCGCGCCGCAGGAGGCGCCGGCGCGCATCAGCGTCTTGTCGAAGCTGGAGAGCGTTGCCGTCACCGTGATCACCACGAAGGGCGTGGCAAGCGCGGTGTGGGCGAGGATGATGCCCAGGCGCGTGCCCACGAGATCCATGGCCGCATAGAACTTGAACATGCCAACGGCGGAAATGATGACCGGCACGATCATCGGCGAAATGAGGATCGCCATGATGGTGGCCTTGGCAGGGAAGTTGGCGCGGGCAAGCCCCAGGGCCGCGAGCGTTCCGAGTGCGGTTGCAAGGATGGTGGTGGCGATGGCCACGAGGAAGCTCATCTTCACCGCGCCCGACCAGCGCGGGTTGAAGAAAAAGTCCTCATACCACTTCAGTGAAAAGCCCGGCATCGGATAGGTGAAGAAGCTCTCCGAATTGAAAGACAGCGGCATCACCGCAAGAATGGGCGAGATCAGGAACAGCAGCACCAGTGCCACGAAGACGCGCACCGCGTAATACATGACGGTTTCGCCGCGGGTGTAATAGGCAGGAACGGCCATGGCTCAACCCAGCTTCATGCGGTCGATGCCGACCAGCTTGTTATAGACGTAGTAGAGGATCAGCGTGGCGGTGAGCAGGATGACGCCCAGCGCCGAGGCCTTGCCCCAGTTGTTCTCGGAATTGATGGCCCGCTCGATGAAGCCGGAGATCATCTGGTCCGTCGGGCCGCCGACGATGGCCGGGGTGATGTAATAGCCGAGGCAGAGGATGAAGGTGAGCAGGCAGCCCGCCGCCACGCCCGGCAGCGTCTGCGGCACATAAACCCGCAGGAAGGAATAGAACGGCGTACCGCCAAGCGACTTTGCGGCGCGCATGTAGGTGGGCGAGATGGTCTTCATCACCGAGTAGATGGGCAGCAGCGTGAAGGGCAGCTGGATGTGGGTCATCGCCACGACGGTGGCAAAGCGCGTCTTGAACAGTTCCGGCTCGCCGTTGAGCAGCCCCACGAGATTGAGGAACCAGGTGACGCCGGTGAAATGCATGAGCCCGGCGAACACGCCGCCATCGGTCATCAGAACCATCCAGGCGGTGGTGCGCACGAGGAGCGAGGTCCAGAACGGCAACAGCACGAAGATCATCAGGATCGAGGCGGTCCGCTGCGGCGAGGTGGCGAGCAGATAGGCGACGGGATAGCCCAGCACCAGCGTGAGTACGGTGACCAGCAGCGAGATGCCCAGCGTGCGCACCAGGATGCTCTTGTAGATGGCGCGGTCGGGCGGCACGTTTTCGATCGACCCGTCGGGGTTCTGGCGCAGGTCCAGCATGGAGAGGACGTAGAAGGGCGTATAGTTCGAGGACGAGCGCTTGATGGTGGCCCAGGTTTCAGGCTCGCCCCACACCTTGTCGATGCCGATGACGGCCTCGCGATAGGGCGCCTGGTCGAGGGTTGCCACCTTGCGGCCGGTGGCGACCACCTTGGAGCGGATGCCCGACATCTCATAGTTCAGGCGCTTGCCGATCAGTGCTGTCTGCTTGTTCTTCTGGGCTTCCTTCATGTCGGCGACGAAGGCGGCGAAGACCTCTTCCGAGGGCACATCCTTGCCGTCCCAGGCTTTCAGGGCAACGACCGTCTGCGGCATGTTCTCGGCCACGTCCGGATCATAGACGGCGTTGTAGAGCATGATGATGATGGGGATGACGAAGGAGAAGATGATGAAGGCGAAGAGCGGCAGCACGAGGGCCATCGCCTTGAGCTTCTCGCGGCGCTCGGCACGGGCCAGCGCCACCTTCAGCGGCGTGCCGTCCGCAGCGCGCATCACGCCGTCATTGGGGAGTGCCTGAGCCATGGCCATGTCGAGGGCGCCTTCGATCCGGAAAACGATAAGCCGAGGAGGAGAAATCCCCTCCCCGGCGGTCTTGACTGCTTACTGGGCGAGCCAGGCGTTGAAGCGCTCGCGCAGCTCGTCGCCCTTGTCACCCCAGAACTGCGGGTCCGGATAGAACACGGTCTTGAGGTTGTCGGGAGCCGACGGCAGATCCGGCAGGATGGCCGGGTCGATCAGCGGCGCGGAGTCCTTGTTGGCGGGGCCGTAGGAGATCCACTTGGTCTGGTCGGCCATCAGCTGCGGGTCCGACGCGAAGGTGATGAAGCGGTAAGCGCCATCGAGCTTCGGCGTGCCCTTGGGGATCGCCCACCAGTCCCAATCCGGAGCCTGGCGGTCCCAGATGATCTTGAAGGGCTTCTTGTCGGTCTTGATGGCATTGTAGAAGCGGCCGTTCCACGAGGTGGCGAACACCACCTGGCCGTCAGCCAGAAGCTGCGGGCCCTGGGCGCCCGATTCCCACCAGACGACGTCCTTCTTGATGGTGTCGAGCTTCTTGAAGGCGCGGGCAACGCCCTCTTCGGTGCCGAGCACCTTGTAGACGTCTTCCGGGGCAACGCCGTCAGCCATCAGTGCCCACTCGAGGTTCACGAAGGGGCTCTTCTGCAGGGCGCGCTTGCCGGGGAACTTGGCGGTGTCGAACAGCGCCTCGAAGAGGTTGGCCGGATCCTTGGTCTTGGTCGTGTCATAGGCAGCGACCGTCGAGTACAGGATGTTCGGCACGGCGCATTCGGTCACGTCGCCGCCAATGAACTTCGACTTGTCGAGGCCGAGCTTGGCCCAGTCGATGGTCTCGAAGGTGCCTTCGGCGCAGCCGGCCAGAGCCGTCTGCGTGTCGACGTCGACGACGTCCCAGGTCACGGCCTTGGCTTCAACCATGGCGCGGATCTTGGCGATTTCGCCGTTGTACTCGGCTTCCGTCACCTTGTTGCCGGCAGCGACAAAGGGGGTGAAGAAGGCGTTGCGCTGGCTTTCCTGGTAGGCGCCGCCCCAGGAGGTGATGGTGAGGTCGTCGGCCGCCATGGCCTGGGTGGCGCAGAGCGCCGAGCCGGCCATCAGGGCCGCGCCGAACAGAGTAGCAAATTTCTTCATACGAGAGCGTCCTCCAGTGTGCCGGTCAGTCCGGCTTGTTGATATCGAGGGAGGATACGGGCTCTTCGGCGCGCAAAGGCAAGGCGCGAGTCACAGCTTCAAAATCCTCCCCATTTATACGCTTGTTCTCGGTGAGGAGACGCTGCTCGCAACTCTGTGCGGAACGCCGGCCGGCCCGTTTTTTTATAAGCGCTGCAAAAGATACTAACGGCTTTTTGCGGCGCGTCACTAGAGTTTTTCTCTTATCAAGAGGGAGATTCAGTCATCCCTCAACCTTCCCAAGCGGAAACCAGCGCCGGGGACAGCCGCCCGCCGATGCGCAGCGGCGCCACCATGCTGGCCAAACCGGTGCGGTCATCGGTCTCGACCGCCACGCCCGAAATGGTGGCCGGCCCTTCGGCAGGCCGCATGCGCTCCACCGGCAGCTTGCGCAGGAAGCGCTGCAGCGGCTCTTCCTTGCCCATGCCGATCACCGAGTCGTAGTCGCCGCACATGCCGGCATCCGTCATGTAGGCAGTACCGCCCGACAGGATCTGGTGGTCGGCGGTGGGCACATGGGTGTGGGTGCCGACAACGAGGCTCGCCCGCCCGTCGCAGAAATGGCCGAAGGCCATCTTCTCGGAGGTGGCCTCGGCGTGGAAGTCGATCAGCACCGCGTCGCAGGCGGTGCCCAGCGGACAGGCCTCGAGTTCGCGGTCGACCACCGGGAAGGGATCATCCAGCATCGGTTCGATCATCACCCGGCCCATCGCCTGCATCACCAGCACGCGCTTGCCGCTCTGGGTGTCGATCAGGGCCGAGCCGCGGCCCGGGCAGCCCTTGGGCCAGTTCACCGGCCTGAGCAGGTTGGGGTAGCGCTCGATGAAGATCAGCGCCTCGCGCTGGTCGAAGGAGTGGTTGCCCAGCGTCACCGCATCCGCCCCGGCCGCAAGGAAGCCGAGGAAGATCTCCTCCGTGATGCCGAAGCCATGCGCCGCATTCTCGCCGTTCACCACCACGAGGTCCGGGCGGTAGCGCTCCCTCAGGCCGGGCAGTTCGCGCGTGATGGCATCGCGCCCGGATCTGCCCACCACGTCACCCAGAAAGATCAGGCGCATGCGAAGGTTTCCTGCTCGGTCATCACATAGTCGAGGGGGGCATCATGGATGCCGACCGGCACCTCGCCCACCATCTGCGCGTGGTAGGCAACACCGATCGCCACGACTTTCTTCAGTTCACGGAGCTTTTCCAGCGTGCGGTCATAGAATCCGCCGCCATAGCCCAGCCGGAAACCCTTGCGGTCGAAGGCCAGCATCGGCACCAGCAGCACGTCGGGCAGAACCTCCGGAGCGCTGTCGACCGGAACCGGAATGTCCCACGCGCCCGGCACCAGCGGGTCGCCCGGCGCCCAGGCGCGGAAGACCAGCGGCTCCTCCTGCGCGATGACGATGGGCAGGCAGGTCTGCCAGCCGTCGCGGTGCAATCGGCTCAGCATCGGCACGGTGGTGATCTCGCTCTTGTAGGGGATGAAGCCCGAGACGATGCCGGCTGCGAGGTCAAGCCCGGCCGGAAGCCCGCGCTTGGCCATGGCGAGGCCCGCGGTGTCCTTCAGGATTTCATGGGCCTCCGCCCGGCGCTTCGATGCGGCAGTGCGCGCCTTGCGCTTCACTTCGGCGATGTCCATCAAATCCTCAGGCCAGAAACGAAAGGTGTGGCGAGCCACCATGGGCCGTGAGTGACTAACGATCCCGGGTCCCTACAAGTGTAGGTGGGCGCCGTGTGAGCAAGGCCACGGCCAAGCCCAGGGACAGCTCCCATTCAGAATCGCATAGGCCCCAGGGAAAAAATGTCAGCTCACGCACCGGGCAGCCCGCCGGGGCCTTATTTAGGTGCGATGGGGGTGGATGTCCATGGATGATGGACTTTTCGCCCTACTTGCCCAGATGCTGCGCCAGCACCTCAAGGCGCTCGGATGCCACGATCAGCCGCTCTCCGAGCGAGGCCTGCACTTCCAGCGCCTCAAGCTGCGCGGCGTTTTTCGCCTCGCGCAGGCCGTTCACCTGCTCCTCAAGGCCCTGGATCTTCGAGATGGCTTCCGACAGGCGGTCCGCCACCATCAGCCCCGCCATCACCAGCATGCGGATGTCGCCGACATTGCCAACGCTGGCCTTCACGCGCTGCACTTCACTGTCGAGAAGTTCCGCCAGGTCCCTGAGATGCGGCTCCTCGCCCTCGGGGCACTGCATGGTGTAGGGGCGGCCATTCACCTGGACGATCACATGCGCCATCCGATCACTCCGGCGTATTCGAGTGCAGAACTGCACGGATGCGCGACATTGCGGCGTCGATCTTGCCCGCCGCGGTCTTCGATGTGTCGACGAGCTCACCCGCCTTGCTGCGCACGAGGTCAAGCTCATGCGCAAGGCGGGTCCTTTCGCGCTTCAGGGACTCGGCCTCGCTCTCGAGCTCCACGATCCGCGTGCGGCCATCGGACTTGTGGCCCACCGCCTGCTCGACCCGGCGGAGCGCCGCCTCGAACCTCAGGAACGCCTCATCCAGTTTCTGAATGTCTGCCATCAAAGCCTCTGGTAAGATTGCAGAATTTCCCGCTCGTTACCGTTAGGCACCATAGGCTGAATGAGCGACTGACGCAACGCCCACAAAATGCCGGGGCACAAGCCCGGCGCAAGCCATGGTTCCAATTGACTCGACCGGCCAAGGCGCTATCACCACCCCGACATTTTCCGCGCTCCATTTTTCCAAGGGACCCGCTGCGCATGACCCATTATTCCCCCGAACAGACCCGCCACATGGCCAATGCCATTCGCGCCCTTTCCATGGACGCCGTGCAGAAGGCCAATTCCGGCCATCCGGGCCTGCCGATGGGTGCCGCCGACATCGCCACGGTGCTGTTCACCCAGTTCCTGAAGTTCGACGCCTCCGACCCGCACTGGGCGGACCGTGACCGCTTCATCCTGTCCGCCGGCCACGGCTCCATGCTGCTCTATTCGCTGCTCCACCTCACCGGCTACGCCGACATGACGCTGGATGAGGTGAAGAACTTCCGCCAGATGGGCGCGAAGACGGCGGGCCATCCCGAATTCGGCCACGCCACCGGCATCGAGACGACGACCGGCCCGCTGGGCCAGGGCATCGCCAACGCCGTGGGTTTCGCCATTGCCGAGCGTCACTTGAACGCCGAGTTCGGCGACGATGTCGTCAACCACAAGACCTATGTGCTGGCCGGTGACGGCTGCCTGATGGAGGGCATCAGCCAGGAGGCGATTGCGCTCGCCGGCCACCTGAAGCTCAAGAACCTGATCGTGCTGTGGGACGACAATGGCATCACCATCGACGGCAAGGTGTCGATGTCGGACTCGACCAACCAGTTGGCCCGCTTCGCCGCCTCCGGTTGGACGGTGTCGGCCTGCGACGGTCACAACGCGGGTGAAATCTCCGCCTGCCTGTCGGCGGCACAGCATGCCGACCGTCCGGTGCTGATCGCCTGCAAGACCGTGATTGGCTACGGCGCGCCGACCAAGGCCGGTACTTCCGGAAGCCACGGTTCGCCGCTGGGTCCCGACGAGATTGCCGGCGCCCGCAAGGCGCTGGGCTGGAATTACGAGCCCTTCGTCATCCCCAATGACCTGATGGACGCCTGGCGCAAGGCGGGTTCACGCGGCGCTGCCGACCGCGCAGCCTGGGCCGCGCGGCTTGCCGCCTCGCCGAAGAAGGACGTGTTCACCCGCCGCATGTCGGGCAAGCTGCCTGCCGATTTCGATGCGGTGATCGCCGGCTACAAGCAGGAACTGGCCAAGAACCCGCCCGCACTCGCCACCCGCAACTCTTCGCAGAACGCCCTCGACGTGATCAACGCCGCAGTGCCGGAGACTGTTGGCGGGTCGGCCGACCTCACCGGTTCCAACAACACCAAGTCGAAGGAGCTGAAGACGCTCGACGCCCACAATTATGGCGGCCGCTACATCTACTACGGCATCCGCGAGCATGGCATGGCGGCGGCGATGAACGGCATGGCGCTGCATGGCGGCGTCATCCCCTATGGCGGCACCTTCCTGGTCTTCACCGACTATTGCCGCCCGTCGATCCGCCTCTCGGCCCTGATGGGCACGCGCGTCATCTACGTGATGACGCATGACTCGATCGGGCTTGGCGAGGATGGCCCGACGCACCAGCCGGTGGAACACGTTGCAGCACTGCGCGTCATCCCCAACCTCGCCGTCTACCGTCCCTGCGACGCGGTGGAGACGGCCGAGTGCTGGCAACTGGCGCTCCATGACGAGACGCGCCCCTCGGTGCTGGCGCTCACCCGCCAGAAGCTGAAGCCCGCCCGCCTCGCCTATTCGGCAGAGAACCTCTGCGCCAAGGGCGCCTACGAGATCGCATCCTCAGACGAGAAAGCGGAAGTCGTGATCTTCGCCTCGGGCTCCGAGGTCGAGATCGCCATTGCCGCCAAGGCCAGGCTCGATGCGGCGGGCAAGCCCACCCGCGTCGTCTCCGTGCCGTCGATGGAAAACTTCGCACGCCAGGACAAGGCCTACCAGGCACGCGTGCTGGGCACCGAGACGCACCGCATCGCCATCGAGGCGGGCGTGCGCACCGGCTGGGACCGCTTCATCGGCGTGGATGGAACCTTCATCGGCATGACCGGCTTCGGTGCCTCGGCTCCGGCCGAGCAGCTCTATGAGCATTTCGGCATCACCGCCGACGCGGCGGTGAAGGCAGCAGGCTAAGGGAGAGATCACCATGCCCGGTTTCCGCACGCTCGACGACGTCACTGTTTCCGGCAAGCGTGTGCTGTGCCGGGTCGATCTCAACGTTCCCATCGCCGACGGCAAGGTGACGGACGCCACACGCATCGAGCGCGTGGTGCCCACCCTGCGCGAGATCATGAACAAGGGCGGCGCGTTGATCGTGCTCGCCCACTTCGACCGCCCCAAGGGCAAGGTCGTGCCGGAGATGTCGCTCCGCCCCGTGGCAGCCGAACTCGAGAAGCACCTGGGCGTGCCAGTGAAATTCGTGTTCACCGACTGGCAGACGGCGCCGAATCTTGACGTGAAGCCCGGCGAATGCGTGCTGATGGAAAACACCCGCTACCATGCGGGCGAGGAGAAGAACGACGAGGGCTTCTCCAAACTGCTCGCCTCGCTGGGCGACATCTACGTGAACGACGCCTTCTCGGCCGCACACCGCGCGCACTCCTCGACCGAGGGCATCGCCCACTTCATTCCCGCCTACGCGGGCCGCGCCATGGAAGCCGAACTCAAGGCCCTGCAGCTGGCGCTCGAGACGCCGAAGCGCCCGCTCATCGCCATCGTCGGCGGCTCCAAGGTCTCGACCAAGCTCGACCTGCTCGGCAACCTCCTGAAGAAGGTCGATGCGCTGGTGATCGGTGGCGCCATGGCCAACACCTTCCTGCTGGCCTATGGCCACGGCGTGGGCAAGTCGCTCGCAGAACGTGACCTCGTTGATACTGCGCGCCACATCCTGCAGGCCGCCGAGAATGCCAAGTGCGCCATCATCCTTCCCGTCGACGGCATCGTGGCGAAGGAATTCAAGGCCGGTGCCCCCTCGCATGACTATGGCGTCGACTCCATTCCCGCCGACGGCATGATCCTCGACGTGGGGCCGATGTCGGTCGACCGCATCAATGCGGCGATCGATGATGCCCACACGCTGGTGTGGAATGGCCCGCTCGGCGCCTTCGAGATCGAGCCCTTCGACCAGGCGACCATTGCCGCGGCCAAGCATGCCGCCAAGCGCACCAAGGCGGGCAAGCTCGTCTCGGTGGCAGGCGGTGGTGACACGGTGGCAGCACTCAACCACGCCGGCGTTGCGCAGGACTTCACCTATATTTCCACCGCCGGGGGTGCCTTCCTCGAATGGCTTGAAAGAAAGCCGCTGCCGGGCGTCAAGGCGCTGGAAAGCAAATGACGGCGCCCCGCTTTTTCCTCGCCGCACCGGAGGGCCTCGCGGCGTCCGAGCTTCTCGCCTGCCTCAAGGCCGCCTGCGAAGCAGGTGACGTGGCGAGCCTGCTGGTGCCCGCATCCGTTGCCAAGGACGTGACGGCCGCGGCGCAGGAACTTGGCGTTGCCGTGCTGGTCTCGGGCGAGGCCCGCGATGCGGCACGTGCCGGAGCTGATGGCATCCAGGTCGAGGCCGATACTGAGACCGTGGCCGCCGCGCGCGAGCAGATGGGCAAGGACCGCTTCGTCGGCGCCAACGCAGGCGGCTCGCGCCATTTCGCCATGGAGGCCGCCGAGGCCGGGGCCGACTATGTTGCCTTCGACCAGAAGGCCGCCTCGATCGGCGGCGAACCGATCATCCGCTGGTGGTCCGACATGATGGAAATCCCCTGCGTCGCCTTCACGCCGGTGGAGCCGCAAGACCTCGACATATTGCTGCCGCAGAAGCCCGACTTTATCCGTCCGTCGGATGCGATGTGGCAGGGGGCGGATGACGCCCGCCGCATCGTGTCGGCGCTGTCGCAACACCTCGGATAAACATGAAACGCACGGCCATCGCCCTCGCCCTTCTGCTCCTCGCCACGCCGGCCGGGGCGGCCACCATAGCCGATGTCCAGAAGACTTATGACGCGGGAGACTTCGCGGCCGCGCTGAGCCAGGTGCAACCGCTGGCAGATGCGGGCGACGTCGCCGCCATGCGCCTTCTCGGCCTCATGTACCGCAACGGCCAGGGCGTGGCCGCCAACACCGACACCGCCATCGACTGGCTCACCCGCGCCGCCGACAAAGGCGACCCGCAGGCGCAATATGCGCTCGGCATGATCTGGCTGGACCAGAAGGACGCCCGCTATGACTACACGCGCGGTGAGGCGCTGCTGCGCAAGGCGGCGGAAGCGGGCATCGCGGACGCACAGTTCAACATGGGGCTTCTCGCCTCAGGCGCCTTCGGCAACCCGCCTGACATGGTCAATGCCGCAGGCTGGTTCGAGAAGGCCGCCGCCCAGGGCCATGTGCCCGCGGAATACAATCTCGGGGTCCTTTATCTGGAGGGACAAGGCGTTCCGAAAGACCCGATCAAGGCAGCAGCACTGATCGGCGCGGCCGCCGACAAGGGCAACCCGGATGCCATGATGGACTACGGTGTTCTGGTGTTCCGCGGCGAGGGCGTGCAGCAGGACGAGAAGATCGGCGCGCAATGGCTGATCCTGTCAGCCAAGCGCGGCAACCCCATTGCGCAGAACCGCGTGGCGCGGCTCTACCTCTTCGGCAAGGGTGTGGCGGCCGACCCGGTGGAGGCGATGAAATGGAACATCCTTTCCGCCAAGTCTGGCCGCGGCGATGCGGAGTTGGACTCCATGATGGACAAGCTGACGGAAACCCAGAAGCAAGAAGCCCAGGCGCGGGCCGATGCGTTCACGCCGCTGGCGGTGAAGTAGACTGTCGAACAGGGTGTTTCGAGTTCACCTGCGCCGGGCTTGACCCGGCGATCCTTTTCGGCACCGCCAAAGAGGTTGCCCGGGTCAAGCCCGGGCAAAGTGAAATGAGGAGGAATGGTTTGTAATCAAACCTCCTTCGCCAGATCCCTGAGCTTGAACTTCTGGATCTTGCCGGTGCTGGTCTTCGGCAGTTCGGTGAACACCACGTGCCGCGGCGCCTTGAAACGCGCGAGGCCCTTGCGGCACCACGCGATGATTTCTTCCGCCGTGGCTTCCTTGCCCGGCCGCAGCTCGACGAAGGCGCAGGGCGTCTCGCCCCACTTCTCGTCAGGCTTGGCCACAACGGCGGCAGCCTGGATGGCCGGGTGCTTGTAGAGCACGTCCTCCACCTCGATCGAGGAGATGTTCTCGCCGCCGGAGATGATGATGTCCTTGGAACGGTCCTTGAGCTGGATATAGCCGTCGGCGTGCAGCACGCCCAGGTCACCCGAGTGGAACCAGCCGCCGTGGAACGATTCCGCCGATGCCTTGGGGTTCTTGAGATAGCCCTTCATCACGATGTTGCCGCGGAACATCACCTCGCCCATGGTCTCGCCATCGGCAGGCACGCGTTGCATGGTCTCGGGGTCCATCACGGTCAGGTCCTCGAGCGCGTGGTAGCGCACACCCTGCCGCGCCTTCTTCTGCGCGCGCTGCGGCCCGTCGAGCAGGTCCCAGTCCTGCTTCCAGTCATTGACCACGGCAGGCCCATAGGTTTCGGTGAGGCCATAGAGATGGGTGACGTTGAAACCAGCTTCCGACATGGCGGCGAGAACGGCCTCGGGCGGCGGGGCGGCGGCGGTGAAGAAGTCCACCTTCTGCGTCAGCGGCTTCTTCTCTTCGGCTGGCGCATTGAGAATCGTCGACATGACGATGGGCGCGCCGCAGAGATGGGTGACCTTGTGCTCCGAGAGCGCCTCCCAGATCAACTTCGAGCGCACCCAGCGCAGCGTCACATGGGTGCCGCCCACCACCGACAGCGACCATGGGAAGCACCAGCCATTGCAGTGGAACATGGGCAGCGTCCAGAGATAGACCGGATGCTTCGGCATCGACGCCGTCAGCACATTGCCCTGGGCCAGCAGATAGGCGCCGCGGTGGTGGTAGACCACGCCCTTCGGGTTTCCCGTGGTGCCGGAGGTGTAATTGAGGGAGATCGCCTCCCACTCATCCGCCGGCCACAGCCATTCGAAGGCAGCGTCGCCACTCGCCACGAACTGCTCATAATCGATGGAACCGACGCGCTCTCCGTCAACGGGAAACTCCGGGTCGACATAATCGATGACAATGGGGTGCGGCCCCTGCATCAGCGCCAGGGCATCGCGCGCGAGCTTGGAGAACTCCTTGTCGACGATCAGGATCCTGGCCTCGGCGTGGGCGAGCGAGAAGGCAATCGTCGGCGCATCGAGGCGGGTGTTGAGCGTGTTCAGCACCGCCCCGGTCATCGGCACGCCATGATGGCACTCGAGCATGGCGGGGGTGTTGGCGAGCAGCACCGACACCGTCTCGCCCTTCCTGATTCCCGCCTTGGCGAGCGACGAGGCAAGCTGACGGCAACGGGCATAGAATTGCGCGTAGGTGGTGCGCTGATTGCCATGGATGATCGCCGGCTGCTCGGGATAGACGGCGGCCGAGCGCGCCAGGAAGGTGAGCGGCGTCAACGGCTGGTAATTGGCGGGATTCTTGTCGAGGTCGGTCTCGTAGGCGGACATCCGGGCATCCTTGATTTTTGTCGCAGGTGTTCTAGCCCACTCCATTCCGCCGTCAAAGCGAAGCCGGACATTCGGCGAAAGCGCGGCTGAAGCGCAGGGCCGCCGGCGTCGCCTCCCAGTGCTGCGCCATGTGGCTGGCCGCCCACCACAGCACCAGCGTCAGGCCCCAGGCGAAATAGCCGTCCACCGCGTAGTGATAGCCAAGGTGAATGGAGCCCGCGAAAATCACGCCCACATAGACCCACAGGAAGCGCCTGATCCATGTCGGCCAGCCGCCGCTGGCCAGTGCGAACAGCAGGGCCGAACCATTGTGCATGCTCGGCATGGCCGAGACGCTGGCCTCCGCCGAGCCCGCGGCATGGAGCCTCCACAGCATGGCCTGCACATCGAGTGCCCAGATCGGCACAATCTCGTCGGCCCGCCGCAGATGGGCCATGAGATCAGCATGGGGGTGGGCGTAAGCCCGAGGTGGCCTTGGCCATAAAAGCACGGGCCCGCCGAGGAGAAGAGCACCGCGAACAGCCCGCCGCCCAGCATCCACAGCAGCACGAAGGCGAGGAAGAACCGCGTGCGCTGGACCCCGGGCAGCGCCATGAAGGCGTAGTGCAGCCAGACGCCGAACATCACCACGAACCAAAGATTATAGAGGATGTTGATCACGAAGGTGACGGGCCAGTGGCCAAGCAGCGGCTGCAGCCACTCCCACGGCCGTCTCCCGAGATGAAGCACGACGTCCCAACGGTCGAACGTCTGGTCCCAGGCGAAGGGCTGGAACACCGGGATGTTGCCCTTCACATTGGCGAAGGCATAGATGAACACCACGAGGCTCACGAATGCCGGCAGCCCCAGCGCCATGGCGGGCGCGCTGCGCAGGAAGGCCCAGATGTCGCGGAGAAGCTGCAGTACGGGATGCTTCGGCCGCGCCGTCAACGCCATGCGCACGAAGAGATAGGCCACGAGCACCAGTGCAAGCGTCATCAGGGTGGATGCCAGCACCAGCAGAATGGAATTTCCGCCGGGCACCTCCATCCGCGGATAAACCAGCCCGAGCATGTGTTGCACAGCCAGAAAGGCAAGGGCGATGGTCAGCAGCGGCGTTTGCGCCAGCGTGCTCAGCCACAGCAATCTCCCGAATCCCGCGCGCATACCCCACTCTCGCATTGGCGGAAAATACCACCAAAGGCATTCGTGATCCTTGCGTGCAGACGCAATGGTTTGCACCGCCCCATACCAAAAGACGAGGCGGCAGGTCTTGCCAGACACTGGGGCAGATGGAGATAAGCGAACCACATCATGTTGCGAGAGGCCAAGCCGATGAGCCGCTACCACGAGACCTATGCCGCCTGGAAACAGGACCCCGCCCGCTTCTGGGCCGAGGCCGCCGGGGCGGTGGACTGGGTGAAGCCGTGGCGTGACGTTTATGCCAAGGTCGATGGCCTCGACCGCTGGTTCGTAGGGGCGGAATGCAACACCTGCTGGAACGCGGTGGACCGCCACGTGAAGGCCGGCCATGGCGAGCGCCTGGCCGTGATCTATGACAACCCGATCACCGGCGCGAAGGCCAAGTACACCTACAACCAGCTCCTCGACGAGGTGGCAACGCTTGCCGCGGCACTCGAGGACCTTGGCGTGCGCAAGGGCGACCGCGTCATCCTCTACATGCCGATGACCCCGCAGGCGCTGTTCGCCATGCTGGCCTGCGCACGCCTCGGCGCCATCCACTCGGTGGTGTTCGGCGGCTTCGCGCCCCCTGAGCTCGCCACGCGCATCAACGACGCCAAGCCAAAGGTGATCATGACCGCCTCCTGCGGCATAGAGCCCAACCGCGTCATTCCCTACAAGCCGCTTCTCGACCAGGCGCTGGACATCGCTGCCCACAAGGTCGAGGCCTGCGTCATCTTCCAGCGCGAGCAGGTGGCAGCCGAACTGAAAAACGGCCGCGACCATGACTGGGAGGGCATCTGCCACGTCGCCAAGGGCTTCGGCCGCAAGGCGAACTGCGTGCCTGTTCAGGCCACCGACCCGCTCTACATCCTCTACACCTCCGGCACCACCGGCCAGCCCAAGGGTGTCGTTCGCGACAACGGCGGTCACATGGTGGCGATGAAGTGGTCGATGGACAACATCTACGACATCAAGCCGGGCGAAGTGTTCTGGGCTGCATCGGATGTGGGTTGGGTCGTCGGACACTCCTACATCGTCTATGCGCCGCTCCTTCAGGGCGCGACCACCATCGTGTTCGAAGGAAAGCCCGTGGGCACGCCCGATCCGGGCACCTTCTGGCGGGTGATCTCGGAATACGGCGTCTCCGCACTGTTCACCGCGCCCACCGCCTTCCGTGCCATCCGCAAGGAAGATCCCGACGGCAACTTCATCCTCAAGTACGACCTCGCGTCGCTGCGCACCCTGTTCCTCGCCGGCGAACGCGCCGACCCGGACACGGTGAAGTGGGCCGAGGAGATGCTGAAGGTTCCGGTGATCGACCACTGGTGGCAGACGGAAACCGGCTGGACCATCGCCGGCAATCCGGTGGGTCTCGGCATGCTGCCGGTGAAGCACGGCTCGCCCACCGTGGCGATGCCGGGCTATGACATCCAGGTGCTGGACGAAGGCGGCCATGAAGTGCCGCGCGGCACGCTGGGCGCCATCTGCGTGAAGCTGCCGCTGCCGCCCTCCTGCCTGCCCACGCTGTGGAACAACGACGAGCGCTTCCGCAAGAGCTACCTCTCGCACTTCCCCGGCTATTACGAAACGGCGGACGCGGGCTACATGGACGAGGACGGCTACCTCTACATCATGGCCCGCACCGACGACATCATCAACGTCGCCGGGCACAGGCTTTCGACCGGCGGCATGGAGGAGGTCCTCGCCGGCCACCCCAACGTCGCCGAAACGGCCGTGATCGGCATCGCCGACCAGCTCAAGGGCCAGGTGCCGGTGGGCTTCGTGGTGCTGAAGTCAGGCGTTGCGCGGCCTGCCGCCGACATCGAGGCCGAATGCGTGAAGCGCATCCGCGAGAAGATCGGCGCTGTGGCGGCGCTCAAGACCGTCGTCGTCGTGCCACGCCTTCCCAAGACGCGCTCCGGCAAGATCCTGCGCGCCACCATGCGCAAGATCGCCGACAAGGAGGAGTTCAAGACGCCGGCGACGATCGATGATCCGGTAATTCTGGATGAGATCCGCGCCGCGCTGGCCACCAAGGGAATCGGGGTTTAGCTCGGTGGAACTTCACCCCTCCGGTGCCACCACGGCCTTGTAGAGGTGCCAGGTCGCGTGGCCCAGCACCGGCAGCACCACCAGCAGCCCCAGGAACATGGGCACCAGTGCCGCGAAGGTGAGTGCCACGACGAGGATGCCGAAACCGATCATCGGAACCGGATTCTGCAGGACCGCCTTGAAGCTGTAGATGGAGGCGGTGATCAGATCGATCTCGCGGTCCAGCAGCAGCGGAATGCCAACCACCGTTGTGCAGAACAGCACAAAGGAAATGAATGCTCCGACGCCTGTGCCGACCGCCAGGAAGCCGATACCCTCCGGCGTGGTGGTCACGACGTTGAGGAAGGCCTCCATCGATGAGAAGGACTTGAAGCCGAGGAAGACCGCCAGCAGCATCCTCACCTCGTAGAGCCACATCCAGAAGATGAACAGCACGACGAAGGCCATCCACGCCACCTGGCGCTTGCGCTGCGCGAAGATCACGGTGAGGATCTCACCAAACTTCAGTGGTTGCCCCGCCTCGATGCGGCGGCTCGTCTCGTAGAGACCGACCGCCACGAAGGGACCGATGAGCGGGAAGCCCACCGCGATGGGAATGATCCACCACGGCTCGTGGTAGACCTTCAGAAGCAGGAAGATGGCAATGCCGCCCGCGGCATAAATGCCGCCGAAGAACAGCCCGATCAGCGGCGCCTTGAGGAAGTCGCGCCAGCCCCTGGCCAGTGCAGCCCGCACATCCGCGAAGCCGATGGTGTTGATCTTCACGGCCGGCGGCCGCGGGGTCACGGTGGTGTCTTCGGTGACGCTGTTCATGACTTCTCCCACGGGCGGCCGCCTCGCCCCATCCGCACTCCGCCGTTCCCCAACCTCGAAGCGCGATGGGATGACAATGCCGTGTGGCGGCCTGCTCCGCAATCGGCTAGGGATGCAGCGCAACAAAAGACGTTTGACACGATGACATCCGCCTCTCCGGCCCAGGCACGCTGGGCCGTCGCCGCCTCCTTCCTGCTCATGGGCCTTCTGATCGGGGCCTGGGTACCGCATGTGCCGCTGGCCAAGGAGCGTCTGGATGTGGGCCCCGGAATATTCGGCCTCGCCCTGCTGGCCTTCGCCGGGGGTGCCGTGCTGGCCATGCCGGCCGCCGGGGTGCTGATCAACCGCTACGGCAGCGCCCGCATGATCACCCTCACCGGCTTGTTCTTCTGTGTCGCCTTCCTGGCACCGGTACTGGCGCCCACCCTGCTCACCTTCTCCTTGGGCGGTGCCCTGATGGGCATGGCCATCGGCAGCATGGATGTTGCCATGAACGCCCACGGCATTGCCGTCGAAAAGGCCATGAAGAGGCCGATCATGTCGATGCTGCACGGCGCCTACAGCCTCGGCGCCATGGTTGGAGCCTTCCTCGGCGGCGCGCTGCTGCAGGTTCTCGGAGAATTGCAGCAGGCCACCATCATGGCGGCGCTCTGCCTGGCGATCCTGCTTGTGGCGGCACGGTTCTTCCTGCCAGGCAGCGTCGACAAGGGCCTGTCGGGCTCGCACTTCGCCTGGCCCACCAAGGCCACCATCGGCCTTGGCCTTCTCTGCTACCTCGCACTCATGATCGAAGGCTCGATCATCGACTGGTCGGCGATCCTGCTGCGCGAGAGCTTCGCCGTCGAGGCCGGCGTCGCAGCGCTTGGCTTCGCTGTCTATCAGGGCGGCATGGCCATCGCGCGCTTCAGCGGAGACTGGATCAGGCTCAGGGCGGGGGCCGTCCGCATGGTTTCGGTCAGCGCGCTGCTCACCGCCATTGGCACATCGCTGGCGTTGCTGGCGCCCACACCCCTCACCTCGATCCTTGCCTTCTTCATCGCCGGCATCAGCATCGGCAATGTGGCTCCCGTGCTCTTCGCCGGTGGCGGCAGGCTGGAGCCCACCGCACCCGGCCGTGGCATCGCGGCCGTGTCGACTCTGGGCTACACCGGCTTTCTGTCAGGCCCGCCCTTGATCGGCTTCGTGGCGCAGGTGACGAACCTCACCGCCGCCCTCTTCCTCACCGTCGTCGCAGCCCTTATCATCGCCATCTTCGCCCGCGCGGTGAAGGCGGCGGACACCTATTGAGGGAGCGACGAGCATGACATTCGACGGAAAGCGGATGATCATCACGGGTGCGGGCCGCGGCCTCGGCGCGGCACTGGCGATCGTACTCGCGGACAAAGGCGCAAGGCTGCTGCTCACCGGCCGCAGCCGCGAGAACCTGACCGCCATCGCCGAAGCCATCAAGCTGCGCACCGGCACCAAGCCGGACCTTCGCATGCTCGACATGGCGGACGCCTCCGAGGTCACGCTCTTTGCCAAGGCCCTGCGTGACGCAGGGGAGCCCGTCGACATCCTCATCAACAATGCCGCGCAGTGGCTGCCGGGCCGGATGACGGACCATGACGCGCTGGCCATCAGCCAGACCATTGCGGCGAATGTCACCGGAACCATGCTGCTGACGCGCGGCGTCGTTCCGCTTCTGGAAAAATCGGGCGCGGGTGACATCATGACGGTGGTGTCGATTTCGGGTCTTCCCAATGCGCGTCTGCAGACGGCATCCGTCGCCTATGCCGCCAGCAAGCAGGCGCAGGCCGCGATCAGCGACGGGCTTCGGCAGGAACTGAAGGGCCGCCCGGTGCGCGTGCAGGCCATCTTCCCGCCCTATCTCGAAGACCTGTCGCCGCTCGACCCTGCATGGAACCTGGCCCGCGAGGCCACATCGGCGGTCACCAACCGCGACATCGTCGACACCATTCTCTTCGCTCTCGAGCGCCCGCGCCATGTGACGCTGGCCTCGATCATCATCGATCCCGATACCGGCGGCCTCAACTGAAGGACCACACACGTTGAAACTCAAGAAGCGCATCGCCATCGTCACCGGAGCCGCGCGCGGCATCGGGCTTGCCATCGCCGAGCGTCTGCTGAAAGAGGGTGCTACGGTGGTGATCGCCGATGTGCTCGACAAGGAGGGCAAGGCCTCGGCGAAGCGGCTGGGTGCGACCTACAAGACGTGCGATGTGTCGAAGGCCAGTGACGTCAAGGCGCTCGTTGCCTTCACGGTGCGAAAGTTCGGCGCCGTCGACATCCTCGTCAACAATGCGGCCGTCTCGGCGAACACCGACTTCCTCGAGGTGACCGAGGCCGAGTTCGACCGCGTCATCGGCATCAACCTCAAGGGGTCCTTCATGATGCTGCAGGCCTGCGCACGCCAGATGCTGCGCCAGGTGAAGGAGGGCCGCAAGCCGGGCGCCATCGTCAACATGTCGTCGGTGAACGATACGCTCGCCATTCCCGCCATCGTCACCTACTGCATGTCGAAAGGTGGCGTTTCGCAACTGACGGCCGCCACCTCGATCGCGCTCGCGCCCCACGGCATCCGCGTCAATGCCATCGGGCCCGGTACCATCGACACCGACATGGCGCGCGGCGTGCTCGCGGACAAGGCGGCAATGGATCGCGCCATGTCGCGCACGCCGCTTGGCCGCGCCGGTGCGCCATCCGAGGTCGCTTCCATTGCGGCCTTTCTCGTTTCCGATGATGCGAGCTACGTCACGGGAGAGACCATCTACGTCGACGGCGGCCGCATGCCGCTGAACTACACCGTGCCCGTGAAGGCATGATCCGCGAGGGTGCGATCGCCGACCTGCCGGAGATCACGCGCATCCGCACGTCGGTTGTGGACAACCATCTGTCGGTGGATCAGATGGCCGAGATCGGGATCACTCTCGACTCGATTGCCGCGGAGATGACATCTGGCCACCTCGGCTGCTGGGTGGCAATGGACGGCGCTGCCATCACCGGCTTTGCCATGGCCGACCGGCGCGACGGCAGCATTTTTGCGCTGTTCATGGACGCCGCGCATGAAGGCAAGGGCCATGGCAGTGCGCTGCTCGCCGCCTGTGAAGGCTGGCTGTGGCGCAAGGGCCACGCCGAGGCCTGCCTCTCCACCGGACGTGACACCAGGGCTTTTGCCTTCTATCTCCGCCGTGGCTGGCGGGAAACGGACGAGACGGCCGGTCACTTCGCCGAAGATGCCGTCCTCCGTAAAACGCTCTCCACCGAGTTCTAGGCAAGCGGCCGCTCGCGTCTGACCACCACCTCGTCCTCGCCGAATTCGCGGGCCAGCTTGTGCCCGGCGTAGACGGCGTGCACGATCAGTCCGGGGGCGAGCGCATCGCCGATGAGCGACAGCGACGCAAGGCCCCTGCCCTTCAGCGCGTGGAAGAGCGCGTCATCGCCATCGCGCGACGTGACGGGCAAGAAGCAATCCGCCGCGATGTCACGCTCAGCGCCCGAGAACACGCAGCGCAGCACGGCGGCGCCTGGCTTCAGGCCTGCCACCAGCGTGTTGACGATCACCGTCACGCCCAGTTCCAGCAACCGCGCATGGGCGCGTGGCTGCTCCGCCGTCAGATCCGACCATTCCGCCACCTTGCCGCCGCTGGTGACATAGGTGACCTCAAAGCCGCGCTGCGCCAGCAACTCGGCAAGGCCGCAACCGAGATAGTAGTGGTCATCATCGAATACCACGGCAGGCCCCTTCACCGTCGCGTTAAGCACCACCTCCGGTGTCAGCGTGCGGGGATCGTCATAGGTGGCGATGGGCGCCCGGAAGCTCCGCCCGCGCCCGTCCCTGCGCCAGTGGCTGCCCGTTGCGACCACCACATTCGCGATGCCAAGGTCGATCACGTCGTCAGCGCCCATGCGGCTGTCACGGAAGATCTCGACATTGGAGAGCTTGGAAATCTGGTGCAGCCGCCAGTCGCACACCCGGCCCCACTCGGCAAGGCCCGGCAGCTTCGTTTCCCATTGCAGGCGGCCACCGGGAGCGTGACCGGCATCGACGATCTTCACCTCATGCCCGCGCCGCGCCAGCATCAGCCCGGCCTCGAGCCCCGCCGGCCCTGCGCCCACCACCAGCACCTGCTGGCGCTGCGTGGCCATCGCGATCCTTTCAGGGTGCCAGTCACGCCGCCACTCTTCGCCCATGGTGGGGTTCTGGGTGCAGCGGATGGGCGCTGCCCGGCTGTTGTGCGCATAGCAGATGTTGCAGCCGATGCATTCGCGGATGTCATCCTCACGTCCCTCGGCGATCTTGAGCGGAAGGAAGGGATCGGCAATCGACGGCCGCGCCGCGCCGATCAGGTCCACGATGCCGCGCTTCACCTGCGAGAGCATGGTCTCGGGCGAGGTGAAGCGGCCAACGCTCACCACGGGCTTGCCCGTCACCTTGCGCACATGCGCGATGCTGGGCTCCAGCGAACCTTCCTTGACGAAGCGCGACCCGCCCATTTCCTGACTGTAGTCCGCGATGGTGACATCGAAGAGATCGACCATCGGCGCCAGCGAGGCGAGGAGTTCCGAGCGCTCCTCGAAGCCGCCGCCATCCTCATTGTCGACCTCGATCCGGAGCGCAATGCCGCACCGGTCACCAATGGCATCGCGCGTTTCCGCCAGCACCTCGCGCAGCAAGCGGGCCCGCTGCAGCAGCGTGCCGCCATATTCATCGCTCCGCGTGTTCATGTCGCGGTCGAGAAACTGGTTCAGGATGTAGGTGTGCGCGGAATAGACATAGACGATATCGAGGTCAGCCTGCTTCGCCCTGAGCGCCGCGGCGCGATGCCAGCCGCGGAAGGTCCGGATGTCGTCCAGATCCATCTTCGCGCATTGCCAAGGCGACTCCGCGGCGGGAAAGCTCGACGGCGCCAGCGCCACCTCGCGCGAGAGATGGTTGGACGAGCGGATGCCGCCATACCACAGCTCAGTCCCGGCAAGGCTGCCGTGTTCATGCACGGCATCGGCCATCGCCGCCATGTTGCGCACGTCGCCTTCGTCCCACAGGCTGGCGAAGGGATGGGGCACATCGTCGGAGGACGGATGGATGGAGCAGTATTCGGTATTGACCACGCCCCAGCCGCCTTCCGCCTTCACGCCGCGCATGGCAGCAAGCGTCGCCGGCAGCTGATAGCCCATGCCGGTGCAATGCGGCACCTGGTAGAAGCGGTTGGGCGCGGTGACGGGCCCGATCTTCACGGGCTCGAAGAGAATGTCGAAACGGCTGTCGCGCGGCATGAAAAAACCTCTCCCTTTCAGGAGAGGCTAACAGTGTTCGGAACGGTTCGGCAATCAGCCGACTGAAATGACCTGGCCGGTAAGGGCGCCGTCGACGCTCTTGGCATAGGCCAGCCCCACGCGGGCCGCCGAGACGGTCTCGTGGCCTGGGAAGAAGCCGTCATACTTCACGGCCGACTCCTCGAGCAGGCCCGGGCTCACCGCATTGATGCGGATGCCGCGCGGCATCTCGATCGCCGCACCCTTGACGAAGCCGCCGATGGCGCCGTTGACGGCGGCGGCATTGGCCCCCTGCCGCACCGGGTCACGGTCGAGGATGCCGCTGGTGAGCGTGAACGAGCCATTGTCGTTCACGTTGTTCATGCCGAGGAGAACGAGGTTCACCTGGCCCATGAGCTTGTCGTTCAGGCCCTTGCGGAACTGTTCCGGCGACATGGTGGCAACGGGGCCGAAGTGCACATGGCCCACGCAGGTGACGATGGCGTCCACTTGGCCGAGCTTGGCATACATCGCCTTCACCGAGTCATCGTTCATCACGTCGACGGTGAGGTCGCCCGACGAACGGCCTGCCCTGACGATCTCATGGCGCTTGGCAAGCTCCTTGGCCGCCGCCTGCCCGACTGTTCCCGATCCGCCGACAATCAGAATGCGCATTTCAATCCTCGTCCTGCTGGCCGCGCTTCAGAGGCTTCAGCTTGGCGAACACCGAGTTGGCGTCATACTGCGGCTCGGCGTCGCGCGCCCGCGGCTCGGAGGGGGCGAAGGTCGGCTGGGTGTCATCCACCTGGGCTGCGGCATGGGCCGCCGTACCCTCAACCTCGGAGGCCGGAATGAGGGTGCGCACCGGCACGGACTCGTTGGCGGGCTTGCCCGCCTTGCGTGCCGCCTTCTGCACCGCGAAGTCGAGGTCGAGCTGCGAGCAGATGCCGAGGGAAACCGGATCGACCGGCTTGATGTTGGAGGCATTCCAGTGCGAGCGGTCACGCACCGAGGCAATGGTCGACTTGGTGGTGCCGACCAGCTTCATCACTGCCGAGTCAGGCAGTTCCGGGTGGTAGCGCAGCAGCCAGGCAATGGCGTCCGGGCGGTCGCCGCGGCGCGACACGGGCGTGTAGCGCGGGCCCGAGGTGGACTTCTGCACCTGGATGTTGACCTTGGATTCAAGAATCTTGAGGCGATAGTCCGAGTCCTTCTCGCCCTTTTCGATTTCCTCGCGGGTCAGCTGGCCGCCGGTGATCGGGTCCATGCCCTTGATGCCGGCCGCCACGTCGCCGTCGGCGATGCCCTTCACCTCAAGTTCATGGAGATGGCAGAAATCGGCAATCTGGCGGAAGGTAAGCCCGGTGTTCTCGACGAGCCACACGGCGGTGGCCTTGGGCATCAGCGGTATGCGGGACATTGGTCTTCACTCCTTGAGAACCGGTGTTTCAGGTTCCCTGTCTTTACGACAGCTTGTTTGGGATGGGCCAGATATAGAGGCGGGCGCGCGCCGGCGCAATCTCGATTTTTGTGGTCCACCGGCCGCTTTTGCCAGCAGGTTCCGCTCCCCGGCGGGTGGCCTCAATCGGTCACCAGAACAATCTTGCCGATGTGTTCGCTCGATTCCATCAGGGCGTGCGCCGCAGCAGCCTCGCGGAGCGGGAAGGTGCGGAAAATGATCGGCTTGAGTTGCTCCGCCCCGAACAATGGCCACACATGGCGCTCCAGCGCGCGGGCGATCTCGGCCTTCTCGGCCACGCTGCGGGCGCGGAGCGTGGACCCCGTGAAGGTCAGTCGCTTCAGCATGATCGGCATCCAGTCCACCTCGATGCGTGAGCCCTTCTGGAAAGCGATCATCACGATGCGGCCATGCATCGCCACCGCTTTCAGGTTCTTCGCCACATAGTCGCCCCCCACCATGTCGAGAATGACGTCGGGCTTGATCCCCTTCTCGGCCAGCACGGTCACGAAGTCCTGGTTGCGGTAATTGATGGCGAGGTCGGCACCCAGATCGAGGCAGGCGCGGCACTTCTCGTCCGAACCCGCCGTCACCACCACGATGGCGCCAAAGGCCTTGCCCAGCATGATCGCCGTGGTGCCGATGCCGCTCGACCCGCCATGCACCAGCAAGGTTTCGCCTTCCTTCAGCCGCCCCCGGTCAAAGACATTGGTCCACACCGTGAAGAAGGTTTCAGGGATCGCCGCAGCCTCGGTAAAGGACAGGCCGGGCGGAACCGGCAGGGCGTTGTCCTCGTGCACCACCGCATATTCGGCATAGCCGCCTCCCGGCACCAGGGCGCAAACCCGGTCTCCCGCCTCATAGCGCTTCACGCCGTCGCCCAGTGCCACCACCTCGCCGGCGATCTCGAGACCGGGCGTGTCGGGTGCTCCCGGCGGCGGCGGGTAGCCGCCTTGGCGCTGCAGCACGTCCGGGCGGTTGACGCCCGCCGCCTTCACCTTGACCAGGATTTCCCCGGGTTTGGGCACCGGCACCGGCAGGGTCACCGGGGTCAGAACCTCGGGGCCCCCCGGGTTGGTGATGGCGATGGCGGTCATGTCTTTCATGGGGCATCCTCTCAGGCACGTTGTCGCTTGCAGTTTGGGTTGAAGCCCATGGCCCCGCAATGACAAAATGGGTTCCGCAAGGTGAAGGAGTGCCGCCATGAGTTTCGAAGACCTTCCGAAAAAGCCAGCCGGCGTCATGCTGGGCGAGAACCTCGACCTGCTGTCAGTGGCCGAATTGGAACATCGCGTCAGCCAGCTCGAGTCGGAAATCCTGCGGGTCAAGGCAGCGATCCAGGCAAAGCAGGCATCCAAGAACGCCGCCGACGCCTTTTTTCGCTCCTGAGCATCTCGATTTGGCACAACTGTGCCTCCAGAGTTGCGTCCGTTAAGGTTTCAGTAAGGAGTTTACGATATTCTTTGGAGTGTAATCCTTGACCGGATTGCTCCGAGTGGTTCACCACCACTCTGTTTGACGCCTCCCTGTTTGAAACTTTCAAGCCGCGCGTCTACTGCGCGGCTTTTTTTGATTGATGTGGCACTGCTCTTGCTTAGGGAGTTCCAGAGCAGCGCACGATCATTGACCTTGAGGGTAACCCGGTACATGATCTCCCGAAGCTCCGTGCCAAGATAAACGAGAGCCCGAGGAAATTCCCGTCATGTCGTCTGCCAGTGCTTCGCCCATTACCGTCGATTTCATGTCGCGCTTCACGGCGTCCGAACAATTCGACAAGGTGTTCCGGGAAGGCATGGGCCTCGTTGAGGAAACCGCCAATTACCTGGACGGCCCAGGCCGACAGGATGCCCGCCTGCTCGACCGCCACGGCGCTGTCGCCTACGCGACCGAGAGCATGCGCCTGACAACACGGTTGATGCAGCTCGCCTCCTGGCTTCTTCTGCAACGCGCCATCGGCGCCGGCGAAATGAACCAGGATGACGTGCGCAAGGAACGCCACCGCATCAGCCTGTCCGACATCGGTCGTGGCAAGCCGCTCAATGGCGCGGAGCAGCTTCCGCCCGCCCTCAACGACATTGTCGAGCGTTCTCTGTCGCTTCACCAGCGCGTCCTGAAGTTTGATGCGATGCTGAACATTCAGGCCAAGGCCGATGTCGGCGCCCCAGCCCCCAGCCCGGTGTCGACCCAGCTGGACCGCCTTGCCGCGGTGTTCGGCGCCCGCTCCTGACGCTTCACCAATCTGTTGCCTCGTCCGCGGGTTAGCGGCAGAAGCTGTCTGCCACCACCGCGGACTTGCCCTTGCACAAGCGACTGACCATTGCCGCCTTGCTGATCCTGCTGCCAATCGCGGCCGGCGCCGCAACGCCGCCACCGCTGCCCAGCACGGAGGACGAACGCCGGAGCTTTGCCGACACGGTGTGCAGCGAAATCGACGACCGGGCAAGCGAGCACGGCCTGCCCCAGTCCTTCATTGCCCGCCTGATCTGGAAGGAAAGCCTGTTCGATCCCGGCGCGGTCAGCCCCAAGGGCGCGCAGGGCATCGCCCAGTTCATGCCCGGCACGGCGAAGCTGCGCGGCCTCGATGACCCTTTCGATGCAAAGAAGGCACTGGCTGCTTCCGCTGCCTATCTTGCCGAACTCCGCACCCGGTTCGGCAATCTCGGTCGCGCCGCGGCAGCCTATAACGCCGGCGAGGAACGCGTCCGCAAGTGGCTCTCGGGAACTGGCGGCCTTCCTTACGAGACGCAGGACTACGTCTTTTCCATCACCGGCCATGGCCATGAGGAATGGAAGGCGGAAGACGCCAGCTTCGACATCCCCGCGCTGGCCAGGGACGGCAGCTTCGCCGAGCAGTGCCGAAGCCTGGTGATGCGCGAGTTGTCGCCTCAGGCCGTTGAGGTGAAGCAGGCCAACTGGAAGCCATGGGGCGTGGTGCTTGCCGCAGGCTTCAGCCAGGCCCGGGCGCTGCAGGCCTTCCGCGTCATCCGCAACCGTTTCGACCTCATCAAGGACGAGGACCCGTTGGTGGTGCGCAAATTGAACCGCTCCATGGGCCGTCGCAAGATGGTTCGCGTGATGATCGGACGCGACAGCCGCGCCGAAGCCCAGAAGCTGTGCCGCGATCTCGCCTCGCGCGGCGGCGTCTGCCTCGTGGCGAAGAACTGATCGGCCGATTTGCTTCGGCAGCGACCCCTGGTCTAGTGTCGATTCATTCGATGAATTCAGCGAGAGGCAGACCGTGACCATGCAGACCACATTCAGAGCACTGGCCGCCGCCCTGCTCTTGCTGGCCTTTTCGATGCCCGCGCACGCGGGCGACGTCGAGGATTGCCGCAGCAAGGCCAAGATGACGAATGAGGCCCGCCTCAAGGCCTGCAACGCCGTCATCGACAGCAAGCAGGCCACGGATGCCGATCTCGCTTTCGCCTATTACAAGCGCGCCGTGACCGATTCCGCCAACCCCAATGCCAACCAGGCCGGAGTGATGGCGGACGTCAGCAAGGCCATCGATGTCGATCCAAAGTTGATGGAGGCCTATGCCTTCCGCGCCCTCGGCTACAACAAGTCCCTGCAATACGACAAGGCCATTGCCGACCTTGGCAGTGCCATCGCCATCGCGCCGGACCGCTGGGGCCTTTATTCGCTGCGCGCCATGATCCAGGCGCAAAAGAAGGACGCGAAGGCGGCCATTGCCGATTTCCGCAGCGCCCTGGCCCTCAACCCGCCCGCCGCCAGCGCCGAGATGATCCGCCAGCGCATCAACAAGCTTGAGCAGAGTACATCTCAGTAGAGGACACTACCTCTCCTTGATGAAGCCCGCTCAGATTGTGTTATTCTCTGTTTTTGTGGCCATATAGGTCAAGTTGATTTAACTTACTGCTTGCCATTTGGCGTTTAGCGTATAAACAGGACTGTAGTTAAGCCTATACCAAAATTGCCAGCGAGGCAGTGCGGATAGGGCAAGGCGAGAGGCCAACACCCTTGCCGGTTCGAGTTGAGGTACGACGTGGAAAAGAAGCTGAATTTCGTGCGGATGGTGGCCCTGCTTGGTGCAGTGAGCGGCACATCGATGTTTCTTGGCCTCGCCAGCACTGAGGCCAGCGCTGGTGAACAGCGCCTTCATGGCGAATTCACTGCAACCTACGGCCTGATCCCGTTGTCGGAAGGCTCGGGCGGCAACCGCGCAGACGCCTCGAAGAGCACCAAGACGGCGAACGCCAGCACGTCGCGCTCGAAGAAGGACAAAGCGCAGCCTGACGAGCCGAAGATCGAAGATCCGCCTCTGCCAAGCTATGATGGCGACAACGGCGAGAGCACCCAGTCCATGAGTTCCGACGCCAGCGAGAGCCGCGGCAAGAACGGCTAGGACGCAAAACGCCGCCACAGACGATGAAAGCGCCCGCTGGGCGCTTTTTTGTTGTCTGCCGTGCGCCGCCAAACACCTCCCCAATGCAAAAAGCCCGGCCGCTGGGGCCGGGCTTTTCGATGACCGTCAAGAGACGATAACTTACTTGTTGAGGAACGAAAACTTCTGATTGAACTTGGACACGCGGCCGCCACGGTCAAGCAGGGTCTGCTGGCCGCCGGTCCAGGCCGGATGCGACTTCGGGTCGATGTCGAGGTTCATCGTGTCGCCTTCCTTGCCCCAGGTGGTGCGGGTCTTGAAGGTGGTGCCGTCAGTCATGACCACGTTGATCATGTGGTAGTCGGGATGGATGCCTTGCTTCATGGCGAAAACTCTCTCGATGGCGGGAAACGCCCCGCACAGGGACTTCCGAATTCCGGGTTCGGGCGGGGCTATACAGGAGATGCCGGAGGGGCGCAAGACCGCCGGTTCCGGCCTGGGGAAAGCCTCCGGAAGCCGGCACCACCCCGCTTCCATTCTGCGGATCATACGCTAGAACACGGCTCATGAGCAATTCCTACGAAGACGAGGCGCGGCGGCGCCCCAAGAGCCGGAATCTCCGTCCCCTCCTCCGCCTCACGCCCTTCCTGAGGCCCTATCGGCGGCAGATGCTGTTCGCGCTGGTCGCCCTGCTGGCGGCAGCCGGCGCCACGCTGGCCGTGCCGGTGGCGGTGCGCCGCATCATCGACAACGGCTTCACCGCCGAGAATGCGCTGCTCATCGACAAGTATTTCCTCGCCATGCTGGCGGTCGTCGTGGTGCTGGCGGTGGGCTCGGCATTGCGCTTCTACTTCGTGATGTGGATCGGCGAGCGCGTGGTGGCAGACATCCGCGACGCCATTTTCAGCCACCTGCTCAGCCTCAGTCCCGGCTTCTTCGAGACGCAGCGCTCGGGCGAGGTGCTCTCCCGCCTCACCGCCGACACGACCCAGATCAAGTCCGCCTTCTCATCCACCGCCTCGATTGCGCTGCGCAACGTGGTTATGCTGATTGGCACCGTCGCCATGATGGTGGCGTCGAGCCCGAAGCTTGCCGGCCTGTCGCTGCTGGCACTGCCCTTGATCGTGCTGCCGCTCGTCACCTATGGCCGCCGCGTGCGGAGCCTTTCCCGCCTCGCGCAGGATACGCTCGCCTCTTCCGCCGCCTTCGCGCAGGAACGCCTGCTCGCCGTGTCCACCGTGCAGGCCAACGTCCAGGAAAATGCTGCCCGTCGCCTGTTCAACAGTGCCACATCGGAGGCGTTCGGCGCCGCCGCCAAGCGCACCTTCGCGCGCGCCGTGCTCACTGCCCTGATCATCGGCGTAGCCGCCGGTGCTGTCGTGGTCCTGCTGTGGTATGGCGCGAATACCGTCATCTCCGGCTCCATGTCGCCCGGCACGCTCAGCCAGTTCCTGATCTATGCAATCCTCGCTGCCTCATCCATGGGCCAGCTGTCGGAAGTCTGGGGCGAAGTGCAGCTTGCCGCTGGTGCTGCCGAGCGTATTTCGGAACTGCTCGACGAGAAGCCGATCATCACGGCACCGCCTGTTCCCCAGCCACTGCCGGAACCGCCGCAGGGCAGGCTGGCACTGGAGCACGTCACCTTCGCCTATCCGACCCGCCCTGAGCAGGATGCGCTGATTGACGTGTCCTTCAGCGTGAAGACGGGCGAGACGGTGGCCATCGTCGGCCCATCCGGGGCGGGAAAGACCACGATCTTCGCCCTCGCCCAGCGCTTTTTCGACCCGCAGAAGGGCCAAGTCACCGTTGATGGCGTGGACGTGAGGAAGGCCGTACCGCAGGACGTGCGCGAGCGCATTGCCGTGGTGCCGCAGGAGACCGTGATCTTCTCCGGCTCCGTCATGGACAACATCCGCTTCGGCAAGCCCGAGGCCTCGCATGAAGACGTGCTTGAAGCGGCCCGCGCCGCACGCGTCGACGAATTCGCCGAACGCCTGCCAAAGGGTTATGACACCGAGGTCGGCGAGCGTGGCGTCACGCTGTCCGGCGGCCAGCGCCAGCGCATCGCCATCGCGCGCGCCATCCTGCGTGATGCACCGATCCTGCTGCTCGACGAAGCCACCAGCGCGCTCGATGCAGAAAGCGAGGCCTTCATCCAGCAGGCGATCGAGAAGCTCACCGCAAACCGGACAACGCTGGTGATCGCCCACCGCCTTGCCACGGTGCGCAACGCCGACCGCATTCTCGTTCTGGACGGCGGCGAGCTGGTTGCCGAGGGAACCCATGCGGAGCTGATCAACACCAGTCCGCTCTACGCCAGGCTCGCCAAGCTGCAGTTCACCACCCAGGTGGCGGAGTAGCACCTCTCCTTCCTTCACCTTCGCCCGGCTCGACCGGGCGATCCTTTTTGGCGGCAGCAAAAGATGCCCCGGTCAAGCCGGGCAAGCTGAAGTGAGTGGTGAAGGGACCGCTGAATGCGGTAGGGTGGCGCTAGGAAGCCTTTCCCTGGTTCTCGGCTAGGGGACTACCAGCCGGGGTCGCTGCCCAAAAACAATCGTTACAAACCCTGCTGCAAGCCTCACCGCTCCGTCAGCTTCAGTTCGATGCGGCGGTTCCGCGATTTCGCTTCTTCGGTCGAGCCCGGATCAATCGGCTGGAACTCGCCGAAGCCTGCCGCCACCAGGTGCTGCGGCGCCACGCCGTTGGCGATGAGGAAATTCACCACGGCAATGGCGCGGGCCGAGGACAGTTCCCAGTTGGACTTGAACTGCGGCGACTGGATCGGGTCCACGTCAGTGTGGCCATCGACGCGCAGCACCCAGGCGATGTCCGGCGGGATCTCCCGTTCCAGCTGCTTCAGCGCATCGGCGAGCTTCATCATCTCGGCCTGGCCTTCCGGGTTCAGCGTCGCCTGACCCTTGGGGAACAGCACTTCCGCCTGAAACACGAAGCGGTCGCCCACCACGAGAATGTCCGACCGTTGCGACAGGATCTGCCGGAGCCTGCCGAAGAACTCAGAGCGATAGCGCGTCAGTTCCTGCACGCGCTGGGCCAGGGCCGAGTTCAGCCGCTTGCCGAGGTCGGCGATCTGCGCCTCGGACTGGCGGTTCTTGGTCTCGGCGTCGGTGAGCAGCCCGTTCAGCGTCTCCAGCTGGCGGCGCATCGCGGCGATCTGCTGGTTGAGCAATTCGATCTTGGCCAGCGCCTCGGACGAGATGCTCTTTTCCTTGTCGAGCGACGTCTGCAGGCCGGCGATGGTGACGGTGGCGGCATCGCCCTTCGCACCCGCTCCTTGAAGCAGCGATGTGAGATCCGCCGTCTTGCCCTTCTCCACCGCAAAATCGTCCTGCAGTGCGGAGAGCGAGGATTCAACCTCCGCCTTGGCGGCCTTCTCAAGCGCCAGCAATTGCGTCAGCTCGGCGATCTGGGCACGCAGCTGGCCCAGTGCGGAATCCTGCCCGGAAATCTGCCGCGCCAGCAGGAACTGCGAAACGATGAAGACGGACAGCAAAAAGGTGATGACCAGCAACAGCTGCGCCATGGCATCGACGAAGCCCGGCCAGTAGGCATCCTCCGCGCCGCGCCCTCTGCGCCGGTTGAGACCTGCCATTTACGGACGCTCATCCTCGCGCGTGCGCGTCGCGCCGCGTGACAGGGGGCCAGTGGCACGGACCAGAAGTCGCTGGATCTCGTTCTGTTGCGTCTGCTGGCCCTGCGCCCACTGGCGCACGATCTTCTGTTCCTCGCGCATCTGCGACACGAGACTGGCCACCGCGTCGGCCAGCTGCTCGATCGAGTCGGCGTCGCCGCGCGGTGCTGACGCGGAGACAGCAGGAGAAGACGCCGGCTTCTGGTTATCGATGGTGTAGGTCAGCTTCTCGACGGCGCGCTGCAGCGCCTGCAACTCGGCGCGCAGCAGCTGCGGCGCGATGCTGGCCTGGTTGGCATTCTGCAGCGCCATGTCGCTGCCCGAGCCCGCCGCCACGTCGGTGATGGAGGACAGCCAATCCTCGAGGTCGATGTAGAACCGGTTCTGCGCCTGCGCCGCCTTCAAGTCGAGGAAGCCGAGGATCAGCGAGCCGGCAAGGCCCAGCAGCGAGGACGAGAACGACAGGCCCATGCCCTGCAGCGGTGCCTGCAGTCCGCGCTTCAGCTGGTCGAACAACGTGGCGGACTGGGTTGAGGTTACGTCCAGCCCATCAATGGCGCCGCCGATTGACTGCACGGTCTCGAGCAAGCCCCAGAAAGTGCCGAGCAGGCCGAGGAAGATGAGAAGGCCGACAAGATAGCGCGACAGGTCGCGCGATTCATCAAGCCGCGAGGCCAGCGAGTCGAGCACCGATCGCATGGTGACAGGCGAAAGCACCGTATCCTGGCGATTCTTCAGCAGAAAGGCCATAGGCGCCAGCAGGCCCGGAGGCCGCGCCTGGTCCTCCTGTTCGCCCGCGCGGAAGGAGTTGACCCAGTTCACCTCGCGGAACAGCCGCACCACCATGCGGAAGGAATGGAACATGCCGAACAACAGCGTGGCCACAATCACCCCGTTCAGCATCGGGTTGGCCATGAAGGCGCTCGTCAGCCCCGGCAGGATCACCAGCACGAGGATGCCCACCAGCAGGATGAACACCGTCATATGCACGAGGTAAACCCGTGGCGGATCAAGAGGTTGGGTTGCCGCTGGTTCAGCCATTTTCAGTCCCGTCGCAAGGCGCGTTTGCTTATCGGGGCAAATCTAGACGATTGCGCGGCGAAGGGGGAGCGACTTTTCACATTCAGGCCGCCGGCCGCCGGGCCGCCACCAGCGCCGGCAACGCCACCAGGGTGATTGCCGCCAGCATCAGCCAGGCCTCGTTCACTGCCAGGGTCAGTGCCGCCCCCTCCACCCTGTCCTGAAGCTCGCCCAGAGCCTCGACATCCATCGAGCCCCCCGACAGGGTCGCGAAATCGTCGAGCGGAATGCCCACGAAGGCCGCCGCGTCAGCGTTGCCCGCCTTCATCTGCGCGACCAGCCGCTCGCCCAGCACGGGCGCCCGGCCATAGAGCACCGTGTCGATAAGCGCGATGCCGATGGCGCCGCCAAGGTTGCGCATCAGGTTGAACAACCCGCTGGCGTCAGGAACCCGGGCATCCTCCAGCAAGCCCAGCGCCAGCCGCGTCGGCGGCAGCAGGCAGAACATGATTGCCGCCCCGCGCACCACCTGTGGCCAGAACATCTGGTCGAAGTCGGTCTCCGGTGTCTGAAAGAAGCTGAGGCCCAGCCCGACGCCGAAGACCAGGAAGCCAACGCCCGACAGCAGCCGCGGATCGAGGCGCTTGTCCAGTTGCACTGCGATTGGCGCAACAAGTAACTGTGTGGCGCCCGTCACCAGCATGATGCGCCCGATCTCCAGCGCCCCGTGCCCGCGCACGAAGGCGAGGAAAACGGGCATCAGGTAAACCGACCCGAACAGGCCCACGCCCAGCGCAAAGCTGAGGCAACAACCGACGCGAAAATTCCGGTCGCGGAACAACCGCAGTTCGGCCAGCGGGTGCGGCCCCTTGAGCGAGCGCGCCACGAAGCCCGCCGCCGACGCCATGCTCAGCGCCAGCAGCGAAACGACGGCGCCGGACAACCACCCGCGGTCTGGCGCCTGCTTTAAGCCGATTTCCAGTGCGGCCAGCGCGGTGGCAAGCATCAGCAAGCCGGCAAGGTCCAGCCGGCGCAACTCGCCCCCATTGACGGCGGAACGCGGCAGGCAGAACGCCGCCACCACCGCCGCCACGATGCCGGGAACGATGTTGATCAGGAACAGCATGTGCCATGACCACACCTCGGTCACCCACCCACCCACCACTGGCCCGACGGTGGGTGCCAGCACCGCCAATACGCCGGCAATGGTCGTGGCCAGCCCCTGCTGCTTCACCGGAAACAGCAGGAACACGGCAGAAAACACGGCGGGGATGAGCGAGCCGCCGGAGAAGCCCTGCACCACGCGCCAGAAGATCAGGCTCTCGAAATCCGTGCTCCAGGCGCAGCCTGCGGAGGCCAGCGTGAATGCCGAGATCGACACGATGAACAGCCAGCGCATGCCGAGCAGCCGGGTCAGGAAGCCGGTGAGCGGAATGGCGATGATCTCGGCAATGAGATAGGCGGTCTGGATCCAGCTCATCAGTTCCGGCGCGATGCCAAGCGCCTGCTGGATGTTGGGCAGCGATGTGGCCACCACCTGAATGTCGAGGATGGCCATGAACATGCCGAGCGCCATCACGGCGAAACCCGCCCATGTGGCGGGAGATGTGCGCTCAGGCGCCGTGTTCACGGCGGCGTGCCGGCCAGTGCCGCAGCCTCGGCACGGATGCGGATGGTCAGGATCGCCGCATTGGCGATCGAGAAGATGATGGCGAACCACCACAACCCGAAGCACAGCGGCAGCACCGCGATCTCACCGATGACCACAAGGTAGTTGGGGTGCGACACCAAACGGTACGGCCCCTTCGCCACCAGAGGTGCGCCGGGCAATACGATGATGCGCGTCGTCCAGCGCGGCCCCAGCGTCGCCAGCACCCACAGGCGACCCGCCTGCAGCAGCACGAAGACGCCGAACCAGAACGGGGATACCGGCTGCGACGCGCCGAAGACCCACAACCCGGCGAGCCACAGCGCATGCATCACCACGATCAGCGGATAGTGCCCCGGCGCATGCTCCACAGCACCTTGCGCCAGCAACGCGCGGGTGTTGCGCCGCGCCAGCACCAGTTCGGCGAGGCGCTCGAGCGTCACGAAGGCGAGAAGCAGGATGGCGGGGGTCATGCGGCCAGCAGTGTGGCAGTGGCAGCGCTGAAGCCCGGCCCCATCGCCGTCATCAGCGTGCGCCTGGGCAGCCCGCTCGCCAGGGCGCGCTCCAGCACGAAGAACACGGTGGGTGCGGACATGTTGCCATATTCTTCCAGCACGGCGCGCTCATCCGCCAGAAGGCCTTGCGGCAGCGACAGGGCGCGCTCGAGTGCGGTCACCACTTTCGCTCCGCCCGGATGGCAGACGTAGCGATCGACATCGGTGAGGCTCAGGCCACTCTGTTCCAGCATGGCGCGTGCCGCCGGGCCGAAATGTTCCTCGGCGAAGGGCGGAATGGATCGGTCGAAAATCACGCCGAGGCCCTCTGCATCAACTGACCAGCCCATGATGTCCAGCGTGTCGGGCCAGGTGTATTGAGCGGTGGATTCAATTTCTGCAACGCCGTTGTCGTCGGCCCGCAGCACGAGGGCCGCCGCGCCATCGCCGAACAGCGCGGTGGCCACCACATTGGCCTTGGTCAACTGGTCGCTCCGGAACGAGAGCGTGCACGTCTCGACGGCCACCAGAAGTACGTTGGCCCCGGGCCGGGACTGCGCCAGCCGCGCCGCGATCGACAGGCCCGAAACGCCGCCCGCACAACCAAGCCCGAACACCGGCACGCGCTCCACACCAGCCTTGAAGCCCATCTCGCCCGCCACACGCGCGTCGAGGCTGGGCGTGGTGATGCCGGTGGAGGAAACAGTGACGACGGTGTCGATCTCGGATGCCTTCAACCCGGCCTTGCCCAGCGCCTGACGTGCCGCATCGATGAACATCGCGCAGGCCCCGTCGACATAAGCCGCACTCCGTTCGGGCCAGCCGAGCGGCTGCATGTACCATTCGATGGGCCGCACGGCGCGGCGTCGGCGGATGCCGGACGTCATGAACACACCCGCAACCTGGTCAAACTCCGCGAAGCGCCCGCTGAAGGCGGAGGTTGCGAAGGAGGCCGCGTCGGACTGGCTGATCACATGCGGAGGAACGGCCGTCGCCAGCGATAGAATTCGGGCATTCTGCATCGTCGCGGCACCTTGCTTGACTTCGGATTCTCAACGAACTGCTGCGTTGGGTGGATCACAGTCATTCCCTGAGTGGAACTCCCGCCTGCACACTACACCTTGCCCCGGCCCGGACGGCACATCATTTTCGGGCTCACAAGCAAGATGCGCGGGCCAAGCCCGCGCAACGTGACGTCTGGCTGATGAAGCAGGCGAAGGCGCCTCAGTCCATCGCCTTGTTGATCCCTTCCGTCATCTTCTTGGCGTCGCCGAACAGCATCATCGTGTTGTCGCGCCAGAACAGCGGGTTGTCGACGCCGGCATAGCCTGACGACATGCCGCGCTTGATGAACATCACCGTCTTGGCCTTCCACACTTCGAGAACGGGCATGCCGTAGATCGGTGATTGCGGGTCGTCCTTGGCCGACGGGTTGGTCACGTCATTGGCGCCGATGACGAAGGCCACGTCCGCCTGGCCGAAGTCGGAGTTGATGTCCTCGAGCTCGAACACTTCATCGTAAGGAACATTGGCTTCGGCCAGCAGCACGTTCATGTGGCCGGGCATGCGGCCCGCCACCGGATGGATGGCGTATTTGACCGAGACGCCCTCCTTCTTCAGGTGGTCGCCCATCTCGCGCAGCGCGTGCTGGGCCTGGGCCACGGCCATGCCGTACCCCGGCACGATGATGACGGAGGCAGCGTTCTTCATGATGAACGCCGCATCTTCCGCCGAGCCCTGCTTCACGGGTTTCGCCTCGCCCTGGGCAGCAGGACCGGCACTCTCGCCGCCGAAGCCGCCGAGGATCACCGAGACGAAGGAGCGGTTCATGCCCTTGCACATGATGTAGGACAGGATCGCACCAGACGAGCCCACCAGCGCACCGGTGATGATCAGCGCCGTGTTGTGCAGCGTGAAGCCGATGCCCGCCGCAGCCCAACCCGAATAGGAGTTGAGCATCGAGACCACGACCGGCATGTCGGCGCCGCCGATCGGAACGATCAGCAGGAAGCCGAGCGCCAGCGAGATGGCGATGATCAGCCAGAACCACAGCCAGACGGGGCTCATGTAGAACAGCACGATGCAGGCGACCAGCGCCACGCCCAGCGCGATGTTGATGACGTGACGTCCAGGCAGCATGATCGGCGCACCCGACATGCGTCCATCGAGCTTGAGGAAGGCGATGATCGAGCCGGTGAAGGTGATGGCGCCGATGGCCGCGCCCAGGCTCATCTCGATGCGCGAGATCGGCTGGATCAGGCCATCCACCACGATATGGAAGGCTTCCGGCGCATAGAAGGCGGCGAGCGCCACGAACACCGCGGCGAGGCCGACGAGCGAGTGGAACGCCGCCACCAGCTGCGGCATGGCCGTCATCGCGATCTTCTTGGCCGCCGTGCCGCCGATGACCGCACCAATGCCAAGCCCCAGCGCCACCAGGCCGATGACCATGGGCGAGAGGTGCATGGTGGCAAGCGTGGTGAGGATGGCAATCGCCATGCCCACCATGCCGTACATGTTGCCCTGCCGCGAGGTGGCCGGCGATGACAAGCCGCGCAGCGCCATGATGAACAGCGCGCCGGAGACGAGATAGAGAAGGGCTGCAAAATTGGCCGACATGCGCCTACTTGTCCTTCTTCTTGTACATGGCGAGCATGCGGCTGGTGACCATGAAGCCACCGAAGATGTTGATCGACGCAAGGATCAGCGCCAGGAAGCCGAAGATCATGGCGACGACGGATCCGGATGCCAGCGCACCCACACCCACCGCCAGGATGGCACCCACCACGATGACCGACGAGATGGCGTTGGTGACGCTCATCAGCGGCGTATGGAGCGCCGGCGTCACGTTCCATACAACGTAGTAACCCACGAACACTGCCAGCACGAAGATGCCGAACAGCGAGACAAACGGATCGATCGCTTCCATCACTTGGCTCCGAACATGGGGTGGACCAGTGCGCCGTCCGTGGCGATCATGGTGCCCTTGACGCATTCATCGGCATCGTCGATCTTGAGCGTGCCGTCTTTCTGGATCATCAGGTCGAGGAAGTTGGCAAGGTTCTTGGCGAACAGCGGCGCGGCGTTGCCGGCAAGCTTGCCGGCAAGGTTCACCGTGCCGACGATCTTGACGCCATTGTGCTCGACGATCTGGTCAGGCTTCGACAACGGGCAATTGCCGCCGCGCTCGACCGCGAGATCGACGATGATCGAGCCGGGCTTCATGCTCTCCACCATCTCCTGCGTGATCAGCACGGGTGCTGGCCGGCCGGGGATGAGTGCGGTGGTGATGATCACGTCCTGCGTCTTCACATGGGCCGCAACGAGGGCCGCCTGCTTGGCCTTGTCCTCGGCCGTCAGTTCCTTGGCATAGCCGCCGCTCGTTGCCGCATCGGCGATGTCGGCATAGACGAACTTGGCGCCCAGGCTCTTCACCTGCTCTTCCGTCGCCTTGCGCACGTCGGTGGCCGAGACGATGGCGCCGAGGCGGCGCGCCGTGGCGATGGCCTGCAGGCCCGCCACACCCACGCCCATGATGAACACCTTGGCAGCAGGCACCGTGCCGGCCGCCGTCATCATCATCGGGAAGGCACGGGTGAAATGGAAGGCGGCGTCGATCACCGCCTTGTAGCCTGCGAGGTTGGCCTGCGACGACAGGATGTCCATCGATTGTGCGCGGGTGATGCGCGGCATCAACTCCATCGCAAAGGCGGTTACGCCTGACGCGGCAATGGCGTCGAGCCCTGCCTTGTCGCCATAAGGTTCAAGCCCACCCATGAGGATGGTACCGCGCTTCAGGGTTGCCAGAAGTTCGTCCGAGGGACGGCGGATGGTGAGAACCACATCCGCATCGCCGAACCCGCCGGGCACGATCTTGGCGCCGGCGGCCGCGAAGGCGTCATCGCTGATCGAGGCGCCTTTGCCGGCGCCCGCCTGCACGACGACTTCCGCACCCTTCTTGATGAAGGCCTTGACTGTGTCCGGGCTCGCCGCAACGCGGCTTTCCCCGGCGTGAGTTTCCGTGGGGACCGCGATTTTCATGTGCAATCCGTCAGCTCACCATGAAGGCCGTGAACAGGCCGAAAATCACCAGCCCGCCCACCGAGATATACCAGTTGTTGCCGGCCCTCAGGTCGACGATCAGCGCCAGCGCGCCAATGATGAGGCCGGCAAAGCCGATCAGCACATTGCCGTGCTCGATGAAGGCGAAGGCGCACAGCGCCACCACCACGTAAAGGCAGAAAATGGTAGCCGCCACTGAGCCCTTTATGAAGCCCGCGTAGGTGGCATTCGCCGCCTCGTAATCCATCGCGCTGGACGTATGCGCGCCGTGCTCGGCCATTGATTCCCCCAAAAGCTAGAAAGTTGTTTCTGCTGCGTTTGTAGCCACTCCCGCCCAGTGCCGCAAGCGGTGCGGCTTTACGCGCGGCGAACCGTCACGCGAACCGGGTTCTCGCTTCTAAACTAATGAAATATCGACAGATTCAGACATGCCATGGCCATTCAGGTAAGCCGCTTGACCCTGCGCGAAGCTGTCTCACGACCCCCGATAAAAGGCTAGTTCAGGCTCGCCCTCCCCGGCGCGCGCCCCGCAACGGCGCGTCCGGCGCGCGGCGGCCAGCGGTCACATCCTCTCCAACTCGTCGATCATGCCGGAGATCACCGACAGACCCTTGTCCCAGAACTGGGGGTCCGCCGCATCGAGCCCGAACGGGCGCAGCAGGTCGGAGTGGTGCTTGGTGCCGCCCGCCTTCAGCATCTCGAAGTACTTGTCCTGGAAGCCCTGCTCGCTCTCGCGATAGCGGGCATAAAGCGAATTCACCAGGCAGTCGCCGAAAGCATAGGCATAGACATAGAAGGGCGAGTGGATGAAGTGCGGGATATAGGTCCAGAAGGTCTCGTAACCCGGGCCGAAGGCGATGGCGTCACCCAGGCTCTCGTGCTGCACCTCCATCCAGATGGCATTGATCTGCTCCGGAGTAAGCTCGCCCGCCTTGCGCGCCTCATGCACCTTGCGCTCGAAGGTATAGAAGGCGATCTGGCGCACCACCGTGTTGATCATGTCCTCCACCTTGGAGGCGAGCAGGATCTTGCGCTTGGCCGGGTCCGTGGTCTTGGCCAGCATGGCCTGGAAGGTCAGCATTTCGCCGAACACGCTTGCCGTCTCGGCCAGCGTCAGCGGCGTGGAGGCCATGAGAGCACCCTGCTTCGCCGCCAGCACCTGGTGCACGCCATGGCCCAGCTCATGGGCAAGCGTCATCACGTCCCTGGTCTTGCCAAGGTAGTTGAGCAGCACATAGGGGTGCGCTGAAGGAACCGTCGGATGCGCGAAGGCGCCCGGCGCCTTGCCCGGCCGCGACGGCGCGTCGATCCAGCGCTTGTCGAAGAAGTCCTTGGCGATGGACGCCATCTCGGGTGCAAATTGTCCGTAGGCCGACAAAACCATCTCCTGCGCATCCGCCCACGGCACCTCGCGCGTGTCTTCCGCCGGCAGCGGCGCATTGCGGTCCCAATGCATCAGCTTGTCCTTGCCCAGCCACTTCGCCTTCATGCGGTAATAGCGGTGCGAGATCTGCGCATAGTTGCGCCTGACCGACTCGACCAGTGCGGCCACCACCTCGGGCTCCACGCGGTTCGACAGGTGCCGCGCATCCGAGATGTCCTTGAAGCCGCGCCAGCGGTCGGAGATGTCCTTGTCCTTGGCCAGCGTATTGGTGATGAGCGTGAACAGCTTGATGTTCGCGCCAAAGGTCTTGGCGAGCGCTTCCGAACCCTTGCGGCGCTTGGCCTCGTCAGGGCTCTGCATCAGGTTCAGCGTCGGCTCGAGGCTCAGCATCTCGCCGTCCACCTCGAAGCGCAAACCCGCCATGGTCTCGTCGAACAGCCGGTTGAAGGCGGAGGACGATGTCTGCGACTTCTCAAGGAACAGTTCCTCCAGCTTGTCGTCCAGCTGATAGGGCTTCTCCATGCGCAGGTTCTCGATCCACGGGCGGTAATGCGCCAGTGCGGGAACCTTCATCGCCTGCTCCAGCGCCGCATCGTCGATGCGGTTCAACTCGAGTTCGAAGAACAGCAGCAGCGTCGAGATCTCGGTGAGCTTCGCGGACACGTCACCATAGAACTTGCCGCGCTGTGAATCGGTGGTGTCGCCCACGTAATAGAGTTGCGCATAGGAACCGATGCGGCCGAGCAGGTCCGAGAGCGCTTCGTAGTCCTTCAGCGCGGCCGCGAGGTCTTCCCCGGAAAGTGACGCGAGCCTGCCGCGATATTTTTCCGCAAAGGCCCTGGCCAATTCTTCGCCCCGCTTCATGTCGCCTGCGAACTTCGGGTCTTCCGGCGAGGCGTAGAGGTCGGCGAGGTTCCACTCGGGAAGCGGTCCAAGCGTCTGGGCGGCAGCGGTCATGGTTTGGTCCTTCGCAAAGCGTGAGTGGCTGATATGGCGCAGCCCATGGCCTTCGGCAACCCGGCACGCATTAAATTGGCGTCATGCGGCCGGTTTCACTTTGCCCCGGCTTGTCTCGACGGCCTTGCTGTCTTCTCCCGCTCCTTTAGCGGGAGAAGAAGGGACCCGTTGCGGGTCGCAACGGGGAGATGAGGGAAAGCAGACGATCTCTCTTCCGGAGCCGGCATTCCCTCACCTCCCCCAACTCCGTTGGGGCCCCTTCCTCTCCCGCTGCGCGGGGGAGGACGACGGGTTCGCCCTACCCCTCGGGATCGACAGGTGCTTGTCCGGGGCATCTTCCATCCTGGCAACCAAAGAGGATGCGCGGATCACGTCCGCGCAAGGAGAGAACCCGGGTGAAGTCTACCGCAATGCCCTGAGCGCGTTGAGGATCACCGCCACGTCGATGGCCTCCTGCAGCAGCGCACCTTCCACCACCGTGATGTAGCCGAAGGCCGCCGCGATCATCGCTGCAAAAGACATGCCCAGCCCGGCGAGAACGCTCTGCACCGCGATGGCACGCGCCCTTCGCGCAGCGGCGAGTCCCTCCGCCAGCCGCGTCAGGTCATCGACCAGCAGCACCGCGTCGGCGGATTCGGTGGCGGCCGCCGAACCCGTGGCACCCATCGAGATGCCGACGTCGGCCACTGCAAGGGCGGGCGCATCGTTCACGCCGTCACCCACCATCAGGGTTATACCCGACTGGCGCTCGGCGCGCACGATCGCCACTTTCTCTTCCGGCTTCAATTCCCCGCGCAAAAGGTCGAGGCCCAGCCCCTCGCCGATTCTGTCCACCACGGCCTGCGCGTCGCCCGAGGCCAGCACGATGCGCTTGATGCCCGCCTGCCGCAGCTTCTGCAGCGCCAGCGGCGTTTCGGGCCGCACCGCATCGGCCAGCAGAAAATGCCCGGCAAGTCGCCCGGAAACGGCCAATGCCGCCAGCGCCGTTCCCGGCTCACGCTCCGGCCGCGGCAAGGCGGGCAGGCCGAGCTTGCGCGCCACGAAATCATGCCCGCCCACAATCACCCGGTGACCTTCGACGATACCCTCCAGCCCCTCGCCCGCCGTCTCGTGAACGTCCTGCGGATAGGCGAGCGTGAGGCCGCGGGCCTGTGCCGCCGCCACGATGGAGGCCGCCGTCACATGCGCTGAGGCCTGTTCGAGCGAGGCGGCAAGCCGCAGCATCTCGTCGGCCTGCCAATGCGCGGCGGGAATGATGCCGCCAAGTTCGGCGCGCCCCCTGGTGAGCGTGCCCGTCTTGTCGATGACGAGGTTCACCGCCCGCGCCATGGTCTCCAGCACCGGGCCGCCCTTCATCAGCACGCCGCGCCGCGCTGCCTTTCCCATGCCGGCGATGATGGCCACCGGCACGGCGAGGATGAGCGGGCACGGCGTCGCCGAGACGAGCACGGCCAGCATGCGAATGTGGTCGCCGGTCAAATACCAGGTGCCCCCCGCCAGTGCGACGGTGACGAACAGGAACACCAGCGCATAGCGGTCAGCCAATCGCACCATCGGCGCTTTCGCCGCCTGTGCCGCCTGCACGAGGCGCACGATGCCGGCATAGGTGCTCTCCGACGCCGGCCGTGTGGCCACCATGTCGAAGGCCGTGTCGAGCGAGCGCGCGCCGGATTGCACCTCCTGCCCTTCACTGCTCTTAACCGGAACGGATTCGCCCGTCAGCGCCGCCATGTCGAGCAGGGCCCGGCCATTGCTCACCCGCCCGTCCACGGGCACGATATCACCCTGGCGGATCAGCAACCGGTCGCCCGGCCGGATGGCGTCGATGGCCACTTCCTCGAGGTTCCCGGCGCTGTAGCGCAGCGCCGTCTTTGGAACCCGTGCCAGCAGCGCCTTCATGTCGGCCCGCGCGCGGTTGGCGGCATAGTCTTCCAGCAGCTGACCGCCGGCATACATCAGCGCCACCACGCCCGCTGCCAGCGTTTCGCCAAAAGCGAGCGCCGCCGAGATCGATATGCCCGCTACGAGGTCGAGCCCCACCTCGCCCTTGATCAGCGAGGTGACGATCTCAAACAGCAGCACCGAGAGGACGGCGCCAGCCGCAACGCCCCAGATCCAGCTCTGATAGGCGCCAAGACCCGCATAGGGCGCGAGCAGCCCGCCAGCGAGGCCGGCCACGGCGATGGCGAACAGTGTGATGCGAAGCGGGTTCAAGAATTCTCCTCCAAGTTGCCGAGTTTGCCACTCTGTTCTGCAAGCACCATGACACGGATCAAAATCGACCTTTTTTCAATCGATTGCGAGTGTCTCCAAACGTGGCTCCGCATTAACAGCGCCTTTACCCTTCCCTGTCACCTTGAGTGTCAGGAAGAGGCGAGTCGCTGCCCAGCCCGGATGCTCGGTCCGGGTCGCCTTGTCCGCCGAAAGAAACAATCAAAGAAGAAGACCACAGGCGCATGGCTGTCCGCGTTCTCATCGTCGAAGACGATCCGGCTCAACGAAGAATCCTCGAGGAAATGGTGCGCCGCTTCGGCTGCGACCCGATGCCGGTCGATGGGGGCCTGAAGGCTCTGGAGGTGCTGAAAAGCCAGTCCGGCGGCACCATCGAACTGGTCATCCTCGATCTCAACATGCCGGAAATGACCGGCCTCGAGTTCCTCGAGCGCATGCAGGCGATCCGTGGCGACCTGCCGGTCATCGTGCAGACCGCCCAGGGCTCGATCGAAACCGTCATCAAGGCGATGCGCGCCGGAGCGGATGATTTCGTGGTGAAGCCGGTGAGCCCGGAGCGCCTGAAGGTCTCGGTCCAGAACCTGCTGAAGGTCAATGCCCTCACCGAAGAGGTGAAGCGGCTGAACAAGAAGGTGGGCGGCGCCCTCCGCTTCTCCGACCTCATCGCCTCCTCTCCCGCCATGGCCAATGTGCTCCGTCTTGGCCGCCGTGGCGCCCAGTCAAACATCCCGATGCTGATCGAAGGCGAATCCGGTGTCGGCAAGGAAATGATCGCCCGCGCCATTCAGGGCGAGAGCGAGCGGGCAGGTCGCCCCTTTATCGCCGTCAACTGCGGCGCCATCCCCGAAAACCTCGTTGAATCGATCCTGTTCGGCCATGAGAAGGGCGCCTTCACCGGCGCCACGTCGAAGCACATGGGCAAGTTTCAGGAGGCTGACGGCGGCACGCTGTTCCTCGACGAGGTTGCCGAGTTGCCGCTCGACATGCAGGTGAAGCTGCTGCGCGCCATCCAGGAAGGCGAGGTCGACCCCGTGGGTTCGCGTCGCCCGGTCAAGGTCAACATCCGGCTGATTTCGGCCACCAACCGCAACATGATCGAAATGGTGAAGGCCGGCCAGTTCCGCGAGGACCTCTATTACCGCCTGAACGTCTTCCCCGTCATGGTGCCGCCGCTGCGCGACCGCAAGGAAGACATTCCGGCCCTTGTCGATCACTTCGTCACCCGCTTCGCCGCCGAGGAAGGCCGCAAGGTGCGCGGCATCACGCCCGAGGCGCTGGGGCTGCTCAAGGCCTATTCATGGCCCGGCAACGTCCGCCAACTCGAGAATACCGTGTTCCGCGCCATGGTTCTGTGCGAGGGCGGCCGGCTCGACATCGAGGACTTCCCGCAGGTCGCCTCCCTGGTTGAAGGCTACGAGATCAGGATCCCACCGGCCCCGCAGCTGGCACCCAAGCCGGCATTGCCGCAGGGTGCGGCTGCCATCGCCGGTGGCGCATCCGTGCCCAAGGGCGGCACCGCAGTCGCCGACGGCGTCGCCTTCGGCATTGCGGTGGTCACCGACGGCGGTCATATCCGCAAGCTCGAGGAGGTCGAGGCCGACATGATCCGTCTGGCGCTGGCGCGTTATCAGGGCCAGATGTCGGAGGTTGCCCGCAAATTGGGCATCGGCCGGTCGACGCTGTACCGCCGCATGAAGGACCTCGGTCTGGACGAAGCGGCCACTGGATAATACCTACGCCTCGGTTGCGGCAAAATACTTGCAATTGAGTGTGATTTGACATTCTGTCCCGCCGGCGCTGTTAAGAACGCCGGGACGTAAGCGGCGCGCAGGTGGGTTGATGAAGACGATTGTGAAGTCGAGTGTGGTTGCGGTGATGGCCGCGCTGCTGCTGTCCGGCACGGCCCCGGCCGAGGCCGCCTCAAAGACGCAGAAGCCCGCCTTCCTCGACAAGCTTTTCAGCAATTCGGGCAGCAAGCCCACCAAGAAGCGCCGCACGATGTTCGGCAGCTTCAAGGACAACCCCTCCTACATGGAGGTCGATCCGGCCCCTCGCAAGTCCAGCAAGCGCAGCAAGGTCAGGCTCGTCGATGCCGATCCCGGCGGCGATGCGGGCTACGGGATGGGCAACCTCACCTATGTGCCGCCCAAGCTCGTGCCGATGGGCGGTATCGCCCTCAGTGATGCTGCGCCCGCCGATCCGGCAGCCGCCGCCATCCACAGCCAGCTCATCTCGGCAGTCCCGTCGCTGCGTGTGCTGCCGGCAACGCGCGATGCGCTGCTGGCCCAGTATGCCGCGCAGGCCTATCGGCCGATCTGGCTGAAGGACGGCAAGCTCACCGACCGCGGCAAGGACGTGCTGCAGCTGCTCGCCGCCGCCGGCGAGGAAGGGCTGGAGCCGCAGTCCTACCTGCCCACCGGCCTCGCCAGCTTTGCCTCTCCGCTACCCGAATATGATCAGGCCGCCATGGCGCGCCTCGACATCGACCTCTCCGCCGCCGCGCTGCGCTATGCCCGGGATGCCTCGGGCGGCCAGTTCGACCCCGCCCGCCTGTCACGCTACCATGACGTGGCACCGCCCTGGGTGGCGCCCGACCAGGCGCTCAGGGTCATCGCCTTCTCGCCCTTCGCGGCGGACTACCTCCGCGGCCTCAACCCCACCCATCCCGCCTATGGCACGATGAAAAAGGCGCTCGCGGACCTTCGCGCCATCGAGGCCGAGCCCAGGGACGACAAGATCGCCGACGGCGACATCGTCAAGAAGGGCGGCAGCGACGCGCGCATTCCCGCCGTGCGCACCCGCCTGGCAGAATTGGGCTTCACCGCCGAGCCGGCCGACGAGGCCGACCCGTACCTGCTCGACGCCGAACTTTCCGTGCAGCTGCGCCTGTTCCAGAAGCAGGCAGGCGTGCGCGTCAGCGGGGCGCTGGGGCCGCAGACCGTGACCGCTCTCAACAACGCCGGCTCCGGTGGCAGCATCGACAAGCTGCTCGACAACATGGAGCGCCTGCGCTGGCTGCCGCGCGATCTCGGCAAGCGCTATGTCTTCGTCAACCAGCCCGCCTTCGAGGCCAGCGTCATGAAGGACGGCAAGCCCGAGTGGACGACCCGCGTCATCGTCGGCAAGCCCGATACCCAGACCTCGGTGTTCCACGACGAAATGGAAATGGTGGTGTTCAACCCCTCCTGGGGCGTGCCGCCGTCGATCATCGCCAATGAATACCTGCCGAAGCTGCGCAACGATCCGGGCTACCTCGACCGGCTGGGCTTCAAGGTGGTGACCCAGCAGGGCAAGGTCGTGCCGTCTAGCTCGGTCAGCTGGTGGGAATATGGTTCCAAGGTGCCCTATGGCATCCAGCAGCCACCGGGAGAGAAGAACGCCCTGGGCGAGCTCAAGTTCCTGTTCCCCAACTCGCATGACATCTACATGCACGACACGCCCTCGCGCGAGTTGTTCGAGAAGGACATGCGGGCCTTCAGCCACGGCTGCGTGCGCGTCCAGGATCCGCGCAAGTTCGCCTCCGTGGTGCTCGGCATCACGCCGGAAGAGGTTGCCGCCAAGGTCGAGAGCAGGGACAGCACGACAGTGCGGCTGAAGGAAAAGCTGCCGGTCCACATCACCTATTTCACCGCCTGGCCGGACGCTGCCGGAAACATGGTCTATTTCAACGACATCTATGGCCGTGACCGCACCCTCGAGATCGCCCGCTCGGCGACCCTCGTGGCCCAGCGCTGAGCGCCGGGCCCTTCGAAGGCGACAAGATCTACAACCCAGAGTTATTGACGATGCGCCCCCTGGCTCGTTAAGCCGCTGTTAAACATAACCATTTACCATTCCTGAAAAGCCGCCTCATGGTGGCCTCAATCTTGTTTGAAACGCGGTAACAGTGTAAGCCGAAACCGGATCGGGATTGGCAGGCCGCACAGGCACCAGAGGAACCGGATCAACCGGTTGTAAGTGGGGTATGGGTTTGGACTGCAGGGAAGCCGGACTTCGCAACTTGATGAACCGTTGGAAGAAGCTTGCCGCCACGACCGTGGCCGCCGCCACGATGTGCGTGGGCGCCTTCCTCAGCTGGAACGGCACCGCCCATTCCGGCGGCGAGACGCGCACGCTCGCGCTCTATCAGGTCCACACCAAGCAAAGCCTCACCATCACCTACAAGAAGGACGGCAAGTACATTCCGTCCGCGATGAAGAAGCTGAACTATTTCCTGCGTGACTGGCGCCGCAACGAGGTGATCACCATCTCGCCCCGCACCATCGACCTGATGTGGGAACTGCACGCCGACCTCGGCTCGAGCCGCCCCATCCACATCGTGTCGGGCTACCGCAGCCCCAAGACCAATGCCTTCCTGAAGAAGGTCGGGCGCAACGTGGCCAAGAAGAGCCAGCACATGGTTGGCCGCGCCATCGACCTGTATTTCCCCGACGTGCCGACCATCAATATCCGCAATTCGGCGCTTGTGCGCCAGGTCGGCGGCGTTGGCTACTACCGGTCCGGCGGCGGCCCAACCGGCTTCCTTCACATCGATTCCGGCCGCGTTCGCCACTGGGGCCCGGCCATCAGCTCCACCCATATGGCCAAGATCATGCGCGACTACCGCAAGACGGTGGGTGCGCGCATCAACAAGAAGGGCATGAAGGCCGTTCCGGAGGTCGAACTCGCCGCGGCCGACGAAACCGCCGCCAAGCTGCCCTCCCAGCAGGAGGTTTCCGACGAGGATGACGAGGAGACCGTCAACCTCAAGGCCAAGAAGAAGGTCCCGCTCGAGACCGGCTACAGCGAGGGCGACGACGCCGAACTCGCCGGCATGAGCGCCGACGTGTCAGCCCCCCCCGCCAAGCCCAAGACCAAGCCTGAGGATGTCGACGCCGACAGCTCTGGCGACGATGGCGAACTGGTGGCCGACGCCACCGACGTCGGCGAGGGCTATCCCGCTCCCAAGCCGCGCCCCAAGCCCATCGAGGTGCTGATGATGGCTGCTGTCAACATGCAGATCGAGCCGGCCTCCGCCCCGCCGCCTGACCCGACCAAGCGCGTGTCGCCGGTTGCAGGCAACTCGCAGGGCTATGTGATCGCGCCGGAAAGCATGATCGAGGGTGCCTCGCTCGAATCCAACGCCGCCGCCAAGACCAGCCTCACCGAGGAAATCGAGAACGGTAACGCCGAAGACGTTCCCACCATCCGCACCATCACCGCTTCGGCCTCCGGCGACGACCTGTTCTGGTGGCCCACCCAGCTGGTGTTCGACACCAACAAGGCAGTCCGCCGTGACGGCGCGCCCCAGCAGTTCACCAGCAACGGCACCACGGTCGCCGGCATGATGCCGGGCGTCAGCGATGCCCAGGCCGAAGAGCCGCCGCAGGAAGGTCCGCGCCTCGCCGTGGCCCAGATGGACCAGGCCCCGGCCTCCGGCAAGGGCGACATGCTGGTCGTCAATCGAGAGGGCAAGGGCAGCCTGCTGAACCCGCCCACCCAGACGCTTGGCCAGGTCGACACCGTCCAGTAAGGCCGCCGCACCATGAAACAAAATGGGCCGCCCCATCGGGCGGCCCTTGTCATTTCCAGCAGAGAGAGGCGCGGTCAGGCCTCCGGGCGCGGGCTGATGAAGCGTTCCGCCTCAAAACAATCGATGTCCTCCAGCGCTTGCCTGCCAACCGAACCGTTGTGGTCCCACATGAGCGAGAAGCCTTCGAGGTCCGGTTCAATGTCGACGGGGGTCGTTCTTCGTGGCTTTTCTCATCCACCACTCAGACCCGCTCGTTCACCCGCCAGGATTTCAGCTTGCTCATCTCTTGCTGACGCATCATGAATCCCCATGATTGCGGCATGAACACCATGAGATTGCATGTCGCGCCGATGCCTCCGCGTGACCTGCGGGATCCCGCAAACAGATCTTTCAAAACATCTGGTTGATCCACCCATCATCCGCGGGAACCGCTGGCAAGACGGTGCAAACGGGGGAAATCTGGGCAAGCACGCCTGCGCGGTGAAGGCCCAAGTTCACGGGCGGCAGAGAGCAGTGCCTTGCGTCAGGCCGCTTCCTCGGATTCGCCGGGGATCATGCCGAGCGCCGCCAGGTAGACGTCGAGCATCGATTCTTCTTCCTCGCGCTCGGCGGCGTCCTTCTTGCGCAGGCTGATCACCTTGCGCAGGATCTTGGTGTCGAAGCCGTTGGCCTTGGCCTCGGCATAGACTTCCTTGATGTCACCGGCGATGGTCTTCTTTTCCTCCTCGAGTCGCTCGATGCGCTCGACGAGGGATTTCAGCTGGCCGTGGGCGAATGTCGTCTTGTTCATTTGGGTAGCTCCCCGGAATTCAATGCTTGTGGGACTGGGCGAACTTCGCCTTCTGGTCGTCGCTGGCGGCGGCCTGGTGCTTGGCCTTCCACTCGTCATAGGGCATGCCATAGACCATGGTGCGGGCCTCATCGCGGCTGACGGCAACGCCCTGCGCCTTGGCCGCATCCTCGAACCAGTTGGACAGGCAGTTGCGGCAGAAGCCGGCCAGATTCATCATGTCTATGTTCTGCACATCCGCGCGGGTCCGCAGGTGCTCCAGCAGGCGGCGGAAGGCGGCTGCTTCGAACTCGGTCTTGGTCTTGTCGTCGATGTTCATGGTCCTTCAGCGCCCTTGCAATCCGGGTCCGTCACCGGAGGTCATTCATAATCGGTTCGATCACCCGGGCCACCCGTTCCACCCAGTCGTCCACACCTGTTTTGGCGGCAATCAGGTCCTGGCGCACCTCGATCAGGGCGTGCGGCAGGCCGGGAACGGTGCCGTGGGTGTTGAGCGTATCGCCTTCAAGCGCCCCGTGATAGGGCTCATTATCGCCCACCACAAGGTCACCCTGCGCCGCGAAGCCGCGGATCATGGCTGTGGCGATCGTCTCGTCCCGGTCCCACAGGATGCCCACATGCCAGGGCCGCGGCCAGCCGCGCCAGACCGGCGTAAAGGAATGGATCGACACGATCAGGGGCGTGACCCCCTGCCCCTGCGTCGCCCGGATGGTGTCCGCAACGGCCCGGTGATAGGGCGCGTGGAACCGTTCGATGCGCCGCTGCCGTTCCACCTCGTCCACGTGGCGGTTGCCCGGCACGGCAGCCCCGTCTGAAATCCGCATGATCAGGGTGGGGTCGTCCAACCCGCGGTTGGGGTCGATGAGCAGCCGCGAGAAGCGCGACAGCACGGCCGGCGCGTTCAGCCTCGCCGCCAGTCCCAACGTCAAGTCTCTGGCCCCGATGTCATATGCGATGTGGCGGGCGAACTGGGCCGGCGCGATGCCTAAGTCGCCATATTCTGCCGGAACCGCATTCGAAGCGTGGTCGCACAGCAAAATCAGCGGCATAGGAGCCTTTCCCGCCACAATTTCGTACGCATCTCCGGGCGAAATCTTTGTCATGGACTGGCCATATAGATGAGGCTAATCCCTCAGTCATCCGGTTACGCCGCGCAAATCGGTGGGCTTTTGCTCATCCAGTTGACGTGGCTTAAGTCAGATTGGAAAACTATGACAGATTCGCGGAACTTTTCCGGAGGCGGCAGAATGCTTCGCAACACGGCGCTGGTGGCAGGCGCGCTCTTGATGGCCGGTTTCATGGCCGCTCCGGCCAAGGCCGATCTAAAGCTCTGCAACAAGACGGAAAGCCGCGTCGGCGTGGCCCTGGGCTACAAGGACAAGGAAGGCTGGGCCACCGAAGGCTGGTGGACCATCGCCCCGCAGAAATGCATGCCGCTTCTGAAGGGCGACCTCATCGCCCGTTACTATTATGTCTTCGCTGTCGACTACGACAAGGGCGGCTCGTGGGGCGGCAAGTCGATCATGTGCACGCGTGACAAGGTCTTCACCATCCGCGGCATCGAGGACTGCGAGGGTCGCGGCTACACCAAGACCGGCTTCTTCGAAGTGGACACCGGCGAGGAAACGGACTGGACGGTCTCGCTCTCCGGCGAGAAGACCACGCAAGGAAAATAATGCGCCGAAATCGCAATGTGAAGATCGTGGCAACGCTGGGACCAGCGTCGTCATCGCCCGAGATGCTGGAAAAGCTGTTCCGCGCCGGGGTGGATGTGTTCCGCATCAACATGAGCCACACCCAGCATGACCTGCTGCGTCAACTCCATCATGACATCCGCGCCGTCGAGGCGCGACTGAAGCGCCCCATCGGCATCCTGGCTGACCTGCAGGGCCCGAAGATTCGCATCGGCACCTTCGCGGCGAAGGAAGCCAAGCTGTTGCCCGACGACATCTTCGTCTTCGACACTGACAAGACGCCGGGTGACGCAACGCGCGTCTACCTGCCGCATCCCGAAATCTTCGCCTCCGCGCGGGTCGGCGACAATCTGCTGCTCAATGACGGTCGCCTGCGCGTCGAAATCATCAAGGCAGAGCCGACGAAGCTGACCACCAAGGTGATCTTCGGCGGCGTGCTGTCGGATCGCAAGGGCGTGAACCTGCCCGACACGGTGATCCCCATTCCGGCACTCACTGAAAAAGACCGTGCTGACCTCGAAGCCGCCGCCTCGGTTGGCGTCGACTGGATCGCGCTCTCCTTCGTGCAGCGTGCCGATGACGTGGCCGAGGCCCGCAAGCTCATCGCCGGCCGCGCCGGCGTCATGGCCAAGATCGAGAAGCCTGCCGCTCTCACCGTGCTCGATGAGATTCTCGAGATCGCCGATGGCCTGATGGTCGCGCGTGGCGATTTGGGCGTTGAATTGCCGCTCGAAACCGTTCCGGCAAAGCAGAAGCAGATCACCCGTGCGGCGCGGCGCGTCGGCAAGCCGGTGATCGTTGCCACGCAGATGCTGGAATCGATGATCGTCGAGCCGGTGCCGACGCGCGCCGAAGTCTCCGACGTCGCCACCGCGGTTTATGAAGGTGCGGACGCCATCATGCTCTCGGCCGAAAGCGCCACCGGCGCCTGGCCCGACAAGGCCGTGGCCACCATGGACCGCATCGCCCAGGCGGTGGAGCGTGACCAGCTCTATCGCGGCATCATCACTGCCCAGCGCACCGAGCCGCAGCCAACGAGTGCGGATGCGATCTCGAGTGCTGCGCGCTCGATCTCGGAAACCCTCAAGCTCGCGGCCATCGTCTGCTACACGGGCTCTGGCTCCACCGGGCTCCGCATGTCGCGTGAGCGTCCGGACACGCCGATCATTGCCTTGACGCCGATTGCCACCACGGCCCGCCGCCTCGCCCTGGCGTGGGGCCTGCATTGTGTGCTGACGGAAGATGCGGCCGACCTAGACGACATGGTCACCCGCGCCACCGGCATCGCCCAGCGCGAAGGCTTCGCCGAAGCCGGCCAGCGCATCATCATCACCGCCGGCCTGCCGCTGGGCACGCCAGGCGCCACGAATATGCTGCGCATCGCCTACGTCAGCTAGGGACGCTTTCCGTCACACGGAACTCATCATGCCCGGGCTCGTCCCGGGCTTCTTTTTTGTGGTTGAGATCACGTCTTCTCCCGCTCCTCCAGCAGGAGAGGAAGGGACCTGTTGCGAATGCAACGGGTTGATGAGGGAACGTGCACGACACGCGCCGGAGACATGCATCGCTCACTACCTCTAAAATGGAGAGTCACACAATCTTTGCTTGTTTTCGGTTGATCTTCCGGCTAGCTTTCTTACGCTACGTCATACCGTGCGGCATCTTTCCACACAACCCATTGAAACAATGAGGATATCATGGAACAGAAAGCTTATCTTCAGAACAAGCTCGAGGAGCTGACGCGCGAGCAGCTCATCGTGAAGTCCCAGCTTGATCGTGAGCGCCTGGTCACCATCACCGGCAATCTCATCGATACCATCACCTCCCCGAAGTTCATCGAAAACATGCGCCAGTTCAGGGAGCGCGCTGCCAAGGGCGCCAGCTTCGAGGAAGCGGGCGATCTCATGTCGCTGGAAAGCCTGCGTGCTGCGGGCGCCGACATTCCAAAGGACTTCCGGCTCACCAGCCGGGTCTTCGAAGACCGCGAGACCGGCTTCAAGATCGAAATCAAGCCACCGCGCGGCATCGACGACGACGGCATGGGTCGGGTGGCATGGGGCGCCTGTGCCGGTGGCGGCGCGGCAACGGTCTGCGGCTGTGCTGGTGGCTCCACCTGATCCGTCTGGTCTTCAGTCAGAGGCTATAGAGAGGAGAGACAGATGAGCGAGAGTGAAGCCGCAACTGCGGCCTACAGTCACCTGGCCTATTCGCAGTCCGATCTGCAGCAGGTCATGCGGGAGCACTACGCGAAGATCATTGATTTCGTGACGTCGCCTCCGTTCAAGGCTCTCATGCTGGAGATGTCGGCAATGAGCCATATGGAACGCCCCGGCTTCGTGGCAGACGTACTCCTGGATGATGGCGAACTCGAGCGGCGCGGCGTTGTCGTGCCGGACGGGATACTCCTTCAGCGATCGGCCTTCGGAGATCGCAGGCCAACCTTGTTCGCGGTGAAGCATTTCCTGCCCGAAGGCTTCAACGACGTCTGGCAGAACGTGAACATCACCTTCGACAATGAGTACCTCGACGAGGCGGTGCCGCGGTCGCGGGATGTCTGCTGGCGCCCGCCGCTGGAGCCTGCCCACCAGGCCTTGGCGATGGCGCGCAATATTCCGCTCGAGCAGCAGCCTTAGCTGCACCACACATGAAGTCGGTCATGCCCGGGCGCGTACCGGGCATGACTCTTTCGTCAGTCGAGCCGTTGGTCTGAATGTGCGTGCAAAGGGGCAGACGGGTTTAGATCCCCTGCTCCACCAGGTCGATTTCCTTGATCGCCGCCTTGACGTCTTCCAGCGTCGGGTTCACCGCCAGCGCATCTTCATAGGCTTCGCGGGCGGCGGAGAGCTTCTTCTGACGCTCGAGGATCATGCCCTTGCCGGCCAGCGCACCGAAATGGCGCGGCTCGAGGTCCAGCACCTTGGCGATGTCGCTCAACGCGTCGTCATACTTCTTCATCATGAAATAGAGCGTGGCGCGCTTGTTCCAGGCCTCGGCAAAGTCCGGATTGGCACCGATCAGCCGGTTGAGGATCGACAGTGCCTCGGCAGGTGCACCGTCCTCGATCGCCCGCTTGGACTGTGCCAGCAAAACCTCCGCAGTGGGGGAATCCGAGGCGCTCCACAATTCCCAGATCCGTTCCTCCACCTTGTCGCTCGGCATGCCCTTGCGGTGCAGGTGCGCGAACAGGGTGTCGAGTTGATCGGCGCGGAGTTCGGCCGGCGACTTCTGCTGTTCGACCGGGGCTGCCGCGCCCGGCAGGGGTGGTGCGTCATCCACGGCGGGCGCCTCCTCGGCAAGGGCGGCGGAGGTCAGGGCGATGACGGCAAGAAGGGTTGGAAGGCCACGCATCGTCCCACTCTACACCGCATTTCATGGCAACAAAAAGAGCGCCGTGGACGGCATCCCGTCCACGGCGTTCACAATTCCGGCAGAAGCGTGAGCTTAACCCTGGCGCGCCTTGAAGCGCGGATTGGTCTTGTTGATGATGTAGATACGGCCCTTGCGGCGCACCATGCGGTTGTCGCGGTGGCGCTTCAGCAGGGATTTGAGAGAATTGCGGACTTTCATGGACTTCACCTGATAATTCAGGCACAAGGAGCGCCGCGCCCCGTCCTGCCTGTTGAACACAGGCGGTTCCTTAGCGGGGCCACCCTTGGCTGTCAACCAATCGTCCCTTGCTATGCCCGATCTTGCATCCCACTCAGAATTCCTCATCACCCTCGCCGTTTTCCTCGTCGCCGGCGGCATCGTGGCCTATCTGTCCTGGGCCGACAAGCGCCCCCGCAAGAGCCTCGAACCGCGCCTGTTTTCCGGCACGCCAATCGTGCTGCTCTTTGGATTCATTGCGCTTTTGGCCCTGGTGCATCTCGTCAACATGGGCGGCTTAACAACCGGCCACCGCCCGAGGCTCTGACCGCCATGCTCCCCCCCAGCCAGACGCTCTACTTCGAAGACCTGGCACTCGGCATGACCGAGACCTACGTCAAGGAGGTGAAGTCCTCTGACGTCGTGGGCTTCGCCGAGATCTCTGGCGACCGGAACCCCATCCACCTGTCGGAACACTTCGCCGCCCGCACCCCCTTCGGCAGTCGAATCGCCCACGGCCTCTACACGGCGAGCCTGATCTCGGCCGTGATCGGCACCAGGCTCCCGGGCCCCGGAGCGGTCTACATGTCCCAGACGCTGAACTTCAAGGCACCGGTCAGGATCGGCGACATGGTGGAAGCCTCCGTCGAGGTGGTCGAACTGGCCGAGAAGGGCCGCCGCGTGAAGCTCGCCTGCCGCTGCAAGGTCGGCGACACGCTGGTGCTGGAGGGTGAAGCACTGGTGAAGGTGCCCGGCAAGCCCGAGGGCTACTGAGGCTCCTAGGCTACTGAGGCTCCTTGACTCCTGATGACGCGCCACTAGCCTTCCTGAAAAATTCCGGGAGGACGTCATGCTGCGCAACTTCGACAACCGCCTCAACGCGGACGTGATCCGCTGTCTCCGTGCCATGGGCCACGGCGACGACCTGATCATCTGCGACACCAACTTCCCCGCCGATTCGGTCGCCCGCCACACGGTCACGGGTGAACTGCTGCGCATGGACAATCTCACCGCGGCAGAAGCGATCGACGCCATCCTCTCGGTCATGCCGCTCGACAGCTTCGTCGACACGCCGGCCGAGCGCATGGAGATGGTGGGCAAGCCCGCCGAGATTCCGCCCGTCCAGGCCGAGGTCCAGAAGGTCATCGATGCCCGGGAAGGCAAGTCCTGGCCGATGGGCTCGATCGAGCGCTTCGCCTTCTATGAAAAGGCGCGCGATGCCTATGCCGTCATCGTCACCGGCGAGACGCGCTTTTACGGCTGCTTCGTCCTCAAGAAGGGCGTGATCCCGCCGAAGGCATGAGCGCGATGAAGCAGGGCATCGCCATCCTCGGCATATTCGTCGCCGATCTCGCCTTCCGTGCCGGCCGCCAGCCCGTCATGGGTGAAACGCTGATGGGCTCCGGCTTCGCGATGGGCCCGGGCGGCAAGGGCTCGAACCAGGCCGTCGCCGCCGCCCGCGCCGGAGGCAGGGTCAGCTTCATCTCAAGGCTGGGCAAGGATGCCTTCGGCGACATCGCGGTGGCGACATGGAAGGCCGAGGGCATCACACCCCACGTCGCCCTCGCTCCCGATGAACCCACCGGTGCCGCCTATATCTTCGTCAGCGACGAGACCGGCGAGAACGCCATCATCGTGGTGCCGGGTGCTGCAGGCGGTCTGTCGTCAAAGGATGTCGAAGCCGCGCGTGGCGCCATCGAGGGTGCGAAGGTCTTCGTCACCCAGCTGGAACAGCCCATCGACGCAGCGCGCAAGGGCTTGGAGATCGCGCGGGCCGCGGGCGCCATCACCGTCTTCAACCCCGCCCCCGCCGCACCCGTGCCTGCCGACATCTACGCGCTGTGCGACTACGTCATCCCCAACGAGACGGAAGCCGCAGCCCTCACGGGCCTTCCCGTTGACACCGATGAGCAGGCCCGCAAGGCCGGTGACGCACTGCTGGCCATGGGTGCGAAGAACGCGCTCATCACGCTCGGCGCACGCGGCGCACTGCTGCATAACGCCAAGGGCTCCGCGCTGATCACGTCCTTCAACGCCGGCAAGGTGGTGGAAACGGCCGGTGCGGGCGACGCCTTCGTCGGTGCCTTCGCAGCAAGCCTTGCCGAAGGCATGGAACCTGCCGCAGCCGCCCGCTTCGGCTGTGCGGCCGCAGGCATCTCCGTCACCCGCCCCGGCACGGCGCCTGCCATGCCCACGCGGCATGAGATCGAAGCGCTGCTCAGAGCCTGACGAGCGCTGCGCGCACCACCGCGCGTTCCGCCGGGTCGAGGCGCAGCACGTCGGTCGGGTGATGGGTTTGCAGGCGGTCCGCCGCATGGTCGCACAAGGTGAGATAGGCCTCGACGTCACCACCCGTCGCCAGCAGCCTCTTCGTGCCGCACAAAGACTCGAGATGGCCCACGAGATAGCCCGCATCGGCCAGCGGGTCGGCGGCCGCGAGTGTGGCACGCGATGAGGGAACCTTGCGCGGCACAAGTTGCAGTGCCTGCACCACGTCCGGTGCCTGCGCCGTGAGTGCCGCCAGCAGCGCCACGCCACCGTCAGCCTCGGCATCCTCGCCGTGCTTCAGTGACTGGTGCCGCGCAAAGCCCGCGACGTAGCCCGCCGTGAACGCGTTATTGGCCGCGCCCTGCTCACCCACTGAGGCCAGCGCCGCCGTCACGGCCTTGCGCAGTACCGCAGCAGCGCGCTCCTCGCCCTCGCCCATGGGCACCACCGCCACGTCAATGCGCGGCTTGCGGCGGTTCATGTTGATGTCTCTCCAGCCCATGATGGTGTTCTCGCAAAAGACAGGGGCCGCGGCAAGCCGCGGCCCCTTCAGCGATGAAGAAAGATCAGTTAGCCTTGGGCAGCGTCATCTTGCCGACGAGTTGTGGATACTTGGCTGTGATCTCGTCGAACTTTCCGGTCTTGGCCATGGCGGTGATCGCCGCGTTGAGCTTGTCCCTGAGCGCGGTATCTTCCTTGCGCACGCCCGCCCCCACGCCTTCGCCATAGATGCCCGGATCATCCTTGGGCTTGTCGACGATGGACTTCAGCTCGCAGCAGCCCTTGCCCTGGTCGGTGTCGAGGAAGTCATAAAGCGCCGAACTGTTGGCCAGCACATAGTCGAGGCGCCCCGCCGCGAGGTCGTTGTTGGCCTCGTCCTGCGTCGAGTAGGTCTTGAGCTCGACGCCCGACGGCACGAGGTATTTCGTGGCATAGCGCTCATGGCCGGTCGACACCTGCACGCCCAGCGTCTTGCCCTTCATGTGGTCGGGAGACGCATCCATGTCGCCGTTCTTGGCGCCGATGATGGCGGGCGGCGTATCATAGTAGAACTGCGAGAAGTCGATCACTTCCTTGCGCTTCTCGGTGACCAGCATGGAGGCGACGATCACGTCGATCTGCTTCGAGGTGAGTGCAGGGATGATTCCGTCCCACGCGGTGGCGACGATCTCGCACTTCTCCTTGACCTCGGCGCAGAGCGCCTCGGCGAAGTCGACTTCCCAGCCCACCCACTTGCCCGTCGCATCCTGCGAGGCGAACGGCGGATAGGGCTCGGCGGCAAGGCCGATCTTCAGGTCGGCCAAGGCAGGGGTGGCTGTTGCGAGCAGGGCCGCGAAGGCGGCTCCAAGGGCGATGCGGCTGGTACACTTCATCTTCATTCTCCCAGTATGCGTTGCGAGGTGTCGTGACGGCAGAGGAAGGATTCTGAAGGCAGACGTCCTCTCAAATGCGAAACTGCATGAAAGCAAGCGGCACAGCAAGATGATTGCTGACGCTCGGCGCGTCGATAACTGCAGGGCTCGACTATCTGTGCGGGCATCGGCGCTTGACCCCGCTGCCACGGCGGCAATAGGCTGACGTCCGGCTGCGGCGTCGATGGTCTTCGCCCTCCCACAGGCGGTCAACCGGACGTGACGGACTTCGCTCTTCTGTTGCTACTCGCCGGCTTCCAGGTGAAGCACGTGCTGGGCGACTATGTCTTCCAGAATGCCTACATCCTCGAGCACCGCCGCATCTGGGGCCACCCCGGCGGAGTGCTGCACGTCGCCATCCACGCCGCGTTGACGCTGCCGCTGCTGCTTGTGGCGGGCGTGCACGGCGTCTTGTTCTTCGCCATCCTGTTGGGCGAGGCGTTGTTCCACTATCACGTCGACTGGGTGAAGGATGGCTGGATCAACCGCACCGGCCTGACGTCCAGCGACAAGCTCTACTGGTGGCTCACCGGCACGGATCAGATGCTCCACCAGCTGTCCTATCTGGTGATCGTGGGGCTCATCGCCTCATCGTAGGATGGCAGCAGTGGCGGATCACACCGCGATCGAGCGCATGTAGAAATCAAGCATCGCCATCAGCGACTGCGGGTCACGCCGCAGCCGGCTGCGGAGCGCCGCACCCTCCCAGCAATCGACCAGCAGGTGCCCCATGCGCTCGGCATCGACGGATGCCGGAATGTCGCCCCGCGCCTTCGCCTCGGTCAGGCAAGCGACCATGCGCTCGCCGATCGAGGAGAAGCACCATTCGATCTTGCGGCGGAAGGTTTCGCTGGTGCCGGAAAGCTCCTGGCCCAGCCCGCCCATCAGGCAGCCCATGTAGCCGTCCTCGCGATACTTCTGCGACACGATTTCGAAGAAGCGGCGGATGCGCTGAAGCGGCGGAATGCTCTCGTCGCCGAGGCACATGTCCAGCGCCTTGTGCACTTCACCGATATAGGTGTCGATCACCGTGAGGGCGAAGTCCTCCTTGTCCTTGAAATGGTGGTAGAAGGAGCCCTTCGGCACGCCGGTCTGGTCCAGCAGCGCCTGAACGCCCAGGCTGCCATAGCCGTGCTCGAGAAGCATCGAGAGGCCGGCCTCGATCAGGCGTTGCTTGGTTGGCTGTGTCATCACTCTCTCATAGGGCCGCCACGCGCTGCGGCGCAACGGCCCCGGCGTGATCAGGCCCCCGTCTTGGCCTTCATGTGGTCGATCACATGGCTGTGCTCGTGCTGCGGGCTGAACATCACGATCTCCGCATCGCGGTCCACATGTACGTTATGCCCGGGCGGCCAGTAGAACAGGTCGCCGTCGGCCACGCTCTCCGTCAGCCCCTTGGCATCCGTGGTGGTGATGGCGCCGGACAGCACATAGCCCCAGTGCGGACATTGGCAGAGGTTGCCCTCCAGCCCTTCGAACAGCGGCGTGGTGTCGACGCCTGCGGACAGCGTGAAGAACTCCCCGCTGATCTTGCTATAACCCGTGGCGTCCCCGAAATCCCGCCGCTGGCGGATCACTGCACCGGGCACCTGCATCCGCACGTCCACCTGTTCCTTGGCAATTCTCATGGTCGTTTCCTCCTCGACTGATGCTGCCTAGACCGATCGGTCTAGTCCGAAGCTAGGCCGATCACGGACGAAGTCAAGAGGCCCCAGGTATCGAGGTCCGCCCCAAAACCCAAGCATTGCCGCCAGCCGCGCACTCCCTAACGGCCGTCATCCCGGCGAAGGCCGGGATCCAGCTTTGCCGCCCGCGGCACTGGCACACAATGGAAGCACCTCCCCCGGGCCAGACCCGGAGGTCCTTTTCGACGGCACAGAAAGGATGCGCAGATCACGTACGCGCAAGGTGAGTTGCTTGGGGTTCGTGCCCCCGCTTCAGGGGCGGAGCGCCCCCTCACCCAATCGTCATCAAGCTCGCATTGCCGCCCGCCGCCGCGGTGTTGATCGAGGTGCTCACCTCCTCCACCAGCCAGCTCAGGCAATAGGCACCAGCATCGGCGGCCACCTCGGCGGAACTCCCCGCCTGCACCAGCACCAGCGGTCCACCGAGCCTGGCGATACGCATATTCACCGCACGCACCAGCGCCGGGTCACCCTCGACGAGTGCCCCCGCGAAGGGACCATCCTGTTCCCAGTCACCGCTCCACGTCACGCGCGAAGCAACACTCGTCGGCAACCCGACAAGCGTTTCCGAAAGCCCGCTCGCGGTGTCGATCACCACGGCGTTGCCCGCAGCGAGTGCCGCCGCCATCTGGCGGAACAGCCCCTTCGCCGTCTGCGGCACCAGCAGCACGCGGCCGCGCGGATGCAACGAATAGACGTTGCGCTCTCCCACGGGGCCGGGAAGTTCCTTCACCAGCCCCAGTGCCGAGAGTGCGCCCATCTCGCGCGCCGCATCGGCATCGTCATTGTGTCCGCGCTGGCTGAGCCAGGTGGCGAAGTCGCGCAAGGCCGGGTCAGTCCGCACCGAAGAATGTATCGGCGAGACCGGCGCCTTCTGCACCAGCCGCCCGATGTAGAGTGGCCCGCCCGCCTTCGGGCCGGTGCCGGAAAGTCCGCGCCCGCCGAAGGGCTGCACACCCACGACTGCGCTAATGATGTTGCGGTTCACATAGAGGTTGCCCGCCTTCACCCGCTCGGTGACGTTCAGGATCGTCTCGTCCAGCCGCGTGTGCAGGCCAAAGGTCAGGCCATAGCCCGTGGCATTGATCTGCTCGATCAGCGCATCCATGTCCTCGCGCTTCCAGCGCAGCACATGCAGCACCGGGCCGAACACCTCGCGCTGCAATTGCCCGATGTCGTCGATCTCGATGATGGTGGGCGCCACGAAAGTGCCCGTCCCGGCCTCATGCGGCAACGCCAGCTGCTCCACCTTGTGGCCAGCATCGCGCATCGTCGCGATGTGTTTCTCGATGTTGACCTTGGCCTCCGCCGTGATCACCGGGCCGATGTCGGTCGACAGCCTGTCGGTGCGCCCGAGCGAGAGTTCGGCGAGGGCACCCTTCAGCATGGTGAGCGTGCGCTCCGCCACGTCCTCCTGCAGGCACAGCACGCGCAGCGCCGAGCAGCGCTGTCCGGCACTGTCGAAGGCGGATGCGATCACATCCGCCACCACCTGCTCGGCCAAGGCCGAGGAATCGACGATCATCGCATTCTGCCCGCCCGTCTCGGCAATCAGCGGAATGGGCCGCCCTTGCGCGGACACGCGCTCCGCCAGCTGCGCCTGGATCAGTCGGGCCACTTCTGTTGAACCGGTGAACATCACGCCTGCCGCTTCAGGTGCTGCCACCAGCGCGGCACCCAACCTGCCATCGCCGGGCGTGAACTGCAGCGCACCGCGCGGCACGCCCGCCTCATGCAGCATCTTCACGCTCTCGAAGGCGATCAGCGGCGTCTCTTCTGCAGGCTTGGCGATCACCGCATTGCCCGCAACGAGAGCCGCTGCCACCTGACCGGTGAAGATCGCCAGCGGAAAATTCCACGGGCTGATGCACACCACGGCACCCAGCGACTTGTGTGAAGGCCCCAGCGTTTTCCGGGCCTGCTCGGCGTAGTAGCGCAGGAAGTCCACCGCCTCGCGCACTTCGCCCACTGCATTGGCAGCGGTCTTTCCCGCCTCGCGCATGGCAATGCCCATCAGCACGTCCATGCGCGCTTCCATCAGTTCCGCCGCGCGGTCGAGGCAGGCTGCACGCTCGGCAGCGGGTACAGCAGCCCATTGCGCGCTGGCCTCATGCGCCATAGCCACAACGCGGGCCGCATCGCTGGCGCCGAGTTCCGTCACCTGCCCCACGCGGTCCGCATGGTCAGCCGGGTTCAACACATCGCGCGTTGCACCTTGCTCCGAACCGTTGCCCAGCAGCGGCCTTGCTTGCCAGTGATGAGCAGCCGTCTCCTTCAACACAGCGCCCAACGCGGCGAGAACATCCTCGCTCGCAAGGTCAAGCCCACGTGAATTCACGCGGTCCTTGCCGAACAGATCTGACGGCAGGTCGATCTGGTCATGCGGCGTGCCGATCACCGGCATGGCGCTCACCACGTCCACCGGATCGGCGATCAGCGCGTCCACCGAGACATTGGGGTCAGAGATGCGGTTGACGAAGGACGAGTTCGCCCCGTTCTCCAGAAGCCTGCGCACGAGATAGGCCAGCAGCGTCTCATGGGTTCCCACCGGCGCATAGATGCGGCACGGGCGGCCCAGCTTGTCGGCGCCCACCACCTCGTCATAGAGCGGCTCGCCCATGCCATGCAGGCACTGGAACTCATAATCGCCCACGCTGAAGCCCGAACCCGCGAGCGTGTAGATGGCGGCGAGTGTCTGCGCATTGTGCGTGGCAAATTGCGGGAACACATGTTCACGCGCGTCGAGCAGTTTCCGCGCACAGGCGATGTAGCTCACATCCGTGTGCACCTTGCGCGTGAACACGGGGAAGCCGTCGAGCCCGTCCACCTGCGCACGCTTGATCTCGGCATCCCAATAGGCGCCCTTGACGAGGCGTACCATGATGCGCCGCTGCGATCGCCTCGCCAAATCCACCACGAAGTCGATCACGAAGGGGCAGCGCTTGCCGTAGGCCTGGATGACGAAGCCGAGGCCATTCCACTCGGCCAGTTCCGGATCGAAACTCAGCGACTCGAGCAGGTCGAGGGAGAGTTCGAGGCGGTCCGCCTCCTCCGCGTCGATGTTGAGTCCGATGTCATAGTGCTTCGCAAGCAGCGCCAGTTTCTTCACCTTGGGCAGCAGCTCCTGCATCACCCGCTCCGCCTTGGCGCGCGCATAGCGCGGATGAAGAGCCGAGAGCTTGATCGAGATGCCGGGGCCTTCATAGACACCCCTGCCCGCCGCCGCCTCGCCGATGGCGTGGATGGCGTTCTCGTAATCACGATAGTAGCGCGCCGCATCGGCGGACGTCGTCGCCGCCTCGCCCAGCATGTCATAGGAATAGCGGAAGCCGCGCGCTTCCAGCGGCTTCGAACGCTTCAGCGCCTCGGCGATGGTCTCGCCCGTCACGAACTGCTCGCCCATCATGCGCATCGCCATGTCCACACCACGGCGGATCACGGGTTCGCCGGCCCGCGCGATCAGGCGCGAGAGCGCCGCACCGAGGCTACCGTCGCTCACCGTCGAGGTCAGCTTGCCGGTAACGACGAGGCCCCAGGTCGCGGCGTTGACGAACAGCGACTTGGTGCCGCCGAGGTGGCTCTTCCAGTCGCCTTCCGCAATCTTGTCCTTGATCAGCGCGTCACGCGTCTCGGCATCCGGAATGCGCAGCAGTGCTTCCGCCAGGCACATCAGCGCAATGCCCTCCTGGCTCGACAGCGAATACTCGTGCACCAGCCCCTGCACGCCCGTGCCCTTGTGCTTGGCTCTGAGCGCCTCGATCAGCTTGCGCGCAGTGGCCGCCGTCTCGCGCTTCTGCGCGGGTTCCATCCGCGCCACCGCCACCAGCGGCGGCAGGCACAGGGGCTCAGGCGTCCGGCAGTGCGCGGTGATGGCTCGCCGCAATTCGGTCTGCGGGCGGATCGGCGGGGCGAAGGCTTCGAACAGCGGGCGCGCGTGCGGCATGGACGACTCGTTCCTGGGATAAGCACCCAGCATAACACCGGCTTGCAAACCGGATTCACCTATTTCAAACTGCGAGCTTGGTGATTTTCACGATTTTTGGTTCATTGGGAGAAAAAATGCCCACAGAGACAGGCTTCGACAGCGACATTGACCAATTCGACCGCCGCATACTCGACAGCCTCGCCGAAGATGGCCGCATGTCGATCACCGAACTCGCCAGGCGCGTCGGCCTCTCCAACACCCCCTGCCAACTCCGTCTCAAGCGCCTGCTCGCCGAGGGCTACATCGAGGGCTTCAAGGCCGTGCTCAGCCCGGCGAAGATGGGTCTCGACCACGTGGCTTTCGCCGAGGTCAAGCTCACCAACACCCACGAGGATGCGCTCCGCGCCTTCAACGAGGCCGTGAAGAAGATTCCGGAGGTCGAGGAGTGCCACATGATCGCCGGTCGCTTCGACTACCTGCTGAAGATCCGGACCAGTGACATCCGCCGCTACCGCCATGTCCTCGGCGAGCGCATCTCGGAGCTGCCCTTCGTGGCGAGCACCTACACAAACGTTACCATGGAGACCGTGGTCGACAACTGGAGTGCACGCTCCCGCCACACGTGACGGATGCATCCGAAGATGCATCGGACAGCTACCGAAAGTGCAACGGCGGCAACACCAAAAGCAACACTCAGGGCGCCTTCGGTTGACCGATGCCGGGTGCCACTGGTGCGGCCATGCCGACGAAGATCACCATGCCGTCACCACCGGGATTGACCAGCAGGTTGTTGATGGCCGAGGGCTTCCAGTTATTGGCCACCCACACATTGCCGGCCATGTCGATCTGCGTCGCGGTGGCTCGCATCAGCGGCTTGTAACTCGGCACTTTGATGGGCCAATACAAGGGCTTGCCGCTCGCCAGCCGTACCTGGTCACCACCCGATGGCAAGGTGTAGCCGGTCTCCGGCGAGATCGGCTGGCCGGTCATCACACCACTCGGGCAGTGCAAGGTATCGACACCGCACAGTCGCGACAGGCGGAACTTGAGGTCGGCTTGCACCGGGGGTCCGAAGTTGGCGACCCACACATTGTCATGCGAGTCGACCGAGAGGCCCCACGGCCCGACAATGCCACCCCCGTCGAACCCCGCGCCAATGGAAGTTCCACTTGAATCAAAGGCATAGATGCGTGACTCGGCGCCGGCCGTGGCCCACACATTGCCTTCGGTATCGAGGCCAATACCCTTCGGGTTGGCATCGCTTCCAACCGCCACGGTGAACTGCTTCGCGAGGCCCGTCGGCGTGTAGATGAACTTGGAAAGAGTGGACGTCCCAGTGTAGCTGACATAGCCCGCCCCGTTGTCATCAACCACGATATGGAATGGGCTGGTGTTGCTGTCCTGATAGGCCGGATAGTCGGTAAACGCGTTGCCGCCAGGGAACACATTGATTGTATTGCCGTAATAGCTCGCCATCCAGATGTTGCCTGAAGCATCGGACGTCGTGCCCTGCACGCGGTCGAGCGTCGAGACGAAGCCAGTCTCCGGCGAAAGCGGCGTACCCATGGGCGAGAATTCGGAAACCGAGCCATTGGGGTTGACCCCGCCCCAGCCGAAATTGCCGGACCAGATGTTGCCCGAAGGATCGCGCGTGATGCCAAAGCCTTGCCCCAGCACGCCGCCGCCAAAGATCGGCGAACGGGGCGTGCCGTCGCGCCCGTCAGCGGGCGATCCATCAGGCTTCAAAACGAAAAAGCAGTTGGCAGAGCCGGTCGTACCTTGCACGACATTGTTGCTAACCCAAGCGTAGCCTTTGTCGTCGAAGACAAGATTTGCAGGTCCACCAATCGGGCAGAGTTCCTTGCCTTTCGCATTTTTGCGGCCGGAACGGTTCACCTTCACCGCCACGGTGAAGGCGTCGAGCCTCATCAATTCGTCCGGCGCATCTGGCCCCTGGGTGGCGAGGAGAGCCGGCTTAAACGGTTGCACCGTATTCCCGAGCGCAAAGATTTCATGCACGTTGCGAGCCGGATTATGCGCAATCGAAATCACCGCTTCGAGGGTCGTGGTGGCACCGTCGGTGAACGCGAAGAGCGGCGCGCAACTATCGACTGCGCCGTTGCGCACGCAATTGGCCAGCACATTCGACAGTGTCGCCATCAGACGCCGCGCGTTGGTCTCATCTGCATTCGGCGAGCGGCGCAGCACCTGAGACACCTCGCCCCGGTCAGGGGCTGCAAGATTGCGGAACATGCCGGCCGCCACCTGAAGCGGTAGTGACTTGCCGGAAATCTCCTTGCCCGCAAAGAATTGCGCCATGGCGTAGGCGGCAGCGACGGTCGTCATCTCGTTGATGCGCACAAGCGGCCGATCACCGGGTGCCATCACCGTCATAAGCTCGGTGCGGCCAATCACGGCAACGACATAGCGGGTTTCCGTCGCCTCCTGCTTCGGCAGGCTGGCCGAGAACTGGCCCCGAGCATTGGTTACGACTTCCTCCAGGAGCTCGGGAGCTCCAACGCCTGCCCGATAGATCGAAACGGTTGCCCCTTGCACCGGCTTGAAGCCCGGCGCAGCGCCAGAGGTGACAGAGCCCATGAGCCTGGTTGAACAAGTATTCTGGTTGCAGACTCCGGCCAAAACCGGACCCGCCGTGAGCGAGGCGAGCATCGCAGCCGCAACAAGTTTTGTGATGAGTTTCATGGAAAATCCTCCGGCAGGGCAGCGAAATCATGATACGCGCTATGGCGCTCCAGTCCTATTGGTAGGAATGACAATCACCAGTGCATGGCGCATGCGCGAAGGTGGCGCCTGCTAGACGTGATCGCTGCTCGGCTCGGAGGCCGGCTTGATGACGTCCGGAACATCATGAACATGGTCGAGGCAGTTGTTCCGTCGGAAGGCGACATAGCGTTCAGCCAACACTGCGCAATCGACGCCACGAAACATCACCGGTTCAATCTTGGTCAGGTCGGCGACGCGCATCACGCCACGTTCGACATCGAATTCAAAGCCCATAACATTGATCTCCCGCTATGTGTGTCACGAGGCTAATTCCGGAGGCTTGCGCGGCGAAGGCAGGGCGCCTTTCGTGGTTAAAAAAGTGCAAAGCGCCTGCTGCGAAAGGCGCATCTCAGCCAGTCGGGGTCTTGGTTGAAGCCCCGGGGCCGATTGGCTAATGTCCGGCCGGCAAAAGAGGATCAACCGCCATGAACACCGCACAAGCGCAGAAGATTTCAACCGGCAAGGGCTTCATTGCCGCGCTCGACCAGTCGGGCGGTTCGACGCCCAAGGCGCTCGAAGGCTACGGCATCGGCAAGGACGCCTGGAAGACCGACGAGGAAATGTTCGCGCTGATGCACGCCATGCGCGCCCGCATCATCAAGTCCCCAGCTTTCAACGGCGACCGCGTCATCGGCGCCATCCTGTTCGAGCGCACTATGGACGGCGACATCGACGGCAAGCCGGTTCCCGCCTTCCTGTGGGAAAACAAGGGCGTCGCACCTTTCCTGAAGATCGACAAGGGCCTTGCCGACGACCATGACGGCGTGCGCCTGATGAAGCCGATGCCAGACCTCGACAAGTTGCTCGACCGCGCCGTCGCCAAAGGCATCTTTGGCACCAAGATGCGTTCGGTCATCGACGCTGCCTCGCCCTCGGGCATTGCCGCCAACGTCGCCCAGCAGTTCGACTACGGTCGCCAGATCCTCGCCAAGGGCCTGATGCCCATCATTGAACCCGAAGTTACCATCTCGATCCCCGACAAGAAGGAAGCGGAGAAAATCCTCCGCGACGAGATCCTGAAGAACCTCGACAAGTTGCCCGCCGGCCAGCAGGTCATGCTGAAGTTGACAATCCCCAGCGAAGCCAACTTCTTCAAACCGCTGATCGACCACCCGAAGGTGATGCGCGTGGTAGCGCTGTCTGGCGGCTACAGCCGCGAGGATGCCAATGCCATGCTCGCGGAGAACACCGGCCTGATCGCCAGCTTCTCGCGCGCCTTGAGCGAGGGCCTTTCGGCCCAACAGTCGGATGCTGCCTTCAACGCGGAACTCGAGAAGACCATCAAGTCGATCTACGACGCCTCAGTCGCAGGTTGATCGCACACGAGACCGCTGCGAGGCTTTCCGTCGAAAGATGGGAAGCCTCTTTCATCTCGCGCGACAGACAAGCTTCCTTCGGCGCCGTCCGATCACACCCACGAGCCGGCGGTAGACGGCGCGAGTGGGTGCGGGGGGTCAGAAGGTGAGAAGGCCGTCATCCGGCACCGGCTCGCCACGTGCATTGGCGAGAAGCGCAGCCTTCAACGCATCACGATCATGGGAATAGTCACGATTGATCGCGGCACCCCTCTGTCGCGTGGCCCAATGAGGGTCGGCCAGCAATGCGGCACCCTGCGCTTCCGGCAGGTGGCGTTCGCGGATCAGGTCCGACATGCGCTCGGCCAGCACCAAAGTGGGCGCGTTCAAGTCGCCTGCAGTCGCCTGCGGCATCAGCGAGGAATCGACCACACGCAGGCCATCGACCCCGCGCACCCGGCCTTCGGGGGTTGTCACAGAAGCTGCATCAGTGCCCATCCGGCATGTGCCGCACGGATGGTAGGCGCTCTCAACCTTTCGCTTCAGAAAGGCGTCGAGGGCGGAATCGTCTATTGCCTGCACGCCCGGTGCCAGCTCCTCGCCGCGATATTCAGCAAAGGCCGACTGCGCGAAGATCTCGCGCGTCAGCCGCATGCAGGCACGGAATTCCAGCCAATCGTCGGGGTGGCTCATGTAGTTGAAGCGCACGCGCGGCAAGCTGTCTGGCTTCGCATCCCTGAGCCGCACCCAGCCCCGGCTTTTCGAGCGCTTTGTGCCAACATGCACCTGAAAGCCATGGCCCGAGGCGAGGCTCAAGCCATCATAGGAAATGGCGAGCGGCAGGAAGTGATACTGGATGTCGGGGTAGACGATCCCGGCTCGGCTGCGGATGTGGCCCCCGCTCTCGAAGTGATTGGTGGCGCCCAGCCCCTTGCGGGTGGCAAGCCACTCCATGCCGATTTTTGCCTTGCCCAACAGGCTCTGCGTGGGAAACAACGTCACGGGCTTGGTGCATGCCATCTGGATGTAGAGTTCCAGATGGTCCATCAGGTTCTCACCAACGCCTGGCGCATCATGCACCACGTCAATGCCGTGCTCCTGGAGTTCCGCCACAGGCCCGATGCCGGAGCGCTTGAGGATGACCGGCGACATGATGGAACCAGCCGAAACGATCACCTCGCGCGTCGCTGCCGCGCGGCGGGCCTCGCCATTCACCAGGTAGGAAATGCCTGTGGCGCGGCGGCCGTCGAACAACACGCGGTCAACCGTTGCACCGATGACCACATGCACGTTGCCGCGCGCCATGGCGGGGCGGAGGTAGGCGCGCGCCGCGCTCATGCGGCGGCCGTCGCCGATGTTCATTTCCATCGGGCCGAAGCCCTCGTGCTGGCGCTCATTCATGTTGGCGCTGCGGGCATAGCCCGCCTGCACGCCGGCCTGCACGAACACGTCGTAGAGAGGATTGCGCTGCAGTCCCTTGTTGACGTTCACGGGGCCCGACGTGCCGCGCAGTGGACCACCGCCTTGGACGTTTTCCAGTCGCTGGAAATAGGGCAGCACGTTGGACCAGCGCCAGCCTTCGGCACCGAGCGCCTCCCACATTTCATAGTCCATGGGGTTGCCGCGCACCCAGCACATGCCGTTGATGGAGGAGGAACCGCCCAGTCCCTTGCCTCGCGGCAGGTTCACTTCACGCCCATCGAGCCCGGGCTCGGGCTCCGTTTTCATGCCCCAGTTGAAGCGCTTCGTATTCATCGGGATCGACAGCGCCGCCGGCATGTCGACAATCACGGCGCGTTCCGAGCCGCCCGCCTCCAGCACCAGAATGCGCAGGTTCCGGTCCTCGCCAAGCCGGTTCGCCAGCACGCACCCGGCCGAGCCCGCACCGACGATGATGTAGTCATAGCTGTCAGCCACCGCCATAGCTCAGCCGATGATCACATAGTATTTCAGCATCGGACCGGGCTGATGCCATGTGCCCTTGAAGCCCTTGGGCAGCAGGAATGAATCGCCCTTGCGATAGGTGTCGCGAAAGCCCTCGTCACTCTCGAGAGTTACTTCGCCTTCGAGCACGACCATGAATTCATCCACGGGATAGCTGTCGTAGCGCTCAGTGTAGGCGCCGCAGCGCCAGATGCCGGCGCGCAGGCCGGGCTGTGCGAAGTAGGCATGATCAAGGCCCACGGGACTGCCCTTCAGCAGTTCTGCGTGCTCGAGCGGTTGATCGGGGGCATCCAACCAGCCAGTAGGGCCGGCTGGGGCAAAGCGAATGGGATCGGGCAAGGCAAGTTCCTTTCAAGGCAAAACGCGAAAATCACGACTTCCGTGAAATCAGCACATAACCGCGGGACTTGTCATCATTGTCGGAGTCCTTGGTATTCATGGCGGTGAAAAGCTCTTCCGCCTTCACCCACACCGGCGGATATTTGTAGCGCGCTACATCGAGGATCAGGAAGAGATCGCTCTCCCTGTCATAGGCGGCGAGCGGTGAGAAATGCCCACCCTTCTGCTGGTGCAGCGCGTTGCGAAAGTAGTTTGCAAGCACAAAATGGCCCGGCTGCGCCAGGTAGGAGGAGACTTCGCTGCGGAAGGTATCGAGGTTGGCGTCCGATGCATGACGGACCATGACGTCCACCGGCTGAACCGCCAGGAGTGCCCCCATCTGGTCCAGCGTGATGCCCTGCTTGAGGATCGTCTCGCGCGGCAGGATTGCCTCGGTGCTGGCGTTGAAGATGTTGTCCTGCGTGAAGGTCCTGTAGGGCGCATATTCCGGCACCTCGGGCGCGGGCAGTTGCATGGCGTTGAACACCATCACCATGCTGGCAACCCCGCAGAAGCTCTGCGTTTGCTGGGTCAGGTAATTCTCGGCCAGAGTGAAATAAGCCTCCCGTGCATCCGCGCCGATGAGCAGTTCCTCGCCCTCCGTCGAACTCGACGAGATGAGGTTGTCGGGAAGCGGTAAGGAATCGGATTGCGCCGGAGGTGTGACAGCAAGAAGCAACAGCGACAGCTGAAACAGTTTACGCAGCATGGCGGACCCTCTGACCGAAGCCTACAATTTCGACAATTGCCGAAGTTTGCGCTACGGCAGGCGGAACCGCAATGACGGTTTCTACCGAGGGCGCGAAACTGCCAGCCCGGGCAATCCGTGGTGCCGCAGGTCGCGGATCGGCGGGCCACGCATAGGGAAGTCGCCGGAAACAAGGGCAACGGCATTGAAGTTCCGGCAGGATTGATGTCAGATGTCAGCGGGTGACAGACAGGGGTATGGGGAATGGCACTGAAGCAGACCGACGGACGCGCGAAGTTCGGCCCACACGAAACGTGGTACCGCGTGACCGGCGACCTTGCCAGCGGCAAGCCCCCCGTATTCATCCTGCACGGTGGTCCGGGTGCCGCCCACAACTATGTCGATTCCTACAAGTTGCTGAGTGAGACCGGCCGCGCCGTCATCCACTATGATCAGTTAGGCTGCGGCCTTTCCACCCACCTTCCAGACGCGGACAAGAGCTTTTGGACGCCGCAACTCTTTGTAGACGAGTTGGAGAACCTGGTGGATCACCTGGGCCAGCGCAATGCCTTCCACGTTCTGGGCCAATCCTGGGGTGGCATGCTGGCCGCCGAGTATGGAACACGGCAGCCCAGGGGTCTGAAGACGCTCACAATCGCCAATTCGCCCGCTTCGATGGCGTTATGGGTGTCCGAAGCGATGCGCCAGCGCTTGGCCATGCCCCAGGAGATACAGGACGCCCTCAACAAGCACGAGAAGGCCGGCACCTACAGCGACCCCGAATACCAGAAGGCAACGAACTGGGTGTATGAGCGCCACGTATGCCGCGTCATCCCCTTCCCTCCGGAAGTTAAGGCAAGTTTCGACCAGATCGGCCAGGACCCCACCGTCTACTACACGATGAATGGTCCCAACGAATTCTTCGTCACCGGCACGCTCAAGAACTGGAACATCATTCCAGAACTTCACAAGATCGCGGTGCCGACGCTCATTATCTCGGGTCGCCACGATGAAGCAACACCTGCCTGCGTCCAACCCTTCGCCGACAATATCAAGGCGTCACGCTGGGTGATCTTCGAAGACTCCAGCCACATGCCTCATGTGGAAGAGAAGGTCTTGTGCATGAAGACGGTGGGTGATTTCATCACCGCCAACGACTGAAGAAATAACAACAAGCTAGGGAGAACGTCATGAAGAAGTGGATGCTGGCCGGGGTCGCTGCCCTGACCATCGCCTTGTCGGCGCTGACGCCGGCACAGGCCGAATACAAACCCGAGCACCGCGGCGGAACGATGCGCATCGTTGCGCGTTCGGCGGCGGGCACGCTCGATCCGCAGATCAACTACACACTGCAGTACTGGCAGATTTATCAGTCGGTCTACAGTGGCCTCACGGCCTTCAAAAAGGGTGCGGGCGAGGCCGGCTTCGAGGTTGTTCCCAACCTCGCCGAAGAACTTCCCACTGCCAGCAATGACGGCAAGACCTACACCTTCAAGCTTCGCAACGGCGTCAAGTTCTCGGATGGCCGCGATGTGACCGTAAAGGACGTGGTGGCTTCGTTCCAGCGCATCTTCAAGGTGTCGAGCCCCACCTCGGGTGGTTTCTATTCCGTCATCGTCGGTGCTGATGCCTGCATTGCAACACCTGCGACCTGCACGCTGGAAGGCGGCGTTGCGGGCGACGAGGCGGCCGGCACGGTGACTATCAACCTCACCCGCGCTGACCCTGAGTTCATGTTCAAGCTTGCGGTTCCGCATGCCTCCATCCTGCCCGCCGATGCGCCGGCAACCGATTCGGGCTCGGTTCCGATTGCCGGCACCGGCCCATATTTCTTCTCAGCCTATGATCCGAACAAGGGCCTCACCATGTCGCGCAATCCACACTTCAAGATGTGGAGCGAGGCCGCCATGCCGGACGGCTATCCTGATGTCGTTCAGTATGATTTCGGCCTCACCGACGAAGCTGAAGTAACGGCCGTCATGAATGGCGAAGCAGACTGGATGTTCGACCAGCCCCCGACTGATCGTCTGGGCGAGATCGGCACCAAGTACAAGGATCAGGTCTACATCAACACGCTGACCGCCTGGTGGTATGCGCCGATGAACACCCGCATCGCGCCGTTCGACAACCTCAAGGCCCGCCAGGCCGTGAACTATGCGATCGACCGCAAGGCGCTGGTCAACCTGTTCGGCGGCCCGGTGCTCGCCGCTCCCGTCTGCCAGGTGTTGCCGCCGGGCTTCCCGGCGCATGTGTCCTACTGCCCCTACACCAAGGACCCGGGCGAAAAGTGGTCGGCTCCCGACATCGAAAAGGCCAAGCAGCTCGTCGAGGAGTCGGGCACCAAGGGCCAGAAGGTGACGGTGATCGTCGAGGATACCGCCGTGTCCAAGTCGATCGGCGTCTACCTGCAGTCGGTGCTCAAGGAAATCGGCTATGACGCCGAGCTGAAGCCGATCTCGCCGAACATCCAGTTCACCTACATCCAGAACACCAACAACAAGGTGCAGATCTCGGTCTCGCAGTGGTACCAGGACTATCCGGCCGCCTCGAACTTCCTGAATGTCCTGTTCGGCTGCTCGAGCTTCACCGAGGGCTCGGACTCTTCCATCAACATCGCCGGCTTCTGCGACGAGAAGGTGGAAGCCAAGATGAAGGAGGCCTTCGCTCTGGCGGCGACCGACCCGGAAGGCGCCAACAAGATCTGGACCGAGGTTGACCGGATGGTGACGGACGCAGCGCCCGCAGCGCCGCTGTTCACGCCCAAGCACATCGACTTCGTGTCGAAGCGCCTCGGCAACTTCCAGTTCAACGCGCAGTTCTACTGGATGGTCACGCAGTCCTGGGTGCAGTAACCGCAATTGTCTGCCGTATCGGATACGCTTGACGCAACACCGAAGAGCCGTGGCCCCTGGGCCACGGCTCTCCGCCGCCTGCTGCGCGACCGCGCCGCGGTTGCCGCGCTCATCCTTTTCCTGATGGTGGTTATCCTCTGTCTGCTTGCGCCCGCCTATGCCCAGTGGACCGGGACTGACCCCTTCAAGTCGACGCTCGATGCCGTCATCAAGCTCAACGGCCAGGACGTTCCGGTGATGGAGCAGTCGACCGAAGGTCTGGGGCTCGGCTACACTCCCATCGGTCCCACCTGGCAGATCGGCAACTACTTCCTCGGCGCTGACAACCAGGGCCGGGACGTGATGGCCCGCCTGCTCTTTGGCGGCCTCAACTCGCTGTTCATCGCCGGCATGGCAACAGTGGTGACGCTGTTCTTCGCAACGCTCATCGGGCTTACCGCGGGCTTCTTCGGCGGCATCATCGACACGCTGCTGTCGCGCTTCCTCGACATCCTCTGGGCCTTCCCGGTCTATCTTCTGGCCATTTCCCTTTCGATCGTGCTGATCACGCAGGGCCTGGACCTCGGCCTCATCACCATCGAATCCGGTTCGCTCTGGCTTCCGATCTTCATCATCGGGGTAGTCTACGTGCCCTATGTGGCGCGCCCGGTGCGAGGGCAGGTGCTGGCGCTGCGCGAAAGCGAGTTCGTTCTTGCCGCCGTCGGGCTCGGCGTTCCCAGCCACCGCATCCTGCTGCGTGACATTCTTCCAAATGTCTCGACCACGCTAATCGTCTTCGTGCCCATCATGATGGCACTCAACATGATCACCGAAAGCGCGCTGTCCTTCCTCTCGATCGGCGTGCAACCGCCAGATGCCAGCTGGGGTACGATCATACAGGATGGCCAGACGTTGCTCTACACGCGTCCCGTGGTGGCCCTGGCGCCCGGCATCGCCATCGTCATCACGGTGCTGGCGTTGAACGTTCTGGGCGACGGCTTGCGCGATGCGCTGGACCCGCGTTCAAAGATCAGGATTGGGCGCAGCTGATGCTCCTTGCCCTGCTTCAGCGCCTCGGTCAGATGGTCTTTGTGATGTTCGGCATCAGCATGCTTGTGTTCCTGATCTTCTTTGCCACGCCGGGGGCGGACCCCGCGGCGCGCATAGCGGGCCGCAACGCCACGCCGGAAGTTCTCGAGGCCGTGCGCAAGAGCTTCGGTTTCGACCAGCCTTTCTACGTGCAATACCTGACCATGATGAAGAAGATCTTCATCACGGGGGATCTCACCTCCTTCGTCAACCGCGGCTGGAAAGTGGTTCCCGCCGTCATGGACACGGTTCCCGTCACCTTGTCGCTGGTCATGGGCGCGGCGGTGCTGTGGGTGGTCTTCTCGCTCATCATCGGTATCGTTGCCGCCGCGACGCGCGGCTCGTGGATCGACAAGACGCTGATGGTGCTGGGCCTCATCGGCATCTCCATGCCGGTGTACTGGCTGGGTGAAATGCTGAACCTCATCACCCAGAGCCGCTACCATGACACCTGGATGTTCTCCTGGGTGCCGCCGCTCGGCTACAAGAACTTCTCGGACGATCCGAAGGGCTGGTTCCTCACCCTGGTGATCCCGTGGATCACCCTCTCGATTCTCTACATCGGCCTTTACGGCCGGGTCCTGCGTGCCGCGATCGTGGAATCATTGCAGGAGGACTACATCCGCACCGCACGCGCCAAGGGCCTGTCGGAAGCGCGCATCCTGCTCCGTCACGCATTGCGCACGTCTCTCGTTGCCTTCGTCACCCTGTTCGGTCTCGATTTCGGTGCGCTCGTGGGCGGCTCTGCATTGCTGACCGAGGTGGTGTTCGGCCTGCAGGGCGTTGGCAAGCTCACCTATGACGCCCTGTTGAATCTGGATCTGCCCATCATCATGACCACAGTGCTCTATGCTTCCTTCTTCGTGGTGATGGCCAATGCCGTGGTAGACATCCTCTACATGCTGATTGACCCGCGCGTGAGGACGGCTTGATGCTGAAGGTCCGCGATCTTTCCGTCAGCTTCCGCACCGAGCAGGGAATCGTGCGGGCGGTGGACGGTGTCTCGTTCGAGGTGGGTGAGGGCGAACTCCTCGGCGTAGTCGGAGAGTCGGGCTCGGGGAAGACCGTCTCGCTTCTTGCCGTGATGGGCTTGATCACCGATCCCAATGCCATCATCGCTGGCTCGATCCAGTATCGCGGGCGTGAATTGGTGGGGCTCAAGTCGCGGGCGATGCGGGTACTGAGGGGCAAGGAGATCGCCATGATCTTCCAGGACCCGATGACGGCCCTCACCCCTGTTTATACGGTGGGATGGCAGATTGCCGAGCAGGTTCTGGCACACCAGCGCATCTCCAAGGCAGCCGCCTGGCAGCGGGCAATCGACCTTCTGGCCGAGGTGAACATCCCGAAGCCGGAGGAAGCGGCGCACCGTTATCCCCACCAGCTTTCGGGCGGCATGCGGCAGCGCGTGGTGATCGCCATGGCTCTGTCCTGCAACCCTGCCCTGCTCGTGGCGGACGAACCGACCACGGCACTGGACGTGACCGTGCAGGCACAAATCCTCGACCTGCTGCACAAGCTTCGGAGAAATCATGGAAGCGCCATCGTCTTCATCACCCACGACATGGGCGTGATGGCGGAGATCGCCGACCGCATGCTCGTGATGTATGCCGGGCGCGTGGTGGAACGCGGCACCAAGGAAGAACTGTTCCGCGTGCCCATGCACCCCTATACACAGGCCCTGCTCGACTCCATCCCACCCCTCACAGGTGAAAAGCCGCGGCGGCTGAGGGCCATTCCAGGCACACCTCCCATTCTCCTCAACCGGCCGCCAGGTTGCGCCTTTGCGCCGCGCTGCGCGCAGCGCTTCGAGAAATGCTCGGCCGAGCCCGAACTGGGCAACGGCGAGCGTGCCGCTGCCTGCTTCAGGGTCACCGCATGAGCGCTCCGCTTCTCGAGGTGATCGACGTCGCCAAGCGCTTCGCCGTCGGCTCGCGCTTTTCACGCCAGGGGGTGAGGACCGTTCACGCGCTGGACGGCGTCTCCTTCACGGTGATGCCCGGCGAGACGCTGGGCCTCGTGGGCGAGTCCGGCTGCGGAAAGTCAACGCTGGGCCGTTGCATCACCAGGCTTTACGATCTGACTTCGGGCACGCTGCGCTTTGCCGGCACGGACATCACCTCGCTTTCGCGACGTCAAATGCGGCCGATGCGGCGACGCATCCAGATGGTGTTCCAGGACCCCTATGCCTCGCTCAATCCGCGCCGCCGGGTGCGCGACCTGATCGCCGAGCCGCTCCGCGTCCACACCTCGATGTCGGAGACGGAGATCGCCAGTCGCGTCGCCGAACTGCTCGACATTGTCGGTCTCAAGTCCGAGCATGCGCTGCGCTTCCCGCATGAGTTCTCGGGCGGCCAGCGCCAGCGCATCGGCATCGCACGCGCCATCGCGATGAACCCGGAACTGATCGTTCTCGACGAGCCGGTCTCGGCTCTCGATGTCTCGGTGCAGGCGCAGATCGTCAACCTGCTCGCCGACCTGCAGGAGCGCTTCAACCTCACCTACATCTTCATCGCGCATGACCTGAGCGTGGTGCGCCAGGTCTCTACGCGTATCGCCGTGATGTATCTGGGCTCCATCGTCGAAATGGGTTCAGCCGACGACATCTTCTCACATCCCGCCCATCCCTATACCCAGGCACTGATCTCCGCCGTGCCGGTGCCAGACCTCGACGCACAGCGCTCGAACAAGCGCATCGTGCTGACGGGCGATGTGCCGAGCCCGATCAACCCGCCGAGCGGTTGCCGCTTCCACACGCGCTGCCCCGTTGCGCAGGAGCGCTGCCGGTCCGAGCGCCCGCCACTGATGGAGCAGTCACCAGGACGGAAGGTGGCCTGCCACTATCCGATTGCAGCCGACGCAACCGCCTGAAGGCGTCGGTTACTTCGGCGCCTTGCTCTTGTACTTTGCCGGCCCCTTGGTTCCGAAGCTCTTCTTGCCCTTGGACTCGGGCTTGCCCTTTTCACCCTTCTTGGCGAAGTCCGGCTTGGACCACGGCCGCTTGGCGGGCTTCGTCGGCCGGTCGCCGTCAGCAGGCGCGCTGGCGGGCGCGTCCGGCGCACGGGGGCGGCGGGGCGGCGCGCGCTCTTCTCCCCTGCTCTTCGCGGGTTCGGGCGGCGTGCTGCCTGCGGGGGAAATGGTGATGCCGCGCTCGAAGCTGCCCGTCTTGGCGATGCGTGCTGCGAATTCTGCGGCCTTGTCGGCGGTGATCTGAAAGCGCGTTTCGTCATCGAAGATTTTGATCGAGCCAACATCGTCGCGCGTGATGTCGCCCGCCTTGCAGATGAGCGGCAGGATCCACCGCGGTTCAGCCCGCTTGCTGCGGCCGACCGAAAGCGAGAACCACGCGGCACCCGTCATGTCCCGGCGCTCGGGCCTTGGCTTGCCAGCGGCCTCATGCATCTTCGGCATTTTGCCTTCGGACGGCAGCGGGGTGGGCGAAATGTCCTCGGGTGCCGGGCGGGTGGCAAGTTGTTGGCGCAGATAGGCTGCGGCCAGTTGCTCCGGCGTCACCCGGGTCAGGAGTTCTGCCACGAAGGGCGCCTCGGTCTCATCGGGCGGAGTGGCAGAGGTGGCCCCCGCGAGGATCTGCTCGCGGTAACGCGCTTCGATGTCGGCGGCCGTGGGCGCGCTGCGGGCCGTGCCCTGGGCGTTGGCAAAGCCCAGCACGCGCATCGCAGCCGGATAGCGTCGTACGGGAACGATGAGAACACACACGCCCTTGCGCCCGGCACGACCGGTGCGGCCCGACCTGTGCAGAAGCGTGTCGGGGTTCGTCGGCATGTCGGCATGGATCACGAGGTCGAGGTTCGGCAGGTCGATGCCGCGTGCCGCCACGTCGGTTGCAACACACACGCGGGAACGGCCGTCACGCATCGACTGAAGCGCATTCGTTCGCTCGGACTGGGACAATTCTCCGGAGAGCGACACCACATGGAACCCGCGGTCGCCAAGCTGGGCCGCCAGGTGCTTTACCGCTTCGCGCGTGTGGCAGAACACGATGGCGCTGCCGCTATCAAAAAACAGCAACGTATTGATGATGGCGTTCTCACGCTCATGAGACTGCACAAGGACGAGCTGATAGTCGATGTCGGCATGGCGCTCCCGCGAGCCCGAGGCCACGATGCGCACCGCATCCCGCTGGTATGTCTGCGCCAGCTGGGCAATCTGCTTGGGAACTGTCGCTGAAAACATCAGCGTGCGGCGGTCATCGGGTGCCGCAGCGAGAATAAACTCAAGGTCCTCGCGGAAGCCCATGTCGAGCATTTCATCCGCCTCGTCGAGCACCACGGCGCGCAGTGCAGAAAGGTCGAGCGACCCCTTGGTGATGTGGTCACGCAGGCGTCCGGGGGTGCCGACAACGATATGGGCGCCGCGGTTCAGTTGACGGACTTCCTTGCGCATGTCCATGCCACCGACGCAGCTCGCCGTCACGGCGCCCGCATCACCATAGAGCCAGCGCAGTTCACGCTCGACCTGAAGAGCCAGTTCGCGGGTGGGTGCGATGATGAGCGCCAGCGGAAGCTCAGCCGGACCGGCGATGCTCGTGTCGCCCAGCAGAGTTGGCGCGATGGCAAGTCCGAAAGCCACCGTCTTGCCGGATCCTGTCTGGGCCGAGACGAGCAGGTCGTTGCCCTCCGCCTTGCCTTCCAGAACCGCCATCTGAACCGGGGTGAGCGCCGTGAACCCCTGCCGAGCAAGTGCTGGCGCCAGCGCCGGATGTACATTGGAAGGCAGCGCTGCTGGTTGGAGGTCTTCGGTGGTGGTCATGGAACAGTAACTTTCGGGATCAACAGGGTTTCACGGTGCGCGAGTTCAACGCATCAGATGGCGTGTCTCGGTCGGCGTCACATGCTGATGGGAAATCGATCAGGCGCAACACTCGCGAAACAGGACGCTCACCATGCCACGGCGGCGTCCGGCGCAGTCTACTCACGGAAGTCCTTATGCGCTCGCGGATCACCCTTCCACAAGCCTCAAAACAGCTCACCACTGCCCAAGCCGGATCGACTTCCCGGACCGGTGCAAGAAGGAAATCGGCTTCGAGACGGAAGCCTCGACTGCCCGCCACGCGCCAGCCAAAGGGCGAACCGGCATAATCTGGGCTGAGGAAAGTGGTGGTGGACGCAGTCTTCGGCGAACTCGTCTCTGTAGAAATCACAGGGAATTTGAGGAATTCGGCGGGTTCCATGACGTTTCTGGCGCTATTTGGCGAGTATTAGTGAGGGTTTAGAGGGGTTATTCCCTACCCGACCGAGCAGGGAAATCATTACCGTCGCGCAGGGAAAATCAGCACTCCCTTCAGGGAAGGACATAGCGGCCTTCGCCTCCTCGTCGAGCAGACCTCCAAGCATGCCAGTTGCACCATGCAAATCACACCGTCGCGCAGCAATGGCACGTTGGCCAATGCAAAGTTCAGAGCAATCTACGCTTGCATAGTGCAATGATTTGTGAGCTGCACTGCTTTGCATGGTGCAACCTGATCCGCAGTGATCCCCCACCTGACCCTTGAAGGACAACCGACGGCGCCCGCCGCGCCATCGAGGGCATCGGCGAAGACGACAACAACTGGCGCTTGTTCGAATGAAGAGCCACTGCCCCCGCCAAGAAGTCAACCTCAGCACCTCGCTGGCAGCGAGGCCGTCAATGAACTAACATTCAAACTGAACCACTCGTTGGGGGTCGATCACCAATAAAACTGTTCGACCGAATTGCGGGGAGAGCAAGAGTGCCGTTGGAAAAGCTTGGTTCGAGATTCGATAGCCTCTATGCCTATCAATCATTTAATCATCGCATGATTTCTCGTTGCGCCGTTATCCTAATGGCCTCAGCAATCACGGCGTGTGGTGGCGATGTTGTGACGAGCCACTACAAGTCGCTGCAGGACGCACGGTCTGACAATCTCTTTGGTAGAGGCTGGCTCCCCGACGTGTTGCCTCGATCAGCGCACGATATCGAGGTGTCAAACAACTTAGACCTGAATACTTCGGCTGGTGAATTTTCGTTTGCACCTTCTGAGTTTGCCACTCTTCGCGCCAAGTTAACGCCAATCGGCCGGCTGGATCATCCATTTGCCGCATCGTTTGATTCGGAGGTTAAGGATCATTTAGCTTCCGGGAATCCAGCCCTTTAGTACACTGATTCTGGAAACACACGGATATTTTTATGTAAGCCGCTACAAGGCACCTGTACGTACACAATGTGGACGACAACGCCGTTATAATCGATGATCGGTGGGCAAAATTCGAAATGCGGACGTTGTAAATCCGACACCCGACAGATTCAGCTTCGGCTCAAAGTTACCCGCTCGGAGAAGCCAGCAAAACACCAATTGCTCTGGGGGAACACAAAACCTGAATGTAGGGACCGAGTTAAAAAAAATGAGGCTGGGGATACAGCTGCTCTTCAGCTCTGATCTGCCGCCAAACTCTTGGCGGGTACTCTTTGGCGGGCCCTTCCGCTTCAACCACGACCCAGAACTACACTGAGGCTGATGCCGGAGGGTCTGAAGCGGATCGTGGATATATTGTATACTCAACACCGATGACGGGTTTCATCAGTCAAAATGTTAGTTACACAGATAAGCCAAAGCCTTGCTCGGCCAGGTCCATCGCCCAAGTACCAATTGACTACTCTGTATGCCGTCTAACACCGCGTAACTTCCGTCCACTGAACCATTAAAGCGAGACATAAGATACCTGTAACTCCCTGTGTATTCTGAGCCACCGTAGGTTACGAAGATATTGCCCTTTGAGCCGTCATAAGGGTTGGTGGGATTTGGAAGACCAACAGCGTTCATAAAAGCTTGAATATCAGACACGGATGAACCGTATTGTGCTTTGATTGTGTTCCATTCTGCCAGGGTGGCAGTTGAGCCAAACTCAGACTGCACTCCGCCAATAACATCGGCGTTGTAGTTGTACGTATTTGAAGTGAGGCTATAACAAGAATAAGCTTGAGGATCGTTGGAGCACAAGATTGTGCCTGCCATATCAAATCCGATCACGTTGCCACCAGCGGAGCATTTTTGGCCGGCATAAGTATTCGGACCTGTATCTCCCTTTTGACCCTGCGGACCCGTGTTTCCCAGAGCCCCATCAGAGCCTTGAGGTCCCGCCGGACCTTGAGCGCCCGTATCACCAGCGGGACCTTGCGCACCTGTCGCACCGGCAGGACCAGCAACACCAACCGGACCTGTCGGACCTATTGCACCATCAGCACCGGCAGGACCAGCAGGGCCAACAACGCCTGCCGGACCCGTGGGGCCAATCGGACCTGCATCGCCAGGAGGACCAGCAACACCAGCCGGAACTCCCGGACCTATTGCTCCGGCAGGACCAGTTGGTCCTGCAGCACCCGGATCACCCTTTGGACCTTGAGCGCCCATCATATTGGTGCCTAGCAGAGGCCAGCCGGATGTCGTCTTAGGCCCGTAGATGATTTTGCTGTTTGTATCGATCCAGAAGTCACCAACTGCACCCTGCGTCGACATTGGGGCGCCAGCACCGGATTTGATCGTGTTGCCATTCGTGCCTACGAGAACCCAGTAAGACGACTGAGTTGCCGGATTCCGGTTTAGATTGGGTGCCACGAGTGAGTAGTAGTTCTGGTCGCTGAAGTTGACGACGGCTCCGACCTGATAGGTCGTTGTTCCGCTCCAGGCTCCTTTATAGTCCATTCCGTTTCTGCCGATGAGTCTCCATGCAGTGCTCGTGGGTGTCGGGATAGAGTTCCTGCTCGCTACTGAGGCGTAGTAGACTTCGTTGTTGTATACGACAACAGCACCGATCCTGTAGCTCGTGGTTCCAAGCCACGTGCTCAGATAGTCAATAGTAACGGCATTGGCACTTGCTGCAGCGATCCAAATCGCTGTGCCTGCGAGTAACATTCTCAGTCCAGTGCGCATTGCCGATACCCAAAATATGAAATTTTAATGGAAAAACTATCGCATTGAAATGCACTCGCAACGCTCCGTGAAAAACCCTAGAAATACGCAACGCATAAGCGTGGGCATGTAGAACTGGTTCATCCGGAGCTAACGGCAGGTATCGCGCAATAGTAGCCGCAATTTTCTCACCTCTCGGGAGTACATGCCATGCTTCCAAGCGTTCCTATTTCCCCTAGCACGGGAGGCTACCTGCCAGGTCGCCAAAGAACAGACCGGCTACCGACACTGAGGCCATGCAACTGCATCTCAATGAGATCTCCCGCCATGTCGCTAGGGGCGCCCACACCGTTCTCCTTCTCGACCGGGCCGGATGGCACACAACGACCAACCTCGACGTGCCCGAGAACATCACGCCGATCTTTCTGCCCTGGCGTGAACCCAAACTTAACCCTTTCGAAAACATCTGGCAGTACCTTCGTGCTAACTGGCTCTCCAATCGCGTCTTCGAAAATTACCACGGAATAATCGAAGCAATATGTGACGCTTGGCAGAGGCTCATTGCGGAACCAGAGACCATCACCTCAATCGGAATGCGGCAATGGGCTCATATCGGTCACACCCAATGATCGCTGGTATAAGTTATATACCGTCATACGAGATCGCAAGCTTGAGAGCACCCCCGGAATGGGAGTGCTCTTCCTTTAAAAGCTGTGAGGTGCATTCCTGCGAAGCCAGTCAACTCCTCAAGATAGAATTGTTCGCTGCCAAGTATTCATGGTCATAGGTCAGGCTCACTGCAATAAACGACGTTGTCAACGCAGCAGGCATCTGCCGCATCGGGTCGTGCCCAGTAACGAGTTGAACGTCACGCAGAAAACTGAATCGTAATCGCTCAATTCATAAGAAAAGCAATGCAGAGTGCATTGCTAAATGCGAACGATTATTGAATTCCTGGTTTGTTTTCTGATAAGTCTTCGACATGAATCCCGTCTCCCAGTGAGCGCATCACATCGGTTGGGGTTA
>CAMDBX010000007.1 GCA_945889445.1 Rhizobium sp. Q54
GATGCGTTCCGGCAGTCGCTGGCACATCACGGCAACGGGTTCCTCGCCGTAGGTCGAGATGAGGTCTGAGAGAGCTGCGAAGATCGCAGCGGTGGCGATGCAGTCCCGGTCGACGCCCTCATGGGCAGCTTCTTCCCAGGCATCGAGAAGATACTGCAGAGCGAGCTGCTTCTCCTCGGAGGGCATCGGGGTGTAGGTCCGTTGCGAAGTCTTCAACATGCTTTCCATCTTTCAGCAGCGTGATGCCGCCTTGTGTGAGAGGGACCATAGCAATTGCTTCGATGCGGGCTACTCGTTCCTTAAACGAGGGTTAACTTCGGCGGCGTAAACCTTAATGGATATTAAGGATTTTGCGCGCGGTGGCGATCGCGTCGGCGATGTTCGGTGCAAGCGTGAAGCCACCGAGATGATCGGGGTCGGCCCATGTCACGTCAGCCGCGTCACTCGCTGCAACAGGCTCTTCGGGTCCTGCGATTCCGATATATGACGCGATCACATAGTGCACGGTGAGGAGCCCATTCTCGTCACGCCGGATCACGTCATAGAGCCCGAGCAGGCCCTGGAAGCGCGCGGTCATGCCGGTCTCCTCGTGCAGCTCGCGCGCCGCGGCCTCCTCGAGTTTCTCGCCCGCTTCCACGTGGCCGCCGGGGAAGGCCCAGATGCCCTTGGGTGGCTTGGCGCGCTGCACCAGCAGCACCTTGCCGCCCCGCCAGACCGAGGCCGAAACGCCGAGCTTCGGCCACTGTTGCTCACCCGCCATTCGTGATTATTCTCCGCCCCATGTGCGGACTTTATAGCCTGGCGAAGAGCCCCCGGGAAACCAAAGCCTGGTTCAAGTACCAGGAGGACGAGGATTTTCCGCCGCGCGCCCATGTGGCGCCGGGCCAGCCCATTGGGGTGGTGCGCATGGAGCACGGCGCGCGGCATTTCGCATTGGTGCGCTGGGGCTTCATCCCGTCCTGGGTGAAGGAGGTGAAGCCCGGCAAGCCATTGATCAACGCGCGCGGCGAGACGGTGATGGAGAAGCCTTCCTTCCGCAACGCCATGCGCCGCCGCCGCTGCCTGGTGCCCGCCGATGGCTATTACGAATGGTCAGGGGCGGAAGGCCGCAAGGTGCCGTTCTTCGTGCAGGCCGCCGACAAGGGCCTCTTCGCGCTGGCGGGCCTGTGGGAGCACTGGATGGGGACCGATGGCTCCGAACTCGAAACCGCCGTGCTGATGACCATCGCGCCCAATGCGGAACTCGCCACGATCCATGACCGCATGCCGGTCATCATCGCACCGGAGGACTACGAGACGTGGCTGACAGGCGAGGTGGAGGACGCGGCACGGCTCATCCGCCCCGCACCTGATGGCAGCTTCGTGATGGAGCCCACCACCATCGGCCGCGCCGCAGCGCCCAAGCCGCCACCGAAGAAGCCGGATCAGATGACACTCTTCTGACCGGGGTTCACTCCGGCAGGACGCGGCCTGGGTTGAGGATGCTGTTGGGGTCCAGCATGCGCTTCAGGCCGCGCATCATGTCGAGTTCGACGGGCGACTTGATGTCGGGCATGCGGTGCGCCTTGAGCCGCCCGATGCCGTGCTCGGCGCTGATCGAGCCGTTGAAGCGGCCCACCACCTCGAACACCACGTCGTTCATCTCGTTCCACATGTCGAGGAAGCGGGCCTTGTCCATGCCGACGGGCTGCGAGATGTTGTAATGGATGTTGCCGTCGCCCAGGTGCCCGAAGGACACGAAGCGCGCGCCCGGCACGAGGCGCGAGACGGCGGCATCGGCCTCCACCAGGAACTGCGGCACCTTCGACACCGGCACCGCGACGTCATGCTTGATCGAGCCGCCCTCGGGCTTCTGTGATTCCGAAATCAGTTCGCGCGCCGTCCAGAAGTCGTGGCGCTGCGCATCCGACTGGGCGAGTGCCGCATCGGTGACTAGGCCGCGCGCCATGGCGGCCTCGAAGATCGCCATCATCGCTCCCGGCACCGGGTCGGAGAGTTCGGCCAGAACATACCAGGGCGAGGCCTCCGCCAGCGGGTGGCGCACGCCCGCGTGGCGGATCGAAAACTGCAGGGCAATTTCGGCGATGAGTTCGAAGCCCACCACGCGATTGCCGCTCATGTCCTGCGCGAGCGACAGCAGGTCCACCGCGGCCTGTGGCGAGGGCACCGCGATGAAGGCCGTTTCGCGCGACTTCGGCCTGGGGACCAGCTTCATCACGGCGGCGGTGATGATGCCGAGCGTTCCTTCCGCGCCGATGAACAGGTCGCGCAGGTCATAGCCTGTGTTGTCCTTGCGCAGGCGCTTGAGGCCGTTCCAGATGCGGCCATCAGCCAGCACCACCTCGAGGCCGAGGCACAGGTCACGCGTGTTGCCATAGGCGATGACGTTGAGGCCGCCGGCATTGGTGGAGAGATTGCCGCCGATCCGGCAGGAGCCTTCGGACGCGAGGCTCAAGGGGAACAGCCGGTCCACCGCATCTGCTGCGTCCTGCACCGACTTGAGCACGGCGCCGGCCTCGACCGTGATCGTGTTGTCGGCGGGGTCGACGTCGAGGATGCGGGTCATGCGGTCGAGTGACAGCACGACCTCGTTCCCGGCATCGGTTGGAATCTGTCCGCCGCACAGGCCGGTGTTGCCGCCCTGCGGCACGATGGCCGTGCGCGTCTCGTTGGCGATCGTCAGAATGCGGCTGACCTCCTCGGTCGAGCCGGGGCGCAGGACCAGCGGCGAGCGGCCCGTCCAGATCTGCCGCCATTCGCGCATGTAGCCGTCCATCTCGGCCGCGTTGCGGATGGCGTGCGCCTCGCCGACCACGGCGGCAAGGCGGTTCAGGGCATCGCTCATGAGGCATCCCTTGGCGCAGCGGCGCGCAGCAGGCGGTCGTTGATGGCCTCGCCGAGGTCCTGGTGCGGAATGGGGGCGACCGCGATTCGGGCGACACCGGTCGCGTCAATCTCGTGCAGCAGGCGGAACAGGCTGGCGGCGGCCTCGACAAGGTCGCCGGTGGCGGACAGCGTCCACGGCCCATGGGCGTGCAGCCTGCCGAAGCCGAGATAGGCCTCGCCCGCGCGCGGGGCATCCGCGTTGAGGCGAAGTTCGGCGTGGGGCGCGTAGTGGCTCAGCAACTGGCCCGGCGCATGGGGGCGGGCGGAATGGGATTCGACCGCGATGGCGTGGCCCAGCACCCTCTCGATTTCGGCTCTGGGTACCCCGCCGTGGCGCAGCAGCCTGGGACCATCATCGAGGAAGCTGACGACGGTCGACTCGACCCCCACCTTGCAGCGGCCACCGTCAAGCACCATGACCACCTTGTCCTTCAGGTGCCGGCGCACGTGCTCTGCCGTGGTGGGGCTGATCTTGCCCGAGGGGTTGGCGCTTGGCGCCACAACGGGGCGACCGGTGGCCTTGAGCAACGCAAGGGCCATGGGGTGAGAGGGAACGCGGATGGCGATCGAGCCGAGGCCGGAACTCGCCAGCAGCGACACCGGGCAGTCAGGCGCACGCGGCACGACGAGACTGAGGGGGCCGGGCCAGAAGGCCTGGGCCAGCGCCTTTGCCTCCGGGCTGAAGTCACCCAGCGCGAAGGCAGCTTCGGCGTCTGGCACATGGGCGATGAGCGGGTTGAAGGACGGGCGGCCCTTGGCGGCATAGACGCGGGCCACCGCCTCGCCATTGGTGGCATCCGCCCCCAGGCCATAGACCGTCTCGGTGGGGAAGGCCACGAGATGCCCGTCGCGCAGGGCCTGTGCGGCGGCGTCGATGTCGTTGTGGTGGACCATCCGGGCTCTATAGCAGTCCGCGCTTGAAGGGGCTAGAACGGGGGCCATGACCACCCTGCTTTTCACGCATCCCTCGTCCCTCCGCCACGTGACGCCCAATGGCCACCCCGAACGGGTCGACCGCATCAAGGCGGTGAACCAGATTCTCGCCAATCCGCATTTCAATGACCTCGCACGCCGCGAGGCGCCGCTGGGCCGCGACGAGGACATCCTGCGCGCCCATGCCTATGAGCACCTTGAGCGCATCCGCGCCATGGCGCCCGCCGAGGGCATGGAATACCTCGACCCTGACACGGTGATGTCGGTGGGTTCGCTGGAGGCAGCGCTGACCGCCGTGGGGGCTGCCACCGCCGGGGTGGACGCCGTGTTCACCGGCGAGGCCGACAACGTGTTCTGCGCCACGCGCCCGCCCGGCCACCATGCCGAGACCAGGCGCGCCATGGGCTTCTGCCTGTTCAACCAGGCGGCCATCGCCGCGCATTACGCGCGCCACAAATATGATGCGGAGCGGGTGGCGGTCGTGGACTTCGACGTGCACCACGGCAATGGCACGCAGGACATCTTCTGGTCGGACGCCAACATGTTCTATGGCTCGACCCACCAGATGCCGCTCTACCCCGGCACGGGCGACGTGCAGGAGACGGGCGTGGGAAACATCTTCAACGCGCCGCTCCGTGCGGGTGATGGTGGCGAGCAGTTCCGCGAGGCGATGAACTCGGTGATCCTGCCCGCACTCGACGTGTTCGCACCCGACCTCGTGATCGTCTCCGCTGGCTTTGACGCGCACCACCGCGACCCTCTCGGCAGCCTGCAGCTGACGGAAGAGGATTTCGCCTGGGCCACGCTGAAGCTGATGGAGGCAGCCGAGGTCCATTGCGGTGGCCGCCTCGTCTCGGTGCTGGAAGGTGGCTATGACCTGCAGGGACTTGCGGCCTCGGTTGGAATTCACGTGCAGGCGCTCATGCGCGGCAATGCCGGGATGGTCGAGGAAACGGAATTCGAAGACGACGACGAGGACGAGATCTGATGAGCGAACACGCCGACATCGCCAGCCTGCCCTTCGAGAAGGCGCTTGCCGAACTGGAGCAGATCGTGACGAGGCTCGAGTCCGGCAAGGTGGACCTCGAGCAGTCGATCGCCATCTATGAGCGCGGCGAAGCGCTGAAGAAGCATTGCGAGACGCTGCTGAAGGCCGCCGAGGCCCGCATCGAGAAGATCACGCTCAAGCCCGACGGCACGCCGTCCGGCACCGAACCCCTGGATGTCGACTAGGCAGCGCCTCGACGAGGCGCTCGTCGCCCGGGGCCTTTACCCTTCGCGCTCACGCGCGCGGGACGCGGTGCTGCGCGGCACGGTGAAGGTAGACGGCGAGCGGGCGGCGAAGCCCTCGCAGACGGTGGGGCCCAACACTGTGCTGACCATCGAAGACGAGGCGCAGGGATATGTCTCGCGGGCGGCCCTCAAGCTGAAACATGGGCTGGTGCAGTTCGGCATTGTGGCGCGGGGCAAGAATGCCCTCGACATTGGCGCCTCGACCGGCGGCTTCACGCAGGTGCTGCTGGAAGAGGGCGCGGCCCATGTGACGGCCATCGATGTGGGCCACGGGCAGATGAAAATCGCGGACCCGCGCGTGACGCTCATCGAGGGGCTCAATGCACGTGATCTGTCTACGGAGCATCTTGACCGACCCATACATCTCATCGTCTGTGACGTGAGCTTCATTTCGCTGAAGCTGGCATTGCCGGCAGCGCTAGAACTGGCGGAGGAGGGCGCCCTGCTGGTGGCGCTGATCAAGCCGCAGTTCGAGGCGGGCAGGGACGCGATCGGCAAGGGCGGGCTCGTGACGGACCCGGAAGTACATGAGCGGGTTTGCGCGGAGATCACGGATTTTCTGCGCTCGCAGGGCTGGCGGGTGCTGGGGGTGACGGCCTCGCCGGTGGAGGGTGGCGACGGGAACCGGGAGTTTCTGGTGTCGGCAGGGAAGCTAGGCTGAAATCAACCCTTGTGTCCGTCACCCCAGCGAAAGCTAGGGTCCAGATTTGGGCGCTTGAGCCTGCGGAAAGCTGGGTCCCGGCTTTCGCCGGGATGACGCTTCTTAGAAAACGATATCTCAAGTGAAACCGTTTTCGGAATTTAATCCTTGACTTTTTATTCCTATGATGCTATATTCCAGCAATGCTTCTTCTGCTGGTTTACATCGTTGGACGGTTTCTAGCCCACCTGGCCGCGGTGGCGCAGGAAGTGGTCGGCGAGCACCAGGGCCATCATGGCCTCGCCCACCGGAACGGCGCGGATTCCGACGCACGGGTCGTGGCGGCCCTTGGTCATCACGTCGACGTCCTCTCCCTGCGCGGAGACGCTGCGCTTGGAGGTGAGGATGGACGAGGTGGGCTTGACGGCGAAGCGCACAACAACGTCCTGACCGGTGGAAATGCCACCCAGAATGCCGCCCGCATTGTTGGAGAGGAATGCGGGCTTGCCCCGGCGCATGCGAATTTCGTCGGCGTTGTCTTCGCCCGAGAGTTCGGCGGAGGCGAAGCCCGCGCCGATCTCGACTCCCTTCACGGCATTGATGCTCATCATGGCGGCAGCGAGGTCTCCATCGAGCTTGCCATAGAGGGGTGCACCCCAGCCCGAGGGAACGCCGCTTGCCGTCACCTCGATGACCGCACCAATCGAGGAACCGGACTTGCGAACACCGTCCAGATAGTCCTCGAAGAATTTCGCCGCCTTGGCGTCGGGCGCGAAGAAGGGATTGCGATCAACCTCCGACCAGTCCCAGTTGGTCCGGTCGACCTTGTGCGGGCCCATCTGGATCAGCGCACCGCGGATGGAGACGCCGGGGATGATCTTGCGGGCCACGGCGCCTGCGGCGACGCGCGCCGCCGTTTCGCGCGCCGAGGAGCGGCCGCCACCCCTGTAGTCACGGATGCCGTATTTGGCCTGGTAGGTCATGTCGGCGTGGCCGGGGCGGAACTTGTCCCTGATCTCGGCATAGTCCTTGGAGCGCTGGTCGACGTTCTCGATCATCAGCATGATCGGCGCGCCGGTGGTGACGGGGCCGCCGGTGCGGTCATCTTCGAAGACGCCGGAGAGGATCTTCACCTGGTCCGGCTCCTGGCGCTGGGTGGTGAAGCGCGACTGGCCGGGGCGGCGCTTGTCGAGGAAGGTCTGGATGTCCTCAACCGTCAGCCGAATGTTGGGCGGGCAGCCGTCGACGATGCAGCCAAGGGCGGGCCCATGGCTTTCGCCGAAGGTGGTGACGCGGAGGAGGTGGCCGAAGGTGTTGTGCGACATGGGCCTTTTCCTAGGCCCCATCGGCGGTGGCGTCAAACCACTCGGCCTTGCCGTCCGCCAGCTTGCAGTAGAAGCCCTGGCGCATGGTCAGCTCCACCAGGTCGCGGCGCGGCAGGCCGGCGATCTCGGCGATCAGGCAGCGGCCGATGGCGCCGTGCGCCACGACCACGGTGGGGCGGTCCAGCGTATCGAGCCACTGGTTGATGCGGGCGTGGCCGTCCTCATAGCTCTCGCCAGACTGTGGGCGCCAGGAATAGCGGTCCTCCGGGTGGGGCGGATAGATGGGCGAGGCCTTGAGCTCCCAGAAGGGCTTGCCCTCCCAGACGCCGAAGCCCAGCTCGGTGACGGCAGGTTCGATGGCGACCTGCTCAGGCTCCAGCGCGAGCGCTTCCGCAATGTAGCCCATGGTCTGGCGGGCGCGCAGCAGCGGGCTGACGGCGAAGTTGAAATCGGGGTGGAAGTCGCGGACCCGTGTCAGCGCCCGTCCGACGGCGCGGGCCTGGCCGTGGCCCTTGGGGTTCAGCTCGATGTCGGTCCAGCCCTGGATCAGGCCCTGGACGTTCCAGTCCGTCTCGCCGTGGCGAACGAAATAGATGGGCGGCCGCTGCTTACTCACCGCTTCCGTTCACCGTGATGTCCGGCGCATCGGGGTTCTTCATGCCGACGATGTGGTAGCCCGCATCGACATGCAGGATCTCGCCGGTGACGCCGCGGCCGAGGTCGGAGAGCAGGTAGAAGCCCGAGTCGCCCACCTCATCGATGGTGACGGTGCGGCGCAGCGGCGAGTTGTATTCGTTCCAGCGCAGGATGTAGCGGAAGTCGCCGATGCCGGAGGCTGCCAGCGTCTTGATCGGGCCGGCCGAGATGGCGTTGACGCGAATGTTCTTGGGGCCAAGGTCAGCCGCCATGTAGCGCACCGAGGCTTCAAGACCGGCCTTGGCGACGCCCATCACGTTGTAATGCGGCATCCACTTTTCCGCGCCGTAATAGGTCAGCGTCAGCATCGAGCCGCCATTGGTCATCAGCTTCTCGGCGCGCTGGGCGACAGCCGTGAAGGAATAGACGCTGATGAACATCGTCTTGGTGAAATTGTCAGGGCTGGTGTCGACGTAGCGGCCCTGCAGCTCGTCCTTGTCGGAGAAGGCGATGGCGTGGACGACGAAGTCAAGCGAGCCCCACTCCTTGGCGATGGTCTCGAAGGTGGCGTCCATCGATGACATGTCGGTGACGTCGCAGGGGACCACGATCTTGGAGCCCAGTTCGGCAGCCAGCGGCTCCACCCGCTTCTTCAGGGCGTCACCCTGATAGGTGAAGGCGAGTTCGGCACCCTGCGCGGCGCAGGACTTGGCGATGCCCCAGGCGATGGACCGGTTGTTCGCAACGCCCATGATGAGGCCACGCTTGCCAGCCATCAAACCCTTGTTATCGCTCATGATTGACCGTCCAGAAAACAGGTGGGCCGGGCGTTCCCCGGCGGTCGGTTAATTGACACAAAGCCGGGGGGAGGTCCACTGGAAAGAAAATACGCAAGGAGCGAGGGGCGGACCTCAGGGGGCGGGCCTGGGACATGGCAGATGGTCTGCGGCGAAGGTTGATCCGTAGCCCGCACGGGTGGCATAACCACATAAGAAATCAGGACTTGCACATGGCATTGAGCGACATCTCCAAGCTGACGGCCTCCGCCGGCTTCACCGACAGGAATGACCCCTTCAACCTGTTCGGGGAATGGCTGAAGGAGGCGGAAGCCTCCGAGCCCAACGACCCCAACGCCATGGCGCTGGCCACGGTTGACGAGGAGGGGTTGCCCAACGTCCGCATGGTGCTGCTGAAGGGCTATGACGAGCGCGGCTTCGTCTTCTACACCAATTTCCAGAGCCAGAAGGGTCAGGAGATCCTCGGCACCATGAAGGCGGCCCTCGTCTTCCACTGGAAGTCGCTGCGCCGGCAGGTGCGGGTGCGCGGCATCGTCGAGGAGGTCTCCAAGGCCGAGGCGGATGACTATTTCGCCTCGCGGCCCCGCGACAGCCGCATCGGCGCCTGGGCCTCGCAGCAGTCGCGCCCGCTGGAAAGCCGCTTCGCACTTGAAACGGCAGTGGCCGTGAACACCGCGAAATACGCGATCGGCGAGGTGCCGCGGCCTGCCCACTGGTCCGGCTTCCGCATCAAGCCGCTGGCGATCGAGTTCTGGCACGACCGGCCGTTCCGTCTGCATGACCGCGTGGTATTCCGCCGCCCGGATGACAACGCTCAATGGTCCAAGGCGAGGCTTTATCCGTGAACGCGACACCCGATGCCGACCGCAAGACACTGATCCTCACCGGCGCCTCGCGCGGCATCGGGCACGCCACGGTGAAGCGCTTCTCGACGGCAGGGTGGCGCGTCATCACCTGCTCGCGCCAGCCCTTCTCCGAGGACTGCCCGTGGGACGCTGGGCCCGAAGACCACATCGTGGTTGACCTGGCCTCCTCCGAGGACACCCACAAGGCCATCGCGCAGATGAAGGAGAAGCTGAAGGCGCAAGGCTCCAGGCTTCATGCGCTGGTCAACAACGCGGCGATCAGCCCGAAGAAGCCGGGAGGCGCTCGCCTCAACACGCTCGAGACTTCGGAGCATGACTGGAAGACGGTGTTCCAGATCAACTTCTTCGCGCCCGTCATGCTGGCGCGCGGGTTGATGGACGAGCTCGTCGCGGCCAAGGGCGCGGTGGTGAACGTCACCTCGATTGCAGGCTCTCGCGTGCACCCCTTCGCGGGTGCTGCTTACTCAACATCGAAGGCGGCGCTTGCCTCGCTGACACGCGAGATGGCGGCGGACTTCGGACCCTTCGGCGTGCGCGTCAATTCCATCTCGCCGGGCGAGATCGAGACCTCCATCCTGTCTCCCGGCACCGAGAAGCTGGTGGCGCAGATTCCGCAGCGGCGGCTCGGCCAGCCGGAAGAGGTGGCCAAGGCGATCTATTTCCTGTGCACCGACCAGTCGTCCTATGTGACGGGAGCTGAACTGCACATCAACGGCGGCCAGCATGTCTAACGACAGGCTGCGCCCCGAAACCATCGCGGCGCATGCGCTTCGTGCCATTGACGAGGCAACGGGCGCCGTGGTGCCGCCGATCTACCTCTCCTCTACCTATGCCCGCGACGAAGACTACAAGCCGAAGCTGAAGGAGAACTACGTCCGCAACGGAAACCCGACGCTGTGGCAGACGGAGGAGGCCATCGCGGCGCTGGAGCAGGGCACATCGGCCCTGCTGTTTGCCTCCGGCATGGCGGCGATCACCATCCTGCTGGAGACGGTGCCGCAGGGTGCGCATGTGGTGGCGCCCGACGTGATGTATTACGGCACGCGCGACTGGATGAAGCGGCTGGAAGGCCTCAAGCGGATCACGCTCACGCTGTTCGACCCGAAGCAGCCAGGCGCGCTTCAAGCCGCGCTGCAGAAGGGCAAGACCGATCTGGTGTGGATCGAGACGCCGCTGAACCCGACATGGGACGTGATCGACATCGAGGCTGCGGCCAAGGCGGCGCATGCGGCGGGTGCCATTCTCGCGGTGGATGCAACGGCGACGGGGGCCGTCACCACGCAGCCGCTGACGCTGGGTGCCGACATCGTGTTCCACTCGGCGACCAAATACTTGAATGGCCATTCCGACGTGCTCGCCGGCGTGCTGGTGACGCGCGAGGAAAACCAGCGCTGGACGGATGTGCGAAGCTTACGCACCAAGATGGGCGCACCGCTGGCACCGCTCGACTGCTTCCTGCTGCTGCGGGGCATGCGCACCGTGTTCGTGCGCTATCGCCAGTGCTCGGCCAATGCCATGGCGATTGCGAAACATTTCGAGGGTCACCCGAAGGTGGAGCGCGTGCTCTATCCGGGGCTTGCCTCGCATCCGGGCCACGCCATCGCGGTGCGGCAGATGCGCGATGGCTTCGGGGGCATGATGTCCTTGCTCGTGAAGGGCGGCTTCGATGATGCGCAGAAGCTGTGCACGAGGCTGAAGGTGATCGTGCCGGCGACGTCATTGGGTGGCGTCGAAAGCCTTGCCGAGCATAGGAAGACGGTGGAGGGGCCGACGAGCCCGGTGCCGGACAATCTGGTGCGGCTGTCGATCGGCATTGAGCATGCGGATGACCTGATCGCGGACCTCGAGCAGGCGCTGGCTGGGGTCTGACTCGCGGACCCCCACCCCTACCCCTCCCCACAAGGGGGAGGGGAACCATGTACCGACATATCGGTGAGGTGTCCCCCTCCCCCTTGTGGGGAGGGGTAGGGGTGGGGGTTGTGCCGCGGTCACACCGCCTTGGCATGCCGGTTGGGTGCGGCCACGAAATGCGCGTCGTAAGCCGCAGCCACGGTGCGCAGGAACAGGCGGTGCTTCGGCTTGACGCTGACGCGGTTGCCCTTCACCTCGGCAATGCCGGCGAAGATGGCGGGTTCGAGCTTTTCGGCAACGTCATCGAAGATCACCGGGTCGAAGCCGTGGCGCTGGGCAATTTCTGCCGCATCCACCGAGAGGTCGCACATCAGGCGCTCGATCACTTCCGAGCGCATGCGGTCTTCCGCCGTGGTGGCCAGCCCGCGGGTGACCGGGCTCTCGTTGCGGTCGATCTTCTGTGACCACTCCAGCGTGTCGCGCGCCGACTGCACGAAGCCTTGCGGGAATTCGCCGATGGCGGAGGCGCCGAAGGCCAGCAGCGCATCGGAGACGTCCGTCGTGTAGCCTTGGAAGTTGCGGCGCATGGTGCCGTTGCGGGCAGCTGCCGTGATCTCGTCATGCTCCAGTGCGAAATGGTCGAGCCCGATCGAGGCATAGCCATGGGCGTTGAGCTCGCGCTCGATGATGGTGGCCTGACTATAGCGGGCGTTGACGCCGGGAAGCTCGGCATCATTGATCATCTTCTGGTGCTTCTTGAACCACGGCACATGGGCATAGCCGAAGACCGAGATGCGGTCGGGCTTCAGCTCCGCCGCCTGCTGCGCAGTCTTGGCGACGCTTTCCACCGTCTGGGCGGGAAGGCCGTACATGAGATCGAAGTTCACTGAGGTGAAGCCCGCCTCGCGCAGGAACTCGTTTGCCGCCTTGACGAGGCCGAATGTCTGCAGCCGGTTGATCTTCATCTGCACTGGCGTGGCGAAATCCTGGACGCCGAAGCTGATGCGGTTGAATCCCATGCCGTTCAGCACCTTGGCGCGTTCGCGCGTCAGCGTGCGGGGGTCGGACTCAAGCGCCATCTCGCCGCCGGTGGCAAGCCCTAGCCCCGAGTCGATGGCCTCGACGATCTCGCCGATGTGGAGGTCATCGAGATAGGTGGGCGTGCCGCCGCCGAAGTGGAGGTGCGTGACCTTGCCCTTGCGGCCCTGGAACAGGGAGGCGGAGCGCCGGATGTCCTTGACCAGATATTCGACGTAGCGCGCCGCGCGGTCATAGCTGTTGGGCACAGAGGTGTGGCAACCGCAATACCAGCAGAGCTGGCGGCAGAAGGGGATGTGGACATAGACCGAGAGGGTCGCCTCCGGGTCCAGCGCCGCCAGCCAGTCATCCGACATCTGGCCGGGGAAGGTGGACTGGAACTGCACCGCGGTCGGGTAGCTCGTGTACCGCGGAACGTCCTGTGTGGCGAAGGGGAGAAGCTGACTGTCCATGGAAGCTGACAGTATCGGCTGTTAGGCTCCGTTCATTGACCTCGATCAAGACGGGGAATTTTTGTCAGTAGAGGGCGGTGCGGTAATCCTCTTCCACCTCGTCATCGATCTTCGCGGCTTCGGGCTCCGCCACCTGCGTCGAGGTCTGCTCCAGGATCATGCGGGCGATGGAGGGCAGTTGGGCGCGATCCTGGCGGTAGTCCGGCTCCCAGAGCTTCGAGCGTTTCAGCGCCTTGGCGCAGTGCAGGAAGACCTCCTCAACCGTGACCACGATGCCGACCACCGGCTGCTTGCCATTCACCGTGCAGGCGGACAGAAGCGCCGGATCATCGGTGATGCGGGCCCGGCCATTGAGGCGCAGCGTATCCTCGAAGCCGGGCACGAAGAACAGTAGCCCGACATTCGGGTTGGCCGTGATGTTGGCCATGGTGTCCAGCCGGTTGTTGCCCGGCCGGTCGGGGATGACGATCGTGGTGTCATCGAGGATATGGACGAAGCCCGGCGGGTCGCCGCGCGGAGAAAGATCCGCGCGGCCTTGTGTGTCAGCCGTGGAGATGACGAGGAAGGGCGACAGGCCGATGAACTGGCGCGAATACTTGTCCAGCGCCGGCCTGCTCTTGGCGGAAGCGAGGGGATGGACCTCGCCAAACTTGAGCCGCAGATCTTCCTCGCCGCCGATCATGCCCGCGCGTTCTCCTTGCGGGCCCAGGCTTCCATGGCATCCAGGCCCTTTTCGAAGACGTCGAACATCTCGTGGATCTCGTCCACGGTGATGATGAGCGGCGGGCAGAGCGCCACCGAGTCCTGGATGTTGCGGACGATGAGGCCCATCTCCTGCAGCGTGTTCACCGTGGCGGCACCCACCATCTTCTTCGGATCGAAGCTGCGCTTGGTGGCCTTGTCGGCCACGAGTTCGACAGCACCGATGAGGCCGACGCCACGCGCCTCGCCCACCAGCGGATGGTCGGCCAGCTTCTTCAGCCGTGCCTGGAACACCGGGCTCATCTTGGCCGCGTGCTCCATGATCTTGTCGCGCTGGTAGATCTCGATGGTCTTGAGCGAGATGGCGCAGCCCACGGGGTGGGCGGTGTAGGTGTAGCCATGGCCAAAGGTGCCGAGCTTGCGGCTTTCATCCAGCATGGCCTGGTAGAGGTCTTCCTCGACGGTGAGTGCCGACAGCGGGAAATAGGCCGAGGTGATGGCCTTGGCCATGGTGATCGACTGAGGCTTCATGCCGTAGGTGGTCGAGCCGAACCAGTTGCCGGTGCGGCCGAAGCCGCAGATCACTTCGTCGGCGATGAAGCGGATGTCGTACTTCTCGAGGATGGCGTTGACCTTCTCCCAATAGCCGTCGGGCGGCAGCAGCACGCCGCCCGCTCCCATCAGCGGCTCGCCGATGAAGGCGGCGATGGTGTCAGGCCCCTCGCGCAGGATCATGTCCTCGAGGTCCTGCGCCATGCGGGAGGCGAAGTCCTGCTCGGTCTCACCTTCCTGGCCGTAGCGATAAAAATGCGGGCAGGAGGTGTGCAGCACGTTGGCGATGGGCAGGTCGAAGTCGTTGTGCACCCAGGGGAGCCCGGTGAGCGAGGCCGACGCGATGGTGACGCCGTGATAGGCGCGCATGCGGCTGATGATCTTCTTCTTGTCGCGCTTGCCGCGGGCATTGTTGTAGTACCACGACAGCTTCATCTGCATGTCGTTGGCCTCGGAGCCGGACGAGCCGAACAGCACCTTGGAGGCGGGGCAGGGGGCGATTTCCTTGAGCTTCTCGGAGAGCTCGATCACGCCATCATGCGACTTGCCGCCGAAGGCATGGGTGAAGGACACCCGGCGCAGCGCTTCTGCACCGGCCTCGGCGATTTCCTGGTTGCCATAGCCCAGTGCCGTGCACCACAGGCCCGACATGCCCTCGATGTAGCGCTTGCCCGTGTCGTCATAGAGATGGATGCCGCGGCCCTCGTTGAGGATGAGGGGCCCCACCTCGCGGTGGCGGGCGAGGTTGGTGTAGGGGTGGATCACCGTCTCGATGTCGCGGACGGCCATGTTGGACAAGGGCATTCTGGTTCCTCCTAGAGTGGAGGGACTATATCAGGGGAATCGGGCGTGGGAACAGGGGTCGGGGCCCCCACCCATTCACCTTGCGCAGGCTTGACCCGCGCATCCTTTGCGCGGTCGCCAAGAGGGATGCCCCGGTCAAGCCGGGCCAAGGTGAAAATGGAGGGACGGCCCTAAGTCGAGCGCAGGCCCTTGGCCTTGGCATAGTCCAGGCATTCCGCCCACGGACGGATGCCAGCACTGGTGGTGGGCGAATGGAGCGACGTGGCGGCGGCGGCGTTGCCGAGGTCGAGGCAGCGCTCCAGCGACCAGTTCTCGTGCAGACCGAAAAGAACCCCGGCATAGAAGGCATCGCCCGCCCCGGTGGCGCCGGCGATTTCCGACTGGTCGACGCGCACCGAGGGGCGCTTCGAGACTTCGCCGTTGCGCGTGACCGCCACGGCGCCATCGGGGTGGTGAATGCAGGCGAGTTCGCCCACGCCCATGGCCAGAAGCCTGCGGCAGGCTTCTTCTGCCGCGTGCCAATCCAGGCGGACGCGGGGTGCCACGTCGACCGCGGTGATGCTCGCCGCCTCATAGTCATTGACCACGAACACGTCGCACAGCGGCAGGCAGGGTGGCACCAGCTGGCGCAGGTCGTCGGCGGGGACCGGGCAAAGCTCAAGGCAGGTCTTCATGCCGCGCGCCCTCGCGGCGCTGAGCAGCGTGCGCCAGCCATCGCTTCTGTCCAGGGCACGGGCCGTGCCTGGGCTGCCGAGGTAGTAGATCCTGGCGTTGCTGTCCTCGGGCGGCATCAGGTGCTCGACCGTCATCAGGTTGTTGCAGCCGAGCTGCGCGAAGAAGGTGCGCCGACCGGTGTCCTTGCAGGACATGACATGGGTGTGGCTGGTAACGGCACCAGGGATCATCGCCACGCGTGAGGTATCGAGACCGTAGCCGCGCGCGCTGGCCAGCATGATCTCGCCATAGGCATCGCTGCCGGAGGAGGCCAGCAGCGTCACCGGGAAATCGGCGCCGAGCTGCAGGAGGCCTGCCGCCGCATTGTGCGGGGGCCCGCCGGCCGCCATTTCGGTGCGGTCGATGAATGCCAGCGTCTCCTCGGCCGGCCAGTGATCGATGATGTGCACGATGTCGAGCACCACGATCCCGGCCAGCACGATGCCGCGCTTGGTCACTTCTTGTAGCCGTCGAGCGCGGGTTCGGTGATCTTCAGGTCGTCCTCGAGCTTGCGCTTGGGGCTAAGCCCCTTCTTGGACAGGATGGCGTGATAGTGCTTCACTGCCTGCTCGGCCGTTACCTCGGACTCGATCACCGGGCGGAACAGCGCCACGAGGTCGAGCGGGCTTTCGGCGAGGTTGATCTTGCGGCCGAAGAGCGCGACCTTGGCGCCCGACTTCTCGCCTTGGGCAAGCAGCTCGAAGCAATCGCGCGTGGTGCCCGAGGACCCGCCGAGGATGCCGATGACGAGGCCCGGATCATGGCTTGCCAGCTCCTCCATGGCCTTGCGGCCATTGAACGGCATCTTGAGGAACAGCGGACGCTCCACCTTCGCCATGCCGGCGAGCACGCGCATGATCATGTCGTTCACGTAGAAGGGCATTTGCTCGGCGGGCAGGTTCTGCGGCGCGTTGGGATTGAAGATCTCAAGGAAGTGGCGGAACTTGTGCTTCACCGCGTCGTGGCGGAACTCGCGGTACTGCTCCACTGCCTCCAGGTCGCGCTCGAGGATGTTGTTGAAGGTGACCGAGTAAAGACCAAGGTCGCAGAACTTCGAGACGTAGTCGAGGTTGGCGGTGCGCCATGGGCGCGAGGGCTCCTTGGCGTAGTTGCCGGCGCGCGGGTGCCAGATGTCGGACGTGTCATTGGCGCGGATGGCGGGCGTGACGCCCGACTTCTCGAACAGGCCGTCCTCGATGAGCAGCTCCATGTTGGAGACGGCACCCAGCATCACGTCCATCTGCTTCTGCTTGACCATGTCGCGGATGGTCTGGCGGAACTCGGGGATGGAGCGATGCTTGCCGGACTGATCCAGATAGTCATGCGCACCCGTGCCCTTGACGCCGAAGGCATAGTCCGGGTCCTTGGCATCAGCGAGGATGAAGTCCTTCGGCTTGTACTTGCCGGCGGCGATGATCTTCAGCTTCTTGTCGAGCGATTTCACGGGGCTTTTCCTGCAGGTTGATCGAAGATTTCCTCTTCTAGCAGCCTCAGGGTCCGGGACAACGGGATTGTGGGGCTTTTCCTTTGGGGCCCGCCGTTGCAAAATGGCAGCCATGACAAATCTCGTGATGATCCCCGCCTTCGGCTGTGATGAACGCCTCTATGCCGAGATTGCGCCCCTTCTGCCCTCCAACGTGCTGAATTCGACGGTGATCGCCGACGGGGCGGATTTCGCCACTTGCGTGGAGCAGGTGCTGGCCCAGGCGCCCAGGCATTTCGTGGTGCTGGGTACCTCGTTTGGCGGGCGCGTGGCGCTGGAAACCACGCTTGCCGCGCCCGAGCGGGTGCGAGGCCTGATCGTCATCGGCTCCAGCCCCGGCGCAGTGGCCGACCAGCGGGCGGGCCTGCGCCGCTCGGAGCGGTTGCGGGCGGGTGAGGCGGAGCAGGTGGCCACTGAAATGGGCGACATGATCGCCCACATGGACGGCCCCAACGGCCCCGCCGCGCGGCAGGCCTTCATCGACATGTGCGCGACGCTGGGCCCCGAAGCCCTCACCCGCCAGTCGGATGCGCTGGCCCACCGCGTCGACCGCTGGCCACGGCTCGTTGAGATCACCTGCCCGGCGCTGATGCTGTGGGGCGCGCACGACAAGTTTTCGCCCGCGGCGGAAGGCCTGCGCATGTCGGCTGCCATCCCTCGGGGCCGCTACGTGGAGCTGGCCGACTGCGGCCATTTCCCGACGCTCGAATATCCTGACGAGACGGCGGCGGCGATCGACCACTGGATGGAAGACGTGGGGTTGTCGCCCAAGCTGTGAGCGAAGATTACTTCAGGCTGGCGATATAGTCGGCGATGGCCTGGATGTCGCCCTCGGGCAACTGCGAGATGTTGCGCTGGACCTGGCCCATGCCGCCTGAGGCGAGCTTGTCGTAGCCCAAGGCCTCGCCATTCGCGAGGGCGGAGGCAAGGTCGGCGGCGTCGGTGTAGCGGCCGCGCTCGATCAGGCCCAGCAGGCTGGGCACCCGGCCCTTGCCTTCCGGATGGGGGCCGCCTGCGAAGGCTTTCGATGCGTTGCGCGCCATGAAGATGTTGCGCGGCGTGTGGCACTCCTGGCAGTGGCCGGGGCCATTGACGAGATAGGAGCCGCGGTTCCAGCTCTCGGACTGCGACGGATCGGGCGTCCAGGGCGTTGTGTCGAGGCCCACCCACTTCCACAGGCCCACGCCGCGGCGGACCAATGGCAGGGCCGTGATGTCCGGCTCGCGTTCGGGCGACTTCACCGGCGGCAGGCTGGCGAGGTAGGCGCGAATGTCCAGCACGTCCTCGGGCTTCATGTGGGCGTAGGAGGTGTAGGGCAGCGCCGGGATAAGGTTCTCGCCCTCGGGCGAAATGCCACGCTGCACGGCGTTGAGGAACTGCAGGTCGGTCCACTTGCCGATGCCCGTCTCCGGATCCGGCGTCAGGTTCATCGGGTAGAGCGTGCCGACCGGCGTGTGGAGCGGCGCGCCGCCCGCGGGCACGGTGTTCTCGATGCCTGCAAGGTCAGGCGAGGGCTGATGGCAGGAGATGCAGCCGCCCGCGTGATAGAGGACCTCGCCATTGGCGAGGTTCGGCGTGTGCTGCGGAATGTCAGCCACGGTGAGCGGCCGTGGCGTGCTCAGGACCCAGAAAACGGCAAGCCCCAGCGCCAAGATGAGCGCCAGGGCCAGCACGATGCTTCGGGACATGAGCCGCAAGGATCAATCCGCCTGACGGAACTTCTCGTGGCAACCCTGGCAGGACTTGCCGAGCGCCGGGAAGGCGGCCTTGAAGGAAGCCTCATCGGCCGAGGCCTTCACCGCGCTGAGAGCGGCCATGTAGGCGCCGCCAGCGGCTTCGAAGCCCTTGGGGTCGGACCAGATCTCGAGCTTGGCCTCGGTCTTCACGGCGCCGCCCGGCTTGGTGTCTTCGCCCCACCAGTTGGCCCAGCCGCCGCAGGCTGCCTCGACGGCGGCGATCGCGGCATCGTTTGCCGCCTTGTCATAGGCGTTCTGGCCCTTGATGACCGGGACCATGACCTTCATCATCGCGCCATTGGCCTTCATGCAGGCTTCGCGCGCCTCGATCGAGGCCTTGGCATCCGCCATCGCCGCCGAGGAAAGGCCAAGCGAGAGAACGCCCGCCGCGAGAAGTCCCATTACCGTTTTCGACACCATGAGCGTTGATCCTCCTGATCTGTGGTTCGCGTCAAGTTTACGAAGAGATACTGCAACGTATTCCATCACAATTCAGTGTCTGACGCCAGACAGCCTTAACGCGTTGTTAACAATGTCGCAAAAGCGCCCGGATCGGGCCTCGCAGCCGCCATGAGCAAGGGCCATTGTGCGCTACGTCACATCCTTAGGATGATCTTAAGGCCAAGCTCTGACAATGAACCGACGCGAGGACGACAAGGTGGGCAGAATGCAGTCTGAGGACTCCCAACAACCAGTGCAGAACCAGGGCCGCAAGCGCAAGCCGGTGCTGAGCCCGGAACTGCGCGAAGTGCTTCACATGCTGAAGTCGCTGGAGGCGAAGCCCTCCCAGGGCTGAGAGATCCGGCGTTCGTTTTACGGAAGAGGGCGGGGTCATTCCCGCCCTTTCGCGTTTTCAGGCCTCGTCGCGGATGTGCAGCAGCGCGGCCTTGACCGCCTCGTGGAGTTCGCTGCGGTTGGCGGGCTTGGGGAGCGCGATGTCGAAGGTATCGCGCCACTCGCCGTTGCGAACCGAGTCTGCCAGGAAGGCCGACAGCGCCATGAGCGGCGTGGCAGCGGCGGAGCCACCCATCTGGCGGATCGAGCGGGCAGCGGTGATGCCGTCCATGATCGGCATTTCGATGTCGAGCACGATCACGTCGAATTCGTTTTCAGACGCGCTCTTCACGGCGTCCTCGCCATGGATAACGGCCTCGACGTCACAGCCCATGCCCTTCAGCATGGCAGCGGTGACGATGCGCACGGGGTCGCAGTCCTCCGCCAGCAGCAGGCGCGGACGCCCACCATGGGCTGCGCTGAGCTGCAGCGACTTCTTTTCCGGGCTTGCGCCAATAACCGCCGGCTCTGCCATCATTCTCACTGACCTTTTCCCACGATGAGCAACGCTAGCGGCCAATGGTTTTCAATTGGTGTGGTGGCGGGGCCATTCGGCCCCATGGTAAATGATTACTTGGTGCCGAACATGCGGTCGCCCGCATCGCCGAGGCCCGGCACGATGTAGCCGTGGTCGTTGAGGTGGCTGTCCACCGCGGCGGTGTAGATCGGCACGTCCGGGTGGTCCTCGGCCACACGGCGGATGCCTTCGGGCGCCGAAAGCAGGCAGACGAGGCGCACGTCCTTTGCACCGGCATCCTTGAGCTTCTGGATGGCATAGGCGGTGGAATTGCCGGTGGCCAGCATCGGGTCCACCACGATGACCGGGCGCTCGCCGATGTCGGAGGGGACCTTGAAATAGTATTCGACCGGCTTCAGCGTGACCGGGTCACGGTAAAGCCCGATATGGCCGATGCGGGCGGACGGCAGCAGGTCCAGCATGCCTTCGAGCAGGCCGTTGCCGGCGCGCAGGATCGACACGATCACCAGCTTCTTGCCCTTGAGGATCGGGGCATCCATTTCGGTCAGCGGCGTCTCGATCTTCTGGGTGGTCATCGGCAGGTCGCGGGTCACCTCATAGGCCAGCAGCAGGCTGATCTCGCGCAGCAATTGGCGAAACACCGCCGACGGCGTGGTCTTGTCGCGCATCAGCGACAGCTTGTGCAGAATGAGGGGGTGATCCACCAAGACGAGCGATTTGGGAAGTTTGGCCTCGGCCATGGCGTATCTCCTGTGGAAATCGCCTTCGTTTTGCGGAAAGCGCCCCTCCTTTTCAAGCGCGCCCGGAACTCATCCACGGTTTTGCGCGAATCCGGCCCGGAGGGGGCTTGCGAATGGACCCTGGGCTGCCTATATCGGTAACGACAATCGTTACAGAAAGGAACCAGCCCATGTCCGTCAATGCCCCGATCCCGGCCGGCACGCGCATCGGCCATGTTCACCTGAAGGTATCCGACATCCAGCGGGCGCTGGACTTCTATTGCGGCGTGCTGGGCTTCGAACTGCAGCAGATGTTCGGCAAGCAGGCTGCCTTCATCTCGGCTGGTGGCTATCACCACCACATCGGCCTCAACACCTGGGAGAGTGCCGGCGGGCAGCCGCCGCCCCCGGGCACCACCGGCCTGTACCACGTCGCCATCCTCTATCCGACGCGTGCCGACCTGGCTGATGCGCTGAAGCGCCTTGTCGCCAGCAAGGTGCAGCTCGACGGTGCCGCCGACCACGGCGTGTCCGAAGCGCTCTACCTTCATGACCCTGACATGAACGGCATCGAACTTTACTGGGACAAGCCTGAGGCCGAGTGGCCGCGTAATGCCGACGGCAGCATCGCGATGACCACCCAGCGCCTCGACCTCAACGACCTCGTCCACACCAAGCATGAAAAGGAGAACGCGTGATTGCTGGCGCCCGGCGGCCACGCGCTGTCTTCCTGCAAGAACGGTAATCGTGCCGCGAACAGCCGCCTGACGAGCAGCTTCTCAACTCATCCCGACGACGACAACCAAACTCGCTACTGAAAGGCTTTCAATGTCCATCCTCTACTCGCCCGCCACTCTTGGTCCGCTCAAGCTTCAGAACCACTTGGTCATGGCCCCGATGACGCGCAACCGCGCCACCGGCAATGTACCCAATGACCTCATCGTCGAGTACTATCAGCAGCGTTCCTCCGCGGGGCTGATCGTCACCGAAGGCACCTCGCCTTCGCCGAATGGCCTCGGCTATCCCCGCATTCCCGGCATTTTCAGCCCGGAGCAGGTGGACGGCTGGCGCAAGGTTGCCACGGCCGTGCATGACGGCGGTGCGAAGATCTTCATCCAGCTCATGCACACCGGCCGCATCGGCCATCCGCTGAACCTACCCAAGGGCGCCCGCGTGCTCGGTCCGTCTGCCATCGCGGCTGCCGGCGAGATCTACACCGATGCCGAAGGCATGAAGCCCCATCCGACGCCGGAGCCCATGACGGACGCCGACATCAAGACCGCCATTGCGGAATTCGGCACCGCAGCGCGCAATGCCGTGGCAGCCGGCGCCGACGGCGTCGAGCTTCACGCTGCCAACGGTTACCTGCTCGAGCAGTTCATCCGCCCGACCTCGAACCAGCGGACCGACAGCTACGGTGGCTCGATCGAGAACCGCGCGCGCTTCGTCCTCGAGGCTGCCAAGGCCGCGATTGCCGCCATCGGAGCCGACAAGGTGGGCATCCGCCTGTCGCCCTATGGCACCTTCAACGACATGCCCGACTATCCCGAGATGGCATCCGATTATGCCTACCTCGCGACCAAGCTCAATGAGCTGGGCCTGGTCTATCTGCATCTCGTCGATCATTCCCCGATGGGCGCTCCGGAAGTTCCTGCGGCGATCAAGCAGGCCATCCGCAAGGAGTTCAAGCGCACCCTGATCCTGTCGGGCGGCTATGACGCCCAGCGCGCCGAGAAGGAGCTGGAGGACAAGGCCTGCGACCTGGTCGCCGTTGGCCGCCCCTTCCTCTCGAACCCGGATCTCGTGGCGCGGTGGACGTCGGGAGCAGCCCTCAACGAGATTGACTTCGGCACCTTCTACACGCCGGGCCCGAAGGGCTTCACGGACTATCCGAGCCTCTGACCGGCAGGTTTGCCACTTCAGATTTTGCATGCACGCATCATGCCCGGGCTTGTCCCGGGCATTTTCTTTGGGTCGAGAATGAGTGAGGTCCTGGCTAGGCGGACGCCGCTTTCAGCGCCTTCGGAAGCTCATCCGCGAAGATGCCAAGGTCCTCCGCCGTGCCTGCTGTCACGCGGATACAGCGGTTGAGGGGGGCGACACCGGGCATGCGCACGAAGACGCCCGAGGCCACCAGCACATCGAGCACGCGCTTAGCGAAGGCGCCGTCGCGGCCGCAGTCGATGGTGACGAAATTGGTGGCCGAGGGGAGCGGTGCGAGGCCGTTCTTCCGCGCAATTGCGGCGATCTGCTCGCGCGCTGCGGCAACGCGGTTGACCACGCTGCGCAGGTGATTCTGGTCATCGAGGGCCGCGATGCCCGCCACCTGTCCGAGCTTGGTGACTCCGAAGTGGTTGCGGATCTTGTCGAAGGCACGGATCAGGTCGGCGTGCCCGATGCAGTAGCCGAGCCGCATGCCGGCCAGGCCATAGGCCTTCGAGAAGGTGCGGAAGCGCAGTAGCTTCGGGTTCGTCACGTCGAGCGGTGGCAGCGTGCCGTCATGCGCGAATTCGCCATAGGCCTCGTCCAGCATGAGGAGCGCGCCATCGGGAATGGCGTCGATCATGCGCTGCACGCTCGCTGCATCCCACCAGCTGCCCATCGGATTGTCCGGGTTGGCGAAGTAGATGAGGCGGGCCTTCTCGCGGGCCGCGAGGTCGATGAGGGAGGCGGGGTCTTCCCGGTCATTCACGTACGGCGTGGTGACAAGCTTTCCGCCAAAGCCATGGACATGGAAGTTGAAGGTCGGATAGGCGCCGAGTGAACTCGCCACCGTGACGCCCGGCTCGACGAAGAGCCGCACGGCGTAGCCGAAGAGCCCGTCGATGCCTTCGCCCACCATGACGTTCTCGGGCGCCACGCCGAGGTGCTTCGCCAGCGCGGCCTTGATGTCGTGGTTCTCCGGGTCGCAGTACTGCCAGCTCTCCGCGGCCGCCGCCTGCATGGCGGCGACCACCATGGGCGAGGGTCCGAACACGCTTTCATTGGCCCCGATGCGCGCCCGGAAGCGCGTGCCGGTGCGCCGTTCCAGCGCCTCCGGCCCGACGAAGGGCACGGACGAGGGGAGCGTCTCGACGAGCGGCGTGAACGGAAACGGCATCAGACGTATTTCCGCCAGTCGTGCTCTTCCCGGAAGCCGAGGACCTCGCGGATCTTGGCGTTGGAGAGCGGAGCCTCGTTGCCCACAAGTGGGCGCTTCAGCGTAATTTGCGGAACGTACTTCTTCAGGAATTCGGCCGTGGGTTCCTTGGTTGTGATGGTGTCGTTCACCGCGTTGAAGACTTGGTAGCCCAGTCCGTCCTTCTCGATGCAGAGGTGCACGATCTGGCCCAGGTCCCGCGCGTCGATATAGCTCCAGGCATTGCGCTTGCGGGTCATCGGGTTGTCGAGGAATCCCTTGAACATCGGGTATTCATGCGGCTCGATGACGTTGCCGATGCGCAGCGCGTAAACATCGGCGCCATAGCGCATGGCGAAGGCGCGGGCCGTCTTCTCGTTGAGAACCTTGGAGAGGCCGTAGGAATCCATCGGGTCGCTGTCATAGTCCTCGTCGAGGGGGAAGTGATGGTAGTCCTTGTCGCCCTCGGCGAAGCACACGCCATAGGTGGTCTCGCTCGATGCGATGATGACCTTGCGCACGCCGAGCTTCATGGCCGCTTCGATGACATTGTAGGTGGAGACGGTGTTGGCGGTGAAGGTGGTGTTGTCCGGCTGAATCAGCACGCGCGGGACGGCCGCGAAGTGCACGACCGCGTCCGGGGCCGATGGCACGCGGCCCTTGTCGTAACCTTCGAAACCATGATGCATGGTGAGCGCGTTGAACACTTGGCCCGAGTCCGTGACGTCGGTGATCAGCGTATTGACACCGGGGCAGTCCAGCGGCTTCAGGTCGAGGTTGAGAATGTCGTAGCCCTTGGCCTTGAGCCACGGCACGACGTGCTTGCCGGCCTTGCCGGACCCGCCGGTGAATACAATGCGCTTCGCCACAGATATCTCCCCATGTCCTGACGACACTTTTGTTAGGAGAGAGGGTGGGGGCTGGCAAGGGCCACCTCACCTTGCCACCCCGGTTTGCTGGCAGTTCTCAGCGATAGTCACCTCTCGCGGCAGGCGGAGGCGCGGCGCTTGGTCGAGGCCGCGCTCGACTGCGCCGTGAAACAAGTGCCGCCGACCCCCGGCTTGCCGAATGGCATTGCCGAAGAGATTGACCGGTCGGTCCGGGATGGATGCAAAGCGGACGTGGTGCCGGGCAGTGATGCCCGGCGTCGTTCAGCGCCGCGAGCTGCCCGGCTCAAAGCAGGTGAAGCTGTCCGCATCGTAATTGATGCGAGGGGTGGCGCCGGAGGGATATTGCGGGCCGTTGCATTCATTGCGGGCCTGGTCGAACAGGCGCTGGTCAGCATCGCTTTGCGGCCGGCCGATGTTGCCGCCACCAACATTTGTGGCACCGTGGTCGCTGGCGCCGTGGTCCCCACCACCTCCGCCACCCTCGCCGCCGCCACCGCCGCCACCACGGGCGAATGCTTCAAGCGGCAATGTGGCAACAAGTGCAATGGCGAGTGCGGCCGTCACGATGCGGATGTTCATGGTTGGCTCCTGTCTGTCAGATGCGGTTAGGCGGGAATTGACCTGCCTCCTACCCGGCATTTGGGTACGACCAGCCGCAATTCCAAGGTGTTGCAGGTATGTATCACCCTGCGGCAAACACTACTCCGCCGCGCCAATTGTTGCCATATCCACTTTTGCAAAGCGAGAGGTTGTGTATAGATTCCGCCCAAGAGGGGGAATCTCACATGATCTTCAAGTCGCTGAAAGCTCTTGCTACTGCTGCCCTGTTCTCGGCCGCCCTGCCGCTTGCCGGCCAGGCCGCTGACATTGCACCCGTGCCGGATACCAGCGACTGGAGCTTCACGGCCGCGGCGTATGTTTGGGGCGCCGGCCTCAGTGGCGACGTGGGCGTGTTCGGCCTGCCCCCGCAGGACGTCGACCTGCCCTTCAGCGACATCATCGGCAGCCTGGATTTTGCCTTCATGGGCCTTGCCGAGGCGCGCAAGGACCGCTTCATGCTGGGGGTGGACCTGACCTATACCAACGTCGGCAAGACGGTGGAGACGCCCTTCGGGATCCTCGCCAACAAGATCGACATCACCAACACCAGCCTGATGCTGACCGGTCTTGCGGGCTATGCCCTTTATGACACGGACGTGGCCCGGCTCGATGTGGTGGTCGGCGGACGGTACTACAACGTGAACAATGAGTTCGACGTGAGGGGCGGGTTCCTCGGCGGCAAGTCCAAGGATGACGGCGCCAACTGGGTCGACCCGCTGGCCGGCGCCAAGCTGCGCGTTGACCTGCTGCCCGATGTCTATATCGCCAGCTGGGGCATGATCGGCGGCTTCGGCGTCGGCTCCGACCTGATGTGGGACCTGATGGGCGGCGCAGGCTATGACTTCACCGAACATTTCTCGGCCTTCGCCGGCTATCGCGCGATGAGCGTGGACTACAGCAACGACGGCTTCGTCTACGATGTGGTGGAGCAAGGCCCGGTCGTTGCGGCCGTCTTCAAGTTCTGACCACAAATCTTCCCCCTGGGTACCAAGGGCGTAGATTAGCTTGACCAGGACAAGACTGCTGATCGTGGCCTTGTTTGGGCTGGTGCTCGCAGCCTGCGCCGGTCCGACGGTCGAATCGCTTCGCGACCCGGTGCCCGAGCCGCTGCTGAGCCGTTCCACCGTGCCGGGCTACAGCCATATCCGCTATTGGGGCGACAATGGCGACGGGTTCACCGATGCGATGCTGGAGGAAATCTCCGCGCAGCAGAAGGCGGCGGGGCTTTCGCCGACTGTCCGCAATTTTCTGGCCGTGTCGGGCGGCGGCAGCAACGGCGCCTTTGGGGCCGGCCTGCTGTCGGGCTGGACCAAGGCCGGCACGAGACCCGAATTCACCGTGGTCACCGGCGTCTCCACCGGATCGCTCATCGCGCCCTTCGCCTATCTGGGCCCCCCCTATGACGAATTGCTGACCGAGGCCTATACGGCGATATCCGGCGAGGACGTGTTCCGCAGGAAGCCACTCATCAGGGTTATTGGCTCGGCTTCGGCGGCCGACAACACGCCGCTCCGCAACCTCGTGGCCCGCTACGTCACCGACCAGATGGTGGCCGACATCGCGCGCGAGAATGCACGGGGTCGAAAGCTTCTCGTCGGTACGACCAACCTCGACGCCGGCCGGCCCGTCGTGTGGGATATCGGTGCCATCGCATCGAGCGGGGTGCCGGAACGCAAGACCCTGATACAGGATATTCTTGTTGCCTCGTCCTCGATTCCCGGCGTTTTCCCTCCGGTCAAGATCAAGGTGGTGGCCGATGGCCGGACCTTTGACGAGATGCACGTCGATGGCGGCACGTCCAACCAGGCCTTCATGTTCCCCTCCAACTTCTCGGTGAAGGCGCAGGACGCCCGGCTGAACCGCAGCGGCATCAAGCGCACGCTGTTCGTCATCCGCAACGGCAAGGTGACGCCGCAATACACGATGGTGAAGCCGCGATTGGCAGCGATCGTCGGCCGGTCGATCAGCACGCTCATCACCACCCAGGGCGTGGGCGATCTTTATCGCATGTACGCCAATGCCCAGCGCGACAGAATCCTCTTCAAGTCCATCTGGGTGCCCGAAAGCTTCACCATGGAAGAAACGGAACCGTTCGATCCCGTCTTCATGAAGGCGCTCTACCAGCTTGGCCTCGAGATGGGGCGCAACGGCATTCCCTGGGCAACGCAACCGCCGTAGCCCAGCGGTTGCACGTGGCAAGCGAACATTGCGAGTTGTGAATATGATTACGTAGTTCCTCTCTTGCTCCACTTGCCTGCTGTCTTCTAGGACGGCGATCCAACATCGCTAAGTCGTTCGCAGCAGGACAATCCACCATGACGCAGAAGAACAGGCTCACCACCGTACCCGACACCGCGATGCTCTCGCTCTGCCGTGCGCTGGTGAACTTTCTCACCGACGAGGCGCAAGTGCGCGGCTGGCAGGATGTCAGCGAGCGGTTGCAGGCGGTGGAGGCCGCGCTGACGGCGCGCGGCGTGGCAGACACCTGCCCCTAGACCGACTGTACACCCTCGCCCGTCGCGTGCTGTGATTGCCGCAACGGGACGGGACGATATGCAGCAGCCAGACGACAAACAACCCGCAATGTTCGGCACCGCGTCGCTGATGGAAAAATTCGCGCTGCTCCTGTTGTTCAGCCTGCTGCTGGCCGGCGTCTACCTTGTCCTGAAGCCCTTCATGCTGGGGCTGGCCTTTGCCGCCATTCTCGCGGTGGCAGCCTGGCCGGTGCGCAGCTGGCTGGTTGGCAGGGGCCTCTCCGGCAACATTGCGGCGGGAATCATGCTCTCGGCGCTACTGGTCTTCGTGCTGGTGCCGATCCTGGTCCTGGCACCGGACCTTGCCGTCGAGGTGAAGAGTCTTACCGGCCAGGGCATGACCTGGATCGAGTCCACGCCGCCGCTGCCCGGCTGGGTTACGGGCCTGCCGCTGGTCGGAGGCAAAATCGCCTCGACCTGGAGTGGCCTTCTCGCCCAGACGCCGGAATCGAAGGCGATGCTGATGTCCTATGCGGAGCCTGTCCGGCAGTTCCTGACCTCCGCCGCCTTCGGGCTGGCGACCAGCCTTCTGGACATATCATTGGCGCTCGTCGTCGCGACCACCTTCTGGTCACGTGGTGACAGGGTGGCGGTGGTGCTGCGTGACAGCCTGGGGCGACTCGGCGGACCGCAGCTCGCGGCCTTGACGGACGTGGCCGCCGGCGCGACGCGCGGCGTGTTCTACGGCATCGTCGGCACCGCAGCGGTCCAGGGACTGCTGATGACGGCCGGCCTTCTCATTGCCGGCGTGCCTGGCGCGGCTCCGCTCGGCTTCGTCACGCTGATCTTCGCCATCAGCCAGTTCGGCGGAGCGCTGATCAACATCGTATGGGGCGGTGCTGCGTGGTGGCTCTACGCGCAGTCCGGCATGGATGCCGCATTCTGGTTCGTGGTGCTGTGGGGCCTGATGGTGACCTTCAGCGATAATCTGCTCAAGCCACTGTTGATCGGATCCAGCATCAAGCTCCCGCTCATGCTGGTCATCCTTGGTGTGTTCGGCGGTTTCCTGTCCTTCGGCTTCCTCGGCCTGTTCATCGGGCCGACGCTGCTGGCGGTTGCCTTCGAGCTGCTGGCCGCATGGCGCCGCCGCAAGCCTGCGGAAAACTCCTCTTCGTCGCAGGGTTCGCCAATCGACGGGGCCGCATAGATTGCGCCTGCAGGACAAGCCCCGTCACAGCGACTGATCCCCCGGCGACCCTTGCACCCGGGCGCGGTTTGAAGCGTTGCCATCATGGTCTCCAGGCGCGTGCAGCGCGCCTTGCGCGGCAGCACTAAGCGTGCTGAGTTGCGCCGCAACGAAAATGAAATTGTGTGGGGACGGACTGACATGAGGCTTGGATCGCTGGTAGTTGGGGTGATGATGTTGTCTGCCGGAGCGGCGTTGGCCGATGGGTATCCGGCTATTCCGCTGTTCTCCGGCAACAAGACGGTGATGGATGAGACTATCGCCTATCCGACGCAGGGACAGGCGATGGTGAATGCTTTGGTCGTCGTGCTCGGACCTGGCGAGAAGACGGTACTGCACAAGCACGGCGTTCCAACCTTTATCCATGTGCTCGAGGGCGAAGTGACGGTGGATTATGAAGGTCGCGGTACGCGTACCTACCGCCAGGGAGAATCCTTCCTTGAGGCGATGGACGTCACCCATGCCGGCATCAATACCGGAACAGTGCCGGTGAAGATCCTCGCGGTCTACATGGGTGCCGATGGCGCCAAGGACGTGATCAAGCAGCCGTAGCGGTCGTTCAGTCGGCGCGGCGCTGTCGCCAGAATGACAGGCGGGGTCTCGCGTCGCCGCTGTCTCGCTGGCGCAGATAGCGGATGTAGAAGAACACGCTGATCCAGCTAACGATTGCAGGGTAAAGTGCGAAGGTGGTGTAGGCAAGGCTTGGCGGCGCGGTGCGGCCTGTCAGCGTTGCAATGCTCAGCGCGCTGAGCAGGATCACCATGACGATGGCCATGGATTGCGCCGTCTGCAGCGCGCCGCGAAATGCACCGATGGCGACAAAGCCCCAGAAGAACAGCATGATAAAGAAACTGCTTTGGAGCTGCTTGCCCACAATGAAGGCATGAACCGACAGGGCGGATGCGATCCAGAACAATCCCCAGTAGCGCTTCGCCTGCATGGCCGATCCCGTCAAAACCCACCAAATGGCCAGCGAGCAGCGACCCGCCGCCCGCGCCAAAGTGCAGTTTGCAGAAGCACGATTAACAGAGTTTCATTCGGCTGTCTCAACTGCGCCGCCTTCAGTCTTAATGAATGCCTTGTCGTGAATGCAATCTGGAGAAGAGGAACCGACCGTTTGCGAGCGCCGCTGCGAATGTGTTTGCATGTCGGCACAAGCTGGCCCAATTCTGGTTCCAGTTCGCCTTGTTGGTTTGATGGAGTGATCTGTTGGCGGTTAATGCTTTCTCGTGGCTCACTGCTGCCACGCCGGCGTGGCTCAGTCTCTGCATTATCGCAGCCTTGGGCGCGGTGGCCTGGCAGCTCTGGCGGACCATCAGGCGCATCGATCGCCACGCTGAAAGCATCGCGCACATGGATGAATGGGCCGATGTCGTGGACCAGTCGCTGATGCGCATCGAGGAGCGGACGCGTCGCGCCCCGTCGCCGGCCGCCCCGGCGCCGCGTTCGGCGGTTGACTTCAAGAAATGGGGCCAGAAGTAGCCACCACGCCGCACTCGCCCGAGACGTCATGATGCGACGCGCGGCCGGTCGATCTCCCGCCTGCTCAGCAGCATGGCGATGACATAGCGCACAAGCAGAATTTCATGCGCCGCCTCTGTGCGGAGGCCCCAACGGTTTCCGGAACGCGCCGGTCGTCCGCCACCATTCACCGCGTCGCGATAGTCCGCATAGATCATGAAGCTGTCATCGACATTGCCGCGATACAGATCCACAACGCGCTTCAGGTCCGCCAGCGCATGGCGTCGTCGCGGGTGTCCATCGGGCAGGACGCAGCTCATGAAGGCAGCTTCCGAGGCGCCCATCTCATCTGCAATGCTGGCGAGGACCTTTCGCATCACCTTGCGCTTGTCGGGTTCGGAGAAAGAATCCTGGCAGACATGCTCAGTGACCACGGCGATCCAGAAGAACAGCAGGGTGCAGCAATAGGGAGACTTCCACATCGGCGCCATCAGAGAAGGCCGCCGCGAGTCCAGTATCTGCAAGGGCCGCACCGCGATGCGCCGGATACGCTGCACCGATCTGCGCAGGCGTAGCCATTGCAGCATGTGGGTTCAGTGGCCCGACGGTGCGTCGGTCCCCTCGGGGCCGTCCTGTGCCACTGTCGTTGCGCTCTGTGACCTGGCGTTCGACAAGGGCAGGAGCTTGCTCTCGAGTCCCCGGGTGAAGGTCTCGTTGACCTCATCCAGTTCCCGGCGGAAGCGCTCGACCGACAGGAAGATGAAGTCAACATAGCCTTGCAACACGGCCTCGGTGGTTTCGGTGGCCGTCTTGCGGAACTCCTGGCTCAGCACCTCCGAGCGTTCGGCCACGCCATCGAACGAGCGCTCGAGGCCGGATTGAAGGTCGTGGAGCGTTTCCTGCGTCAATGCCGAGAGCCTGGCGGGAACGGCATCGACGATCTGCCGCATCTGGTCAGAAAGCCCGAATAGCGAGCCTTTGAGTGCGCCATCGATCCGCGACACTTCGGCATCCATGCGATGGGCCACCTCGCCAGGCAGATCCTTGATGATGGTGGCGATGCGGCTGGAACTACGCTCGGCCGTCTCGCCGATGATGCCTTCGAAACGCGCCGTATCGGAGCTGACGCGCTGCATGAGTTCCGTCGATGTCGCTGCGAGGCGGGTCTGCAGGCTCAAGACCGAGGTCTCGATCTCGTGGCTCACCAGACCGGCGACGCGGCTGGCCACGTCGTTCAGATCCGCCAACGATACCGCGATATTGTCGCCGATGCGCCGGTCGAGGGACGAGAGCGAATCGTTGAGGCTTGCGAGGGCCTTGTCGGCGGCGCCTGTCACTTCGGCCACGGGCTGCTGCAGCCGGTTGACCACCGCGGCCGCCGTGTCAACGAGAAGGTCGATCTCGCGTGACAGTCCGGAGACGCGGGCCGATTCCTCCGCGACGATCGACTCCAGCATCTCGCGGAAGCGCCCGGCATGGGACTCGACGGCGTCCTGGAAGAGGCCGGCGCCCGTGGCAGAGAGCTCCGTGAAGGCTCGGCGGCTGTTGTCGAGAGCCGCGCTGATGTCCTTGGTCAACTGGTCGATGACCTCGATATTCGCGGTGGAGAGCAGCGCCGCGTCGGCAATTGTTTCCGACATGGGTGCAAGGCGGCCGACAGTGGCCTCCAGCTGCTCGGGAAGCTTGGCAATCGAGGTTTCGAGCCTGAGCATGCGCTTGTCGATCTCGGGGACCACCGTGTGATTGGCGCTGTTGAAGCTGTCGAGGCAAAGCTTCAGATCCTGTGTGCTTTGCTGCACCCTGCCGCTGATTGTTTCAAGAATGCCGCCGGCATTCTGCGACACGGACCCAAGCGACATGACCGCGGATTCGAGCTTGGAGATCACCGGCATGACCTCGGTGGAAATCATCATGCCCGTCCGATGCAGGGCCTCGCGCTGAGCTTCGCCCGCCTCCACGATGCCGCGCATGTTGGCGTTGTTGAGCTCTGATGCGGAGGCCGAATGGTGGATCGAGGTCTCGATCTGGTTCGCCAGCTGCGCACTCTTTTCCTCTAGTTGCGCCATGCGGGCATCGATGTCGGCGAAAACGGTCTCGAAGGAGGCGTTGACCCTTTGTCCCGCTTCGTCGACCAGCGTACTGGGTTCGTGGAAGCGCTGCGTCGCCAGCATGATGCGGCGTAGAATGTCATTGTTGACGATGTGGCGGTGGGCTGACACCGCAAACATCCATTGAATGGCGGTGATCAGTGCAAGCGATATCCAGAACATCGAATACTGAGACGGCGTGCGGGCCAGTGCGGAAAGCGCCGACGCGCTGCCGAAACCCATGGCCAGGACGAACAGCACCCCGATGCCGACTGACGAAGCAAGCGCTGTCCAGAAGTGGCGCGATCCCACGAAAGCCGCGGCATGACGACGGCGGTGAGCGAGGCGCCGGCCGTCGTCGTTGGCGGGCCTTGCCTGCACGGCCTCGAACTCGGCAATGTCCTTGCGCGACGAGAGCGGCCGCGAGCCAAGAAGCTCATCGGTCCAGAAACCGGAGCGCTCCTGCGCGCCGTCCAGATAAAGTTCTTCGAGCTGCAGGTTCCGCGCAGGCTTTTTCCTGGATGACGTCATTCTCAAAAATCCCCCGGGCCCATGCGGGCACTCGCACATGAAACCGATTGTAGTCTGTCATGTCGCGATGCCTACGGAAATTGCGCGAACTGTGGATAACTACCGGGGCTGTCCACAACCTATGCTGGCCTTGGCGCGTCAGAGCACCGCCAGGCGGATCACATAGGCGATGCCGGTGACGGCCACCACCCCGGCAAGGTAGAGGCCGAGGAACCAGAGCCCTTGGCGCATCAGTGGTAGGTCTCGCCCGGGCGCACCTTGCCGCGGAACACCCAGTAGGAATAGCCGGTATAGGCAAGGATCATCGGCACCAGCACGACGGCGCCGACCAGGAGGAAGCGCAGCGAGGTGTCCGGAGCTGCCGCGTCCCAGATCGTCACCGAAGGCGGGATCAGGTGCGGATAGAAGCTGATGCCAAGCCCCGCATAACTCAGGATGAAGATTGCCACCGTCGCCAGGAAGGGCCGGTAGGTGAGCCCGTCCCGCAGCCCCGTCCACAGCATCCAGGCCGCCGCGGCCAGCAGCACGGGCACGACCGCGCTGTAGAGCCCGGAGGGCCACCCGAACCAGCGCTGCAGATACTCCGGCCGCAGCAGCGGCGTGGCGATGCTCACGGCGCCGATGAGCGCCAGAAGCGTCAGGCCCAGAGGTTTGGCCAGACGCTGCGCGCGTGCCAGTGTGGCGCCTTCCGTCTTCATGATCAGCCAGGTGGCGCCGAGCGTGGCATAGCCCACCACCAGGGCCAGCGCAGTGAGCAGTGAGAACGGTGTCGCCCAATCCCAGTTGCCGCCGCCATAGCTGCGGCCTGAGACGGTGATGCCCTGCACCAGCGTGCCCAGCGCCATGCCCTGGGCGATTGCAGCCACCAGCGAGCCGCCCCAGAAGGCGACTTCCCAGAACAGCTTCATGCGCTCCGTGCGATGCACGAACTCGAAGGCGACGCCCCGGAATATGAGACCGAGCAGCATGGCAATGATCAGCGGGTAAAGGGCCGGCATGACAATGGCATAGCCCAGCGGAAAGACCGCGAAGAGGCCGCCACCGCCCAGCACCAGCCATGTTTCGTTTCCGTCCCATACCGGCGCCACGCTGCTCATGGCGAGCATGCGCTCGTCGCGGTCCTTGAGGAAGGGGAACAGGATGCCGATGCCGAGGTCGAAGCCGTCCAGCAGCACATACATCAGCACGGCGACGGCGATGAGCCCGGCCCAGATGAAGGCATAGTCGATGACCATGGCTTATTCTCCCGCCTGCGCGATGGGGGTGATGCCCGCCGTGCGCGTGGGCCCGATCTGGCTGATGTCGATGTGGTCTTCCGGCGCCCGCGACATGAGCCGGAGCGCATAGAACGTGCCTGCACCGAACACGAAGAAATAGACGATCACGAAGCCCATCAGAGAATAGCCCACGGCATCGGCGCGGAGTCCCGAGGCGCTGTCGGATGTGCGCAGCAGGCCATAGACGGTATAGGGCTGGCGCCCCACCTCGGTGGTGATCCAGCCGCACAGAACGGCAAGGAAGCCCGCCGGGCCCATCGCCACGGCGGCACGATGCAGCCAGGGCCAGTCGAAGAGGTGGCCCTTCAGGCGGGCAAGGCCGGACCACAGGCCGAGAATGAGCATCAGCATGCCCACGCCCACCATGATGCGGAAACTCCAGAAGACGATGGCCGCCGGGGGCCGCTCGTTCTTCGGAAAGGCATCGAGGCCGATCAGCGGCGTGTCGAGGCTGTGGGTGAGGATCAGCGAGCCGAGCAGCGGGATCTCCACGGCATAGTTCGTGGTGCTCGTCGCCTCGTCCGGCATGCCGAACAGGATGAGCGGCGCGCGGCCATCCGGATAGGTCTCGAAGTGCCCTTCGATGGCGGCAATCTTGGCCGGCTGATAGGCCAGCGTGTTGAGGCCGTGCGCATCGCCTGCGAAGAGCTGGATCGGCGTCACCAGCAGCGCCATCCACATCGCCATGGAGAACATGACGCGCGCCCCGCGATTTGCAGGCTGCTTCAGCAGGTGCCATGCGCCCGCGGCGCCAACCACGAACGCGGTGGTGAGGTAGGCCGCAAGCACCATGTGCACGAAGCGATAGGGGAACGATGGGTTGAAGATGATGGCAAGCCAGTCCTCCGGCACGAACTGGCCTTGCGCGTTGACGGAGTAGCCCTGCGGCGTCTGCATCCAGCTGTTGACGCTGAGGATCCAGAAGGCGGAGAGCAGGGTGCCGCCAGCCACGATGGCGGTGGCCAGCATGTGCAGGCCCTCGCCCACCCGCCTGCGGCCGAACAGCATGATGCCGAGGAAGCCCGCCTCGAGGAAGAAGGCGGTCAGCACCTCATAGCCGATGAGAGGCCCAAGCACCGGGCCCACCTTGTCCGCGAAGACGGGCCAGTTGGTGCCGAACTGATAGGACATCACCACGCCGGACACGACGCCCATGCCGAAGACCACGGCGAACACCGTCTTCCATTGCTCGAACAGGGAAAGATAGACTTCGTCGCGCGTCCACAACCACAAGCCGTTGAGCACCGCGAGGTAGCTGGCGAGGCCGATGGTGAAGGCGGGGAAAATGATGTGCGCCGAGACGGTGAAGGCGAATTGCATTCGCGCCAGGTCGAGTGCGGAGATGTCGCTCAGCATGGTGATGGCCTGTTCCCGGCCTCGAACCCGTCTTCCACTGCCGACGTCCCCCCGGTTGCGCCTTCGTCAAGCCTGACCTTAGCGCTCACGGCAGCGCGTTGACATGTTATCTTTGATCACACCTTTGGGCCGGCCGCTCATTCCACTGGCTGGAAGTTCTTGGGGTCCCGCAGGAGTTCGGATGCCTTGATGACATTGCGGCCATCGGGCGTTTCCGGGTCGAAGATGGTGTCCTGCGGCCCCGCCACCGACAGCACCCGGCCATCGCCGCGGAACACCGTCTCGCCAAAGGGCGGTGGCTCGTCCGGATTCTGGGCGGCATCCCACTTGTCGGCAGGGAAGTAATAGGCGCTGAACAGGATGGTCTTGTCGCCGCCTTCGGGCTGGTAATAGACCAGCACGGAGGCGCGTGCCCCCGCCGCCTCGACCTGTTCGGCCCAAGTGCCGGTGAGAGGCCCGGTGGAGAGGCGGGATGCGATCTCCGGCGGGGCCACGAAGCCATAGGGGATCGGCGACAATGCCAGCCACGCCATTTCCGCCCTGGCAGGCAAGGCAGCGGCGAGCAGGAGGAATAGTCCAGTCAGGATCGTTTTCATGACGGGTTGCCTAGCGCAAGTTGAGCCCGCGGGCAAATCGACACTGCCGAACGCCGGAGGGCGCTACCCTAAAGACAATCTTAACCATGTTGCGCAATCGTTTGTTATCAACTCGAGAACGGTTCAGCGCCATGTCCGACCAAGTCCTCGTCCAACTCCCTTCGTTTGTGGCCTATGTCGAATCCGGCCGTGCGCCGCGCTGGACGATGGGGCTGGCGGATATCCATGGCTTTCTCACCGCGCTGTCCATGGTGGGGCCTTGGTCGGATGCCGACTGGATGAGTTGGATCTGGTCCGGCGAGACGCCGGAATTCAGCTCTGGGGAAGAGCAATGGAACGTTTTGGCCGAACTCATCGCCTTTGAGGAGCATGTTCGCGCCAATCTCGACGGCTACCGCCCTTTGAGTGTCACCACCCTTCCGCATGCCGGGGACGGCTGGTACTTCGTTGCCGACTGGGCCGAGGGCTTCCTGCAGGCTATCGAGGCCAATCCGCAGCCCTGGCAGAAGGCGGTGGATGAGGCGGAGGTGTCGCTCTCCGTCGTGCTGGGCACGTGCTACCACAATCATGATGATGAAAACGCCGGTTACGTTGGTCTCGCGGCGCTCGACGAGATCAACTATCACATCCGCAACCTGCACCGCGTGATGCAGAAGGCGGCGAACTCCGCGGACGCGATCGCCAACGCCGCCTGACACCGCTTGAGCCGCGGTCACGCCTCGTCCTAGGATCGGCAGATGACCGGGATAGGGGCATCACACACAAAACGACTGCGCGTCATGCTGCTTGGTGCGACCGGCACCATCGGGCGCGCCACGGCGCGCGCGCTGCATGATGACGGCCATGACGTGGTCTGCGTCGTCAGGCCCGGCGCGCCGGCACTTCCGGATGGGGTCGTGGCGCGGGTGGGGCAGGTGACCGACCAGAACTCGCTTCGCCAGGACGGCTTCCGAGGCGAGGCGTTCGACGTTCTCGTGTCCTGCCTCGCCTCGCGAAGCGGCGCGCCGAAGGACGCCTGGGCCATCGATCACGATGCGCATGTCTCAGCCCTTGCCGAAGCCAGGCGGGCAGGGGTGGGCCATGTGGTGCTGCTTTCGGCCATCTGCGTCCAGAAGCCGAAGCTCGCCTTCCAGCACGCCAAGCTTGCCTTCGAGAAGGTGCTGCTGGAGTCGGGCCTCGCCTGCTCCATCGTCCGGCCCACTGCCTATTTCAAGTCGCTGTCCGGCCAGATCAGCCGTGTGCGCAAGGGCAAGTCCTTCCTGCTCTTCGGCGATGGGCGCCTCACGGCAACCAAGCCGATCAGTGACGGCGATCTCGGACGCTATCTCGCACTGTGCCTGCGCGATCCATCTTTGCGCGGCATCCTGCCCATCGGTGGGCCGGGCCCCGCCTTCACGCCGCGCGAGCAGGGCGACTGGCTCTTCGCCATGCTCGGCCAGACGCCACGTTTCCGTGCCGTGCCGGTGGCGCTGCTCGACAGCATCATCTCAGGGCTCACGGTTCTTGGTGCTTTGTCGCCACGGCTCAAGGCCAAGGCAGAGCTTGCCCGGATCGGCCGCTACTACGCGACAGAATCCATGCTGGTGTGGGATGAGGCTTCAGGCCGCTATCTTGCAGATGCCACGCCGTCCTTCGGCACCGAGACCCTGCGCGAGCACTATGCGCAAATCATCGCGGGGGCACCGGAACAGGACCTTGGCGCCCACCGCGTGTTCTGATCAGACGATGACGAGTTCGACGCCCTTGTGCAGCTTCTGCAGGTTGGGAAGCGACTTGGACTGCCACGGAATCTTGCTGGAGCCCACCACCTTCACCGGCATGTCGGGATGCTTCCTGAGTTCGATGGTGAACTTGGCGAGGAGGTTGATGCCGGAGCTGTTGAGGAATTCGAGCTGGGTGAGATCCAGAACGACGTTCTGCGGCTTCTCGGCAAGCACTTGCTGCATCAGTTCGAGGATCGGCTGGTAGGCATCCGTCCCCGACAGGCGGAGCGTTCCTTCATAGTGGATTATGGAACCTTCGTTCCACACATTGTATTCGCCGGTCTTGATTTCCATGTGAGGCAAACCTTTGGAGTTCAGTTAAGGGTGAGGGCCGCGTGGGTGCTCAGCATCACCGCGCCGCCCGTTGCAGAAGAGCGGAAGTCCCAGCCGAGACGCGCTCCGTAATCATTCATCAGCGTGAGAAGTCCAAGGCCGGAGCCCGAAGAATTCTCGTCTGCCGCATTGGCCTCGATCCGCTCGATCAGCAGCTCGCCGGGGTCACGCGACGTGATTTCCTCGATCAGCGCCTGGAAGCGGCTCGCCACCTCGGCCTCGGTATCATTGCTGACGGTGAGTTCGAAATTGCCCTGGTGCAACGAGCAGTCGACGGAGATCGTGCCCGGCACCCGGAACTTGATGGCGTTCTCCAGCAGTTCGTTCACCAGATAGACGATCGAGTGCCGGGCTTCATTGTAGTCTGCTCCTTGCTTGGCATGGTGAAGCGCGAAGACGTCGCCAAGGAATTCGCAGGTCTCGCTGGCGTGCTGCCAGCTGACGCCCAGAGGGCCATCCGAAATGGTGATCCGCATGGCAAAGGCCCCGGACCCGTTAATGCGCGCAGTGTCTCCGAATGTCTTCATGATTCACCTGTGCTTGAGGACGACGAGGGTGATGTCATCGTGAACTTTCTGCTTGCCGATATGTGCCCGGACATCGGCGATGATTGCCGCGGCAATGCCTGATGCACTTGCCTTGTGGGCGCGTTGCGCAGATGCGATCAGACTGTCGATGCCGTAGAGCCTGCCGTCCTCGCTCTCGGCCTCGGTGATGCCGTCGGTGAACAGCACCATGGTGTCGCCCGTGTTGAAGGGTAACGTCGTGCTCGCCAGGAAGTCGTTGATGTTGGGCTCGAGGCCGATGGGGAAACCGAGATCCATCGTATCAAGCCTTTCGACGCTGCCATTGTTGCGAATGACGATCACTTCCTCATGCTGGCCGGAGATGATGGCTTGATCGTTGGCATAGTCGACGAAGGCCAGGGACAGGTGCCGGTCGGAGCGTGTACGCTCGACATTCTTGAAGATCGAGCGGTTGAGCACGTCGAGGAACTCGCGCGGATCAGTGACGCCACGTTCATAGAGCGCGCGGCTGACAGACTGCACCATGAGCATCAGCACGCCGCTTTCGACGCCGTGGCCGGTAACGTCGCCGATGCCGATCTTGGCGCCGCCGGGAATGTAGAGAACGTCGTAATAGTCGCCGCCCACCTCTTCGGCCGGTTCGGCGTAGCTGGCGATGTCGAGGTCCGGTATGCGCTCCAATTCGTCAGGTGTCGGCATCACCATCAGCTGAATCTTGCGCGCCACGTCAAGTTCGGCGCCGAGCCGCAGGTTTTCATCCTTCATCCTGTCGTACAGGCGCTGGATTTCGTCATTGGCGGAGGCAAGCTGACTGGTGCGCTCGGCCACCCGGTGCTCCAGCATTTCCGTGTGCTCACGGATCTCGCGTGCCATGGAATTGAATGCCGTTCCGACGAGGGCAACCTCGTCGCGGCCGCTCACCGGAACCTGGACGTTGTAGTCGCCCTTCGTCAGGCGCTTCGCGGCGTCAGCTAGTCCCACAAGCCCTGCGGTGAAGCGCCGCGACAACGGAACCGTCAGCGCCAGCGCCAGCGCCAGAAAGCCCAGCACCGAGGCCAGTATGCCTTTGACGATGCTGTTCGTGGCGCTGCTGATCTGCTTCTGGGCGCCATAGAGCGAGGCATAGATCTCGCTGTCCGGCACCACGAAGCCGAGCATCAGATTTTCCGCGGCGATGCCCTTGTTGGGTTGCCACATGTTCATCGGCTCGATGGGGTGCATCACCACAAGCAGGCCCACGGGCTTGCCGTCCTTTTCCACGGTCACGTGGTCGATGGTGGTGGCGCCTTGCCGCGGGATGCGCAGATTCGCCACGTCCTTGAAGCTGCTCTTGAACAGGCTCCGCTCATGACCGGTGACGCCGGACCCGGTGGCCGCGACCTCCGTGAGGCCGAGCAATGCCTCGCCCTCCTTGGTCACGGTCAGCACATTGCCGTTCTGCTGGGAGAGGAATGCGAAGCCCGTCTGGGCGATCTTCACGTCTTCCACCAGCTTGGTGAGTTGATCGAGCGTCACGTCCATGGCCACCATGCCCGCGATCGCGTCGCGCGACTTGGTGTAGAGCGGGTGGAAATAGCTGACGATCAGCTTGCCGGTGATGGCATCGACATAGGGAGCCAACACCGTGATATCGGTGGGAACCGGCCGCGACGCGGGGTCCTTCAGCCAGCCCTGCCAGGCCTCGTAGACGCCGGGGAAGAAGAAGTCCCACCAGTTCTGCTGGTTGTTGCCGGGGTAGAGCTTGTCGAAGGTCTGGGCTTGCTCGGAATAGGGCATGGTGCGCATGATCGGCCGTTCCTTGGGGCCGACGTAGTACATCTGTAGCTTGTCTTGCCCCGAAGCCATGAGAGATGGCACCACCAGGTCGAAGAATTGCGTGTTGCGCACCGCATCCACCACGTCGGGCCGCATGTTGCCCGCCGCGTCAAGCAGATAGCCCCACACGCTGATGACCGACGGCTCGCCCGACGCATTCTGGAGCCAGTTGGCATCGCGATTGTATGTCAACTCGTCCCGGAAGTCGGGATAGCGTTCGAGGAACTGGCCGAGATCCTGGTTCAGTTCCGGATGGTCGATAAGGTCCTGGCTCAGCCTGGCCAGTGCCGTCACCTGGTCGAAGGTGCGGTTGAACATCAGCGTCGCGCGCTGTGCGGTCATGTCGATGTAGCGGGTGAGATACTCTTCATTCGCCTTGGTGAGGCCGCTCTCGATTTCCGCCGAAGCGTCATGCGACAGCTTGTTGACGTTCCACAGTGCAACCAGGCCGCCGCCCAGCAGTGACGCGATCACCAGCGCGCCCACCAGCGCGATGAACTTGGTGCGGGTGCTGGTGAGGAAGCTTCCCTTCACCGGCGAGCTGTCTGTTCCGCCGCTCATAACGGCTTCCGTCCGGAAGCGGCCCAGATCGGCCAGCCGGCATAGCCCTTGGGGTGCAGGGCGGCATAAATGTGGTCCTGGAATCCCTGCCGGAACTTGGCGACGAACTCGGGCGAGTCGCCGCGGTCACGCGCCATCTCGCCGGCGTAGACGTTCTCCCAGGACTGGATGATGTCCGCGAATCCTTGCGGGTCGCCATCGAGGTTGGTGACCATGAAGCTGTCCATCTTGATGTCCTCGAAGCCCGCATCGATCAGGAAGCGGCGGCTCTTGGGGCCGAGCTCGATGTCCATCTTGTAGTCCGCCCACAGCCTCGCGACTTCATTGTAGGTCCACTGGATCGAGTCCGCGCGGGGTTCGCCCAGGCAGTGCGAGTTCTTCTCGTTGGTGACGTAAACCCGCCCGCCCGGCTTGCAGATGCGGTAGAGCTCCTTGAGGATCAACTCCGGCTTGTCGAACACCTGCAGCGAATGCCGGCAGGTGACGAAGTCGAACTGGCTGTCCTCCAAGATCATTTCCGACGCGTCGCCATAGACATACTCGATGTTGCTGACGCCGAAGTCCGCCGCAACCTTGCGCGCATAGTCGAGGCTCGTGCGCGAGTGGTCGAGTGCGATGATGCTGGCCGGGCTGAACTCCTTCTGCACAAGCACCGCGAAGTCGCCGATGCCGCAGCACACATCGGCCATGGCCATGCCGGGCCTGAGCCCGTGGCGTGGCAGAACGTGCCGCTCATGGGTCCATGTCAGCTTGGTCTGGGCGCGCAGGATCGGAATGAAGCCGCCCTCTTCGAGGTAGGACTGGCCGGGGTAGAAGTCCTGGTCATATTCATTGACGGACACGTTCGGCAGCCGGGACGCGAGCGGCAGGAACTTGCGCGTCGACCATCCCATCACGCTTGACGTCACCACTTCGACGCGCAGGTCGGACCGCTTGTCGCAGACCTGGGACACGAGATTGGTGATGACACGGAAGGCGACGTTGTTGAGCCGCGCCAGCCTCTTGACGTTCAGGTAGAAGGTGCCGCGGACCTTGCCCAGAGCGGCGTCCAGGGCTTCGGCGAGCGGCCTGATTTCTGCTTCGTTGCGCGGGCGCAGCTTGCCGGCGATGACGAATTCCTGGTTGTTCTCATTGAAACTGGCCTGGTAACTGCGATCGAGACTCATGCTGCCGCTCCTTCGAGCGCCATCTCTGCCGCAAGCTTCAATCGGTTGCCGTTGTCCGGGACAATGGAGATGCGCGCCCGGTAGTCGACCGCCACTTCGAGCAGGCCAAGGTGCGGGTCGGCGCTGCCCGGCGAGAACAGCGCCGAGTGATAGAGCTCCGCGACGTCCGGCCGCTTCAGCCTCTGTGCTGCCTCGCTGTAGAAGGTCAGTGTCGCCGCATCGCATGGAAGATCGAGTTCGATCACGTCCGCCTCGCCCGAGCGACTCACCCGGCAGCAAAAGTTACCCTCCGGCCCATGGTGGGCGAATGCAATCTCCAGAAGCTCGTTCAGAGCTGAACTCAACAGGTTTGCATAGAGCAGAGAGTCAGCCCGGTTGTGGCTCACCATCCGGGCCAGGTAGGAGGAGATGCGGTCGCAATGCAGCCACTCCGAGGCGAAGGCCTCGATGCCCATGGAGATTTCGACTAGCGGTCTGTTGCCACTCATTCCCTTGATCCCGGCATGTCCTCAGGCGGCCCGGCGGCAGGGGCCATCGGCCGATCCGCAGAGGAGGTTTGCAAAACGTGAAGGTTACGACGGGTGCCGCCTTGCGGTGATGCTAGCGGCAGAGATTTGTCCGAACAAGGAAATTTAGCTTGCACCGGTGCTTGTCACGGCACAGGTTCGCCGCAACTTGTCATCGTCAGGAGAGGCACACGTGACCGCAATAAGCAACGGCAGGAAGGCCCGCCCCCCCGTTTTCATCTCTGCGCCCATTGCCGCGCTGGTCGAAGGCATCTATCGCGCCGATACCACCATCGGTTTGTTGCGCCAGAAGGGCAATCTCGGCATCGGCACCTTCAATGACCTTGATGGCGAGTTGGTGCTTCTGGACGGCAAGGTCTATTGCCTGCGTCCGCAAGGCGATGCCGAGGTGATTTCCGATGACGTCCACACACCCTTCGCCTTGACGACCCAGTTCGAGGGTGACACGGAAGACCGCTTCGAGAAGATAGAGGAAGCCGCCTTCGAGCACGCGCTGCTTGACCTCGTGCCGTCGACCAACCTGATGTACGCGATCCGCATCGATGGCCGCTTCGACTATATACGCGCCCGTTCGGTGCCGAAGATGATGAATTACCTGCCGCTCGCCGAGATCGCCAGTTTGCAGACGGTGTTCGAGTTCAAGGACGTGGAGGGAACCATCGTGGGCTTCTATACGCCCAACTTCCTGTCCGGCGTGCATTTGCCAGGCCTCCACCTGCACTTCATCACCAAGGACCGCACGCGCGGCGGCCACCTGCTTGCCGCTGCCACCAATGGCGTGACGGTGAAGCTGCAGCACGCGCCCGCCGTTGAACTGGGCCTGCCGATGACCTTCGACTTCCTCACCATGGAGCGGGTGCGCGACATGCAGGCCGACCTGGACAAGGTCGAGCGCTGAAACGAAAAGGGCGCCGGTCATCCCGGCGCCCCTCATGAAGTCGATGCCGGCCGGTTACATATGGGCCGGTGTGGCAAGCGCCATGGCGCGCTCGAAGATCTCGATATAGTGGTTCACGTTCTGGCCGATCAGTTCCATCTTGGAGAACTTGGCGATCCGCTCGCGTGCCAGTTTCAGTTCGGATTGCGGCACGATCTGGCGGATGATGCCGCAGGTCTCGGCCAGCGACATCAGGCAGCAATCACGCGGGTCGGGCAGGCCGTCGCGCAGCAGCACTTCGAGAAGGCGCAGCTTCACTTCGCGGATTTCCTTGCCGTCGATGGCCGGATAGCGGCGGGTCTTGAGGAACCACAGAAGCCTGCCCTCGGTTTCCACCAGGATCCTCTTGTCGCAAAGGCGCTTCAGCGCCTGCTCGCGCACCGTGTCGCCCAGTTCGATCAGCTGGTTGATCAGGTAGTCGGCGCTGCTGTCGAAGTCCGGGCCCGAAAGGCGGGCCAGAACCGGGTCGAGCGACGAATCGCCAGTCGGGGTCTTGCTTACAACCCAAACGCGATTGAGGTCGTTGTCGAGGCGGTCCTGCAGTGCCAGTTCCATGATCGCTGCACCGACGAAGCCGGCGCGCTGGTACTCCAGCGGAATGTCGACAAAGCCGCCGTCTTCGTCCTTGAGGGTGAGGAGGAGGAACTCCTCCGGAACTGTCAGCATGTTTAAGGCCCCGTAGAAAAATGTTTGAGCGGCGGTTCCTGCCGCGCGCTGCACCATACTGATTTTTCCGGCCAAGCGAAATCATCATTTGCTGGCGCCACCGCATTGTCCGGGGCTGCCGGGGCTTGACCTGCGGCGCCGACATGCGATACCCGCCAGTGAAACGAAGTCTGAAGGGAACTCGCGCGTGATCAGCCGCATCGACATGGCGCTGGCGAATGATGTCCAGGAGGTGGCGCGCGTCATCGACACCCTGGAGGAGTTTGGTGCCGCGAACGGCATTCCGGCGGAGCAGTCGCTGCGCTTCGGGCTGGCGCTCGACGAACTGATCACCAACATCATCTCCTATGGGCTTGCTGGCCGCGGCGATGGCACGATCACGCTCTCCATCGAGCATCGTGGCGGTATGCTGTGTGCCGAACTCGCCGACAACGGCCCGGCCTTCGACCCGCTTGCCGCGGAAACCGTGCCGCCCTCCGGCGATATTGAAACCCGGGAGGTGGGGGGACTGGGCCTCACCCTCGTGAAAAGCTTCATGGACCGTCTTGACTACAGGCGTGCCGATGGGTTCAACCGACTGACTATGGAAATGAAAGTGAAGGCAGCCTAGGCTGCCTCATCAGGGAGACAAGAAATTGACCAGCCTCAACCATGAAATCGTGAATGGCGCCCTCGTGCTCAAGCCCTCGCGGCGCATCGATTCAAGCAGCGCAAAGGCCTTCGAGGACGATGCCGCAGCCCTTCTCGACAAGGGCCCCAAGAAGGTGGTGATCGACGCCACCGACCTCGACTACATCTCGTCGGCCGGCCTGCGGGTGATCCTCACCACGGCCAAGAAGGCCAAGTCGGCCGGCGGCGGCCTCACCATCGCCTGCGCTAAGAACAATGTGAAGGAAGTCCTTGCCGTTTCCGGCTTCGACAACATCTTCGGCCTGCACGACAGCGTCGCTCAGGCGATCTCCGCACTCGCGTGAGTGCGGTCGGGGGCATGGATGCAGCAGCCGGTGCCGAGCACCGGCTTGCTCTGCTTGAGGCTGAACTCGCCAGCGTCAAGGCGGAATTCGACGATCTGAACCTTCTCTATCAGGCGACGATCGAGCACGGCGAGGCGGTGGAAGATCAGCTCGCAGAAGCGAACCTTGCTCTGCAGACGACGCAGAAGCGGCTGTCGGAGGAGTTGACGGAAGCCGTCAACTACATTTTCTCGATCCTGCCGGAGCCGCGCAAGGCGGCGCCGCGCACGGATTGGCTGCTGGTGCCCTCAACCGAACTCGGCGGTGACAGCTTCGGCTACCACGAGATCGACGCTGACCATATGGCCTTCTATCTCCTCGACGTCTGCGGCCACGGCGTCGGTGCGGCACTGCTGTCGGTAACGGCAATCAACGTGCTGCGGTCAGCCGCACTTCCCAACACCGATTTCCGTGACCCCGGTGCCGTTCTCTCGGCGCTGAACGATGCCTTTCCCATGGAACGGCAGAACAACATGTATTTCACCATCTGGTATGGCGTTCTGAAGCGCAGCACGGGTGAGCTCCGTTATGCGAGTGGCGGCCACCCTCCATCGGTGTTGCGCAAGGCGGATGGCTCGGTGCAGACGCTGTCAACGCCGGGCATTGCCATCGGCATGCTGGAGGGCATGAGCTACCGCGCAGTACATTGCATGATCGGTGACGGCGATTGCCTGCATCTGGTCAGCGACGGCACTTACGAGGTCGAGACAGCGCCGGGCGAAATGCTTGAGTTCGAGGCCTTCGTCGAACGGCTCAGCCGCAGCGAAAGCCCGGGAGAGGTGCTTGACTGGGTGCGCGGCCTGAATGGCCCCGGCCCGCTGCCGGATGATTTTTCGTTGCTCACCGTCAGGTTCTGACGCGCGATGAGACTGTTGCAGCGCCTGTGGCGGCACATCATGGTGTTCCTGCTGGGCGTGGTCACCGTCTGGCTGATTGTCTTTGTGGTCTTCCAGGTCACTGACAATACGCTGCCCTGGATCGTCGCCGTCGCCGTCACCTATGGTCTCGCCGCCTACATCATTCTTCCGCGTGCCATCCGGATGGGCCTCAAGGTGCTGCACCGCCAGCATGTGCCGCAATACACGACCACGGGCGACGGGCTGCCCGCCGATCCGGTGAATATCGCCTTGATCGGCACACTGCCGCAGCTGCGCGCCGCCTTCGCCGCCATCGGCTGGACCGAGGCTGATCGGCTCGGATTGGTGAGTTCATGGCGCATGGCGCGGGCCTTCGTGCTGAACAAGCCCTATGCCAGCGCGCCCTTCAGCACGCTCTTCCTGTTTGGCCGCGGACAGGACATCGGCTTTCAGATGGCCATCGGCGACAGCCCTCGCAAGCGACATCATGTGCGGTTCTGGAGCATCAGCCAGTCTGTCACCCTGAACGCACTCGATACGGCGGGCTTCTGGCTGAACACCGACCGTCCGCCGGACGACGAGGCGGCGCTGTGGGTCGGCGCCGCCACGCGCGATACTGGCTTTTCGCTTGCCTGGCTGACGTTCCAGATCACGCACGCGACGGCCGCTGATACCAATGCCGAGCGTGAGTTTGTCCTGTCCGAGCTCAAGGGCAGGCAACTCATCGGCGACATCACGTTGCATGACGAACGCTCCGAACTGCCGTCGAAGCGGGTTAACCGCTATGTCTTCGACGGGGACGTCGGCGTGGCAAGCCTCACGGGCTGAAAAACAAAGAGGGCGGCTTTCGCCGCCCTCTCATTGCTTCGTTCTTATTCCGCTCAGGCGACGTCGAAGCGGTCGGCGTTCATCACCTTGTTCCAGGCGGCAACGAAGTCCTTCACGAACCTCTCCTTGTTGTCGTCCTGGGCATAGACTTCGGCATAGGCACGCAGCACCGAGTTTGAGCCGAACACCAGGTCGACGCGGGTTGCCACCCACTTCGTGGTGTTGGTCTTGCGCTCGACGATCTCATAGGCATTGCTGCCCTTCGGCACCCACGTGAAGCCCATGTCCGTGAGGTTGACGAAGAAGTCGGTCGTCAGTGCGCCGGGCCGGTCGGTGAACATGCCATGCTTCGCGCCTCCGTAGTTGGTGCCGATCACACGCATGCCGCCGATCAGGGCGGTCATCTCAGGTGCGGTCAGGCCCATCAGCTGTGCGCGGTCGAGCAACAGCTCTTCCGGGGTCACGGCATAGTCCTTCTTCAGCCAGTTGCGGAAGCCGTCGGCGAGAGGTTCGAGCACCGCAAAGGAGGCGACGTCGGTCTGCGCCTGAGTGGCATCGCCACGGCCAGGCGTGAACGGCACTTCGACGGCAACGCCCGCGGCCTTTGCCGCCTGCTCGACGCCATAGTTGCCCGCCAGCACGATCACGTCGGCAACCGACGCGCCGGTCTCAGCGGCGATCGGCTCCAGCTTGGCCAGCACGCGGGCGAGGCGGGCGGGCTCGTTACCTTCCCAATCCTTCTGCGGATTGAGGCGGATGCGGGCGCCGTTGGCACCGCCGCGCATGTCCGAGTGGCGGAAGGTGCGGGCACTGTCCCACGCGGTGGAGACCAGGTCGGAAACGGAAAGCTCCGTCGCCGCGATCTTGGCTTTCACCGCCGCCACGTCGTAGCCCTTCTTGCCGGCCGGAACGGGATCCTGCCAGATCAGGTCTTCGGCGGGCACCTCAGGGCCGATGTAGCGAGCCTTCGGCCCCATGTCGCGATGGGTGAGCTTGAACCAGGCGCGGGCGAAGACCTCTGAGAAGTAGGCCGGATCCTTGTGGAAGCGCTCGGAGATCTTGCGATACTCCGGGTCCATCTTCATCGCCATGTCGGCGTCGGTCATGATCGGGTTGTGCCGGATGGAGGGGTCCTCCACGTCCACGGGCTTGTCTTCTTCGCGGATGTTGACGGGTTCCCACTGCCAGGCACCTGCGGGTGACTTCTTCAACTCCCACTCATGACCGAGCAGCATGTCGAAGTAGCCATTGTCCCACTTGGTCGGATGCGTGGTCCACGCGCCCTCGATGCCGGAGGTCACCGTGTCGCGGCCGATGCTGCGGGTCTTGTGGTTCATCCAGCCGAGGCCCTGTTCGGAGATGTCGGCACCTTCCGGGCTGGGACCGAGGTTCGCGGCGTCGCCATTGCCATGGGTCTTGCCCACGGTGTGGCCGCCAGCGGCAAGGGCCACGGTCTCTTCGTCGTTCATCGCCATGCGGGCGAAGGTCTCGCGCACATGGGCTGCGGTCATGATCGGATCCGGGTTACCGTTCACGCCCTGTGGGTTCACATAAATTAGGCCCATCTGCACGGCGGCGAGGGGGTTTTCCATCGTGGCGGGATTGTTGAGGTCGCCATAGCGGCTGTCGCTGGGTGCGAGCCACTCCTTTTCAGCGCCCCAATAGATGTCCTGTTCAGGGTGCCAGATGTCCGCGCGGCCGAATGAGAAGCCGAAGGTCTTGAGGCCCATTGTCTCGTAGGCCACGTTGCCGGCAAGGATCATCAGATCCGCCCAGCTCAGGCGGTTGCCGTACTTCTTCTTGATCGGCCACAGCAGGCGCCGGGCCTTGTCGAGGTTGGTATTGTCCGGCCAGCTGTTGAGCGGCGCGAAGCGCTGGCTGCCGGTGCCGGCGCCACCACGCCCGTCGGCGATGCGGTACGTGCCTGCCGAGTGCCACGCCATGCGGATCATGAGACCGCCATAGTGACCCCAGTCGGCCGGCCACCAATCCTGGCTGTCGGTCATCAGCTTGGCCACGTCCGCCTTCAGCGCCTTGACGTCCAGCTTCTTCACTTCCTCACGGTAGTCGAAGCCCTTCAGCGGATTGGTCTTGCTGTCCTGCTGATGCAGGATGTCGAGGTTCAGCGACTTCGGCCACCATGTCATGACCGAGTTCTCGGTCACCGTGTTTGCGCCATGCATGACCGGGCACTTGCCGCCCGAGCCCTTGTTTGCCTTGTCCATCTCACCCTCTGGAAATCGCGTTGCGTTGTGCAACCGGCCTGTTGCTCTGCCGCGTTCAAGTTCCCGCAACTGGCACCGGTATGGGGTTTGAAATAGTACAGCAGAGGCATAAAGAGAAGTTTCATTTTATTATCGTTGCGATAAGAAAAAGCTATGAACAATCTCTCGCTTCGCCAATTCCGCTATTTTGAGGCCCTGGCCCAGCACGGCCATTTTGGCAGGGCGGCCGAGGCCTGCGGCATTTCGCAGCCGGCACTCTCGACCCAGATCAGGGACCTCGAAGACATCGTGGGCGGGGCGCTGGTGGAGCGGAGCGCCCGGCAAGTGCGATTGACCCGTCTTGGTGAGGAATTCGCGCCCCGCGTGCGTGACATCCTGCGGGCGGTTGACGAGTTGGGCGACCTTGCCCGCGGCTATCAGGGGTGGCTGTCGGGCCGGTTGCGCATCGGTGTCATCCCCACCGTTGCGCCCTATCTGCTGCCCGGCATCGTCGGCAGTCTGAACCGTTTGCATCCGGGTCTCGACATCCATGTGCGTGAGACCCTCACGGCAAAGCTTATCCGGGAGCTCTCTGAAGGCCGCCTCGACGCGGCCATCGTGGCGCTGCCTGTGTCCGAACCGTCCCTCATGGAAGCTCCTCTATTTGCTGAAGAATTTCTCCTGGTCAGGCCCGCTGAAGATGCCCGGAAGCCGGTGCCCAACATCGAGATGCTGAAGGAAATGCGCCTGCTCTTGCTGGAGGAGGGCCACTGCTTCCGCGACCAGGCCCTGGCCTTCTGCGACATGACCTCGGCCTTGCCGCGCGAGGTGCTGGAGGGCAGTTCGCTGTCGACGCTGGTCCAGATGGTCGGTGCGGGGATCGGGGTCACCCTCATCCCGGAAATGGCTGCCCCTGTCGAAACCCGCTCGGCCAACGTTTCGCTTGCCCGCTTTGCCGGTCCGCAGCCCCGCCGCACCATCGGCATGATCTGGCGGCGAACCAGCCCGCTTGCCGGCCAGTTGCAGCACATCGCGGCAATCGTCCGTCAGGCGGCGGACGACCTGCGGACGCCTGCCAGCGCCCTGCAACCGGCATGAGCAAGCGTCTCCGCTCCAGCCACCATTTATTGTGCGGTTAAGGCTCGCCCTGTAGGATAGGCAACCGTGAAACACCTTCTCAGCGATCTCTCGAAGCGGGCCCTCATCTCGAATGAACAGGCGGCCGACATCGTTGGCCAGGCGGCGACCGGCCGCGAGACGGAAATCCGGCTGCTGCTGCGCCAGGGCCTGGTCGACCAGCAGGTGCTTGCCACCGAGCTGGGCCGGGTGTTCGATCTGCCGATTGCCACCAGCTGGCCATCCGCACGTGTGCTGCCGGACGCGATCTCGCTGCGCTTCATGCGCGAGCGCCATGTGCTGCCGGTCGCGGTCGAGGGCGACAGGCTGTTGGTCATCGTCAGCGATCCGTCCGACGCGGCATCGCTCGCCGCCCTCAGGCTCGCCTCCGGGCTCGAACTGTCGCTGTCGCTCGGAACCGACAACCAGATTCTTTCCGCCATCGAGCGCCTCGATGAAGGCCGCGCGGCTGAACAGGCGGGCGGCACCGCCGGCACTGATGATGACGATACGCTGAAGGACCTGGCCCTCGACGCACCGGTCATCGATCTCGTCAACCGCCTGTTCCGTGAGGCCTCCGCCGCACGCGCCACCGACCTCCACATCGAACCGGCGCGCGGCTACGTGATCGTCCGCCATCGCGTCGATGGCCTGCTGGAGGAGCGTGAACGGCTGTCCAGCGAACTGGGCCGTGCCGCGGTCTCGCGCCTCAAGATTCTCACCAACCTCAACATCGCCGAGAAGCGCCTGCCGCAGGATGGCCGCGCCAGGCTGCGCATCGCCGAGCGCGAACACGACATCCGCGTGGCAACCATGCCGACCATCCACGGCGAAAGCATCGCCATCCGCTTCCTGAGCTCCAACACCCAGGCGCCGGACATCAACCGGCTTGGCCTTTCTCCGGCTGACCTTGCGGTGGTGCGCCAACAGATCCAGCACGCGCATGGCATGATCGTGGTGACGGGTCCCACCGGCAGCGGCAAAACCACCACGCTCGCCGCCGTGCTCGGCGTCCTCAACGATCCGCGCCGCAAGATCGTCACCATCGAGGACCCGGTGGAATACCAGGTCGAGGGCGTCAACCAGGTTCAGATGCACAGTGAGATCGGCCTCACCTTTGCGCGCACCTTGCGCTCGCTGCTGCGCTTTGACCCGGACATCATCATGGTCGGCGAAATGCGCGACTCGGAGACCGCCAGCATCGGCGTCAACGCAGCACTCACCGGCCACCTCGTGCTCACCACGCTGCACACCAATTCCGCGGCAGGTGCCGTCGTCCGCCTGCTCGATCTCGGCGTTCAGGCCTATCTCATCGCATCGACGCTGCGCTGCGTCATCGCCCAGCGCCTGGTGCGAAAGCTCTGCATACACTGCCGCGAACCCTATGAGGCAACGCCCGACTTGCTGGCACAGCTGCCGGACAGTGCCGGCGCCTCCGGCCACGCCAGCGTCACCCTCTACAAGGCTTGTGGCTGCACCTATTGCGGCAATACCGGCTTCGCCGGACGCGCCGCGATCTTCGAGGTCATGGTCATCGACGATCATGTGCGCCGCCTGGTGAAGCCGGGTGTTTCGGCAGATGTCATCGCCCATGCCGCGCGCAAGGCCGGCACGGCCAGCATGATGGCGGATGGCTTCGCCAAGTGTCGCGAGGGTCTGACCACCATCGAAGAACTTGGACGCGTGACGTCGGAGGATTGATGGCGAGCTTCCGCTACTCGGCAATCAGGGACTCGGGCGAAAAGGTGATCGGCACCATCGAAGGGGCTGACCGCTCGCTGGCCATCAGCCGCCTGTCGGAGCAGGGGCTTCATCCCATCGACATCCGGGAAGACGAGCAGGGCGGCGGGGTCACCTCATTCATGAGCCTGACCGCCGGCCGCATTCCCCGCCAGGAACTGACCGGATTCACCCGGCAGCTGGCCTGGCTGCTGCAAGCGGGAACCACCCTCAATCGCTCGCTTGAGATCCTCTCCGGCGAAACCTTCTCGAAGCCGCTCGCCGCGGCTGTCAACGAGGTGCGTGGCGCCATCCGCAAGGGCCGCAGCTTCCATGATGCGCTGCAGGAGACCGGGTCGTTCCCGCCGTTCTATCTCTCCATGGTCGAAGTCGGGGAAGCCACCGGCACGCTCGCCTCGGTGCTCGACCGATTGGCCACGGCGCGTGAGCGCGAGCAGAAGGTCCGCGGCAAGGTGGTTTCGGCACTCGTTTACCCGATCATGCTGGTGGTGTTGTCGGTGGGCGTGGTCATGTTTCTCATGGTGTCGGTTGTTCCGGGCATCAAGGACATGCTCTCGAGCAGCGGCGCGCCGGTTCCCGAAACCGCGCAGATGGTGCTCAGCACGTCCGACTGGCTGATCGCCAACGGCATCACGCTGGCCATCGCCGTGGCGCTCGCCGTCATCGCCATGGCCTTTCTGTGGAACCGGACATCGCTTCCAAGCCTGTTGCGCGAAGTGATGCTCCGTCTGCCCCTGATGGGCAAGCTCCTCATGAAATCCGAAGTGGCGCAGTTCTGCCGCCTGCTCGGAACCCTGTCGGCAGCCGGCATGAACCTGCAGGCCAGCCTCAGGCTCATCGCCTCGACAAGTCCGGACCGGCGCATCCTCAAGGCGGCGGAGGACATGGAAGTGGCGCTGCGCCGGGGCGAGGACTTCGTCGCCCCGCTCGAGCGCTCCCGCATCCTGCCGCCGCTGCTGGCCCGCATGATCAAGGTCGGCGCGGAGACCGGCAATCTGACGCCCAGCCTGCTGCGCGTGACCGATATTCTCGACGACGAAGTTGATCGCATGACCGACCGCACCGTCTCGTTGATGGGCCCGATCATCATTCTCGTGCTCAGCGTCTTCGTCGGCTTCATCATCACCTCGCTCATGAGCGCGGTCATCTCCATCAATGATCTTGCACTTTGACAAACAGGACCTCACGTCATGATTTCGAACGACATCCCGAAGCGGCTTCGCAACACGGCACGGCGCAGGGCGGGTGAAGGCGGCTTCACCCTCGTCGAACTGCTCGTCGTGCTGGTGATCCTCGTGCTGCTGGCCTCGATCATCGGACCGCGTGTCATCGGCTATCTTGGCAGCTCGCGTTCCAAGACCGCGCACATCCAGATCGAAAGCCTGGTGACCGCCATGGAACTCTTCCACATCGACGTGGGCCGCTATCCCACCTCGACCGAAGGCCTCGCCGCGCTGGTGAAGTCGCCCGGAAACATCACCGGCTGGAACGGTCCCTATCTCGCCAAGGGAGACGTGCCGCAGGATCCGTGGGGCCGACCCTATACCTACCAGGCCGGCCAGAATGCCGGTTCATTCGAGATCAAGAGCCTGGGCGCAGACGGCAAGGAAGGCGGTACTGACGAGAATGCCGACGTCTCGAACTGAGGCACAGGCAGGCTTCACCCTGCTCGAGTTGCTGGTGGTGCTGGTGATCCTGGCGCTGTCGGCCACGGCCGTCATGACGGTTGGCCGCGCGAGCCTCGAGTCGGCGCGCGTGCGCTCCTTCCTGGTCGAGGCTGAATCGCTGTTTCGCGACGCGCGCACGGCGGCGATCGAAGGCCAGTCGCAGACGTCCGTGGTGATCGATGCCAAGGGCCGGCGCCTCAGCTTCGCGGATGGCGGCCGCACGCTGGAGATGCCGCGCGGGCTTTCCCTCGATGCCAAGGTGGCGGTGCCGAAGGATGGTTCACTGCCCGCCATCCGCTTCTTCCCGTCCGGATCATCGACGGGTGGCGAGTTGTCCTTCGGCTTCCGGGGCCGGAACTATGGCCTGCGCATCAACTGGCTGACGGGGCGGGCCGATGCCCAGACGCTCTAAGCGCAACGGCGGCTTCTCGCTCGTCGAGGTTCTCTGCGCCGTGGCGGTTGCCGCCAGCGCCATCGCCGTGCTCACCAGCGGCGTCGGCGGTTCGATCAAGGGCGCAAACAAGCTCGACCAGCACCTGGGCGCACGGCTCATCCTGCAGTCGATCCTCGATGACGAACTGGCAGCCGCTCAAACCGCGCCGGCCCAGCGGGCGGGCGAATCCGGTCCCTATCGCTGGCGCCTCGACATCTCGCCTGTCGCCGCCCCGGGGAAGCTTCCTTCTGTTTACCGAATGTACCGCCTCACGGCGTCCGTTGGCTGGGGCAAGGGTGGCGAAGTCACCGGCACCGCGTTGAAGCTCGGCCGATGAAGCGCAATCCCGCACATCGCCGCGAAGCCGGCTTCACGCTGATCGAGGTGCTTGCCGCACTCGTGCTCTCCTCGCTCGTGCTCGTGTCGCTCAACATGGCGATGTCGGCGGTTGGCAAGGGAACGGACCACACGCGCCGCAGCCTTGGCGAGCAATCGGAACTCGGCGCCGCACTCGATATCTTCAGCCGCGACGTGGGCCGCATTGCCAAGATCCGGCGTCCGGCGAAGCCCGGTGATTTCGCCGGCTATGTGTTCGACGGGCGGTCTGACGCCATCGTCTATCCGCTGCGCGAGGCGGAGGGGCTGACGGCCCCCGGCCTTTATCTGGTGCGCCTCAGCGTTCGGCAAAAGGACGGGCGCTCCACCCTGCTGCGCGAGCGCACGCCGCTGCCTGCGGGCGATGACGCCGCCCTCCCGCAATGGGGCGATCCTGTTGAACTGCTGAGCGGGCCCTATGACATCGCCTTCGCCTATCGCGCGCAGCGCACCGGCCAGCGTGAATGGAACGGCAGCTGGCAGGCCACCGAAACGATGCCGGAGCAGATTCGCCTCACGGTCACCAATCGCGAAACCGGAAGGCTTCGCGTGCCGGGCTTCGTGCAGGCCCTGGCGATTGACTCGGAGGTCGATTGCGCCGGCAATCTCGAGCTACGCTGTGGCACGGCCGAGCCTGAGGGGGCCACCCAGTGAGGGGCTCTCCGGCACCCGCTGCGGAGCGCGGAATCATCCTCATCGCGGTGCTGCTGGCCGTCGCCATCATGGCGGTGATGGTGGTTGCCACTGCTGCATTGACCCGCTCCGGCATCAGCAGCGAAGAGCTTGAGCAGCGCCGCCTTGCGTCGCATCTGGCACTGCGCTCCGGCGTCGAGGCTGGCAAGGCCCTGATCCTCGCAACCCCCGAGGATCGACGCGTGTATCTTGACGGTGACGAGACGGCAGTCGACCTCGGTGGCGGGGTGTCCGCAACGGTCAGGCTGCGCGATGCCGCTGGCTTCATCGATCTCAATCGCTCCGACCCCAAGCTGATCGAGGCTGTTGCCCGTTTCAGCGGCCTTGGTCGCGAGGCGGCGGACGGGTTGGCCGACCGCATCACCCAGCTGCGGAAAGACGCCGCCCCGGAGCCGGCCGGCACACCCCCGCAGAAGGCGCCAGCGCCGGCGCGCGCCGCCACCGGTTCTGCCTCTGCCCCGCCGGTTGGTCGTTCCCCGCCCAAGCCGCCGGTCGTGCCCATCATCTTTCTGGCCGTGGACCAGATGCCAGCCCTCCTCGATCTTCCGCCGGAGGAAATCGGATCACTCGGTGCCGATCTCACTGTCTATAATCCGACCGGCGAGATAAATCCGCTTGCAGCCCCGGAACAAGTGCTGCAGGCCATTCCCGGCCTCTCGGAAAGGGACATTTCGGACATTGCAATGGCCAGGAAGACTGCAATCGGTGCGAACGACAGCAGGCTGCAACAGCTTGCGCAAAGGCTGCCTGGCATGCTCACGCTCAGGCAGCCGAGCGTCTTCGTGGTGGATGTGAAGGTCAACGCCGGTCCCGGTGTGTTGCCGGGCAGTTCCGCGCAGGCGGTGGTGCGCCTCCTGCCGCAGGGCCAGATGCCCTTCGGCACGCTGGCGCTGGAGGAAAAGTGACGATGGACGACAACAACGTGAAGCTTTCCCTCGCTGGCATTTGGTCCGCGCTGTCCGCCCCGGTGATGGCGCTTGCCGAGGAATTGGCGCTCAGGCGGGCTTCGGTGGAACATCCTGCCATGGAACTTCGCATCCGCTCGGGCGCTGTCGATGCCATGCGCCTCAGCGGGGGCAACCGTGAGGTGCTGTTGACTGCGACGGGCCGCCCGCAACTGGCTCTCAAGAACGTCATCCAGCAACTGCCAGCGGGAATCGGACCCGACGTTGCGCTGAGCTTCGCGGCAGACCAGTCAATCAGCCAGCAGATCACCCTGCCGCAACAGCCCGACGAGGTGCTCCGGGCCATCGTGCGCAACAAGGTCGAGGGCCTTGCCCCCTGGCCACTGGCGCAGTGCCTGTGGGGCATGCGCGCGTCCGCAATTGCGGGCGATCCGCAACACGTGTCGGTCGAGGTTGCGGTGGTGAGCCGCGCCCTGCTTGGTGACCTTTCGACTACGCTGCGTCAGGCCGGTGCCGAGGTGAAGGCGCTGTCGGTTCTGCTGCCTGATGGCGAGGCGGTCGACATCGACCTCGGCTCTGGTGACGTGCGGCGCACGGCGCGGCTGCGTGCCGCCGGCATGGCGCGCGCTGCCGCGGCAGCACTTGTTCTGCTGCTTGGCCTTGGCTTGTTCTGGGTCTACCGCACCACGTCGGAATCCGCGCGGCTCGAAGCCGAAACCACCTCCCTCATGGCCTCGCTGAAGCCCGGCGGGGCGCCGGCCGGCGAGCCGCCCCTCGTCACGGCAGCCAATCGCCTCTATCAGGCGCGGAAGGACCGGCTGTCGGCCGTTGCGGTGCTCGAGGACGTGTCGAAGCTGCTGCCCGATACCGTGCATCTCACGGCGCTGGTGCTCGACGGCGACCAGTTGAACATCAAGGGCCAGGGCAGCGGCGTTCCCGGGCTCATCCAGCTTCTCGAGGCGTCGCCGAATTTGCAGGGCGTGAACTTCGCCGCGGCAACCGAGCTTGACCAGGACAGCAATTCCGACGCCTTCTCGCTCATCGTCACGCTGGACAAGGCGCCGCCATCGGGAGCCGCGCCATGAGTTGCCGTAACGCCCTAGCGTGGAATCTGGCAGCTCCCGAAGTCGACACCGGACATGCCGGCGGCGAGCAGCGAGGTGCTGAGCGCCCCCGTCGCCCGGTTCACGAACACCGCGCGGGCCGAAATCTCCGGGCCATCCATGCTGATGCCGATGATGGCCGTATCGCGGATGTCGAACTGCATTGGCGCCTCGCTGCAGCCCTGGTCATTGAAGCGGTTGGGGCACAACCGGTACAGGCCGGCGCCGAGGTCCAGATTCAGCCGCTGCGTCTTGCCGCTGTTGCTGCAGCCCGTGGAGAAGCACAGATTGCCGCGGTTGATCTGGCACTCGAGCGTTTCAGCCGCGACTGGCTTGGAACCGGCGAGGGCGGCCATGGCAATCAGGGCCACCGGCATGAATAAGCGAACGGACAACTGCACCATGCAAACATACATAGCGGGTGAGGCGGGGCTTGTCGACGCGCCAGCACAGCAGGTGACGCGATGACGCTGCTCAAGTCTGCAAAGGGGTTTTCCGCCGAAGCGCGCAAGGGCATGGCCGTGCTCGCGGTTGCCGCACTTGCGGTGATCGTCATGATCTACCTTTTTCTGGCCTGGCACTCGGCTGCGGCCGAGAGGTTGCGCCAGGCCGAAGCGGAACATGACATGGTCGCCGCCCGCGCCGCCAAGGCCGCCGGTGAAGGCGTCACGCGTCTCACCGAAGCCGACAAGGTGGACCCGATGTTCCTCGAGGGCGCCACGCCGGGCCTCGTCTTTGCGAAGTTCCAGAGCATCGCGGGCGAGGCTGCCTCTGCCGCAGGGCTCGCGGTCAAGCGCATGCAACCCGTCGACACCGGTGATGGTGAGGGCGGCATGCCCTATCGCCTGAACATGGACGCCGAAGGAAGCATCGAGCAACTGCGTGACTTTCTTGTCGATGTCGAGTCGGGGCTGCCGATCATGTTCGTGACCGGCCTCGAGGTTCAACCCTCCGCGGGCGAGGGCGAAGCCGATCAATATCCCTCCGAGGCACTCCGCATGACGGTGCGCATCGAAGCCTATGGATGGAGGGCACAGCCGTGAACAGGCGTCTCGCAGGCCTCGCCACCGTTGCCGCACTGCTTGGCGGTTATCTCGCGTTCGATGGTCTTCCCTCGTTTGCACCGGGCGGCGATGAACAGCCTGTCACCAGCACCAGCACCAGCGTCCCGCGCACGGCGGAGGTCAAGCTCAATCCGCTGGAAGGCCTCGATCCGGAGTCCTTCACCGCCATCGTTGACCAGCCCCTGTTCAACCCCTCGCGCAAGCCGCGCCCTCCGGTGCCGGTGACGCCGCCCGCCCCCGAGGTGGAGCAGCCTGTCGTGGAGCAGCCCCCGCCACCGCCACCGCTGCCGCAGGGCCCTGGCCCCGAGGACTACAAACTGCTCGGCGTTTCCTCCGGGCCTGAGGGCCGCATCGCGGCGCTGCGCGTCGCCGCCAGCGGCGATGTCGTCTATCTGCGCAAGGGCGAGAGTGTCGATAGCTGGAGCGTCGTCGATGTCGGTGACCGCTCGGTGGCGATCGGCACGCCGGAGAACCCTGTTACCTTCAGCATGTTTGCAGCTGGCGGGCCTGGCTCTCCCGATGATGCCGATATGGGCGGCGAGGCGCCTGCCCAGGGCCAGCCCTTGCCACTGCCGCTGCCCATGCCGCTGCCCATGCCGCAGCCCAAGCAGCCGCCGGGCCAACCTGCCTTGCCGGAGCAATACGCGCTGCCGCCGGATGACGGCGGCTAGCCCACCACGTCAGTTGAAGTTCAGGTTCTTCATGTTGTCGCGCAGGTTCCGCGAACTCTGTGCCGCTTCATCGGCGTTGCGGATGATGGTGGGGGTGATGAACACGATCATCTCGGTGCGGCTGGCGTCTCCACCCGTCGTGCCAACGAGTTTGCCCAGCAGCGGCACCTTGCTGGCGCCCGGCACCGTGGTGCGGCTGCGATTCTCCTGGCCATTGATGAGACCGCCGAGCAGCACCGTCTGCTGATCGTTCACCGAGACCTTGCTGTTGATCGTGCGCTGCGAGAACTGCGGGTTTCCGCCAACCCCGGTATCCGGCTGGACGGCTGAAAGCTCCTGACCGAGGTCGATCATGACCACGCCATTGGCATTGACGCGGGGCCGCACCTTCAGCACCACCCCTGTATCGCGGTAATCATAGGAATTGACGGTCTGGCCGCCCTGCACGGTCTCGGTCTGGGTCTGGATCGGGATCTGGTCGCCCACCTTGATGGTCGCCGTCTCGTTCTCCATCACCAGAAGCGACGACGAGGACACGATCCGCACATTGGTGACCTTGGACAGGGCGTCCACCACCAGCTGCGGGTTCGAGATGCCGCCCAGCACGAAGTTCATGCCGGGAAGCTTGGGGCTGATGAATGCCCCGCCCTCGGCGGGTGCCTGCGTCTTGTCAGTCAGGATGAAGCTGAAGTTGTCGCTCTGGAAATAGGCCTGCACGCCATAGCGCAGGGCATCGTTAAGCCGCACTTCGGCGATGGTGGTGTTGATCAGGACTTGCGTGGCCGGCGCATCGATCTGCGCCAATGTCGAGAGAACCTCGCGATAGTCGCGCGGCGATGCGCGGATCAGAAGCGTGTTGTTGGCCGGAATGGGCGTGATGCGAATGCCGTTGCCGGAGGACCCCGTCGCGCTGCTGCTTCCCGTGCCGGCGGTCTGGCCAGTGCTCGCCGTCGTCATGCCCTCGGCGCCCGTCTGGGCTTGCGGCTCCGTCTCCGGGGGGGCTTCGCCACCCATGTCGCTCGGGTCTGCCTCCTGCTGGTTCTGGTTGTTGCCTTCAACCGAAACATCCATCGGCCGCGTGTCGGGTGCCACCTCGGCGGTGGGGCCCGCGTCAGCGGACCCGCCGTAGGTGGCGCTCAGGATCTTCGCCAGTTCCGCCGCATTGCCATGCTGCACGGCATAGACATAGGACTTCGGCGAATCGATGCTCTCGCGGTCGAGGCGCTTGATCCAGGTGATGGCGCGCTTCACCTTCGCCTGGTCATTGGCGATGATGATGAGGCTGTTGATGTTCGGCACCGGAATGATCTTCAGCCCGTTGGGTCCGGCGGCGGCGCTGTCCTGCGCGAAGACCTTGGTCACCTGCGCGGCAACCTCCTCGGCGCGCCCGTTCTCGAGTGCCGCCATGCCGAAGGTCTGGTTGCGCATCGCATCGACGTCGAAGTTCATCACCACCTCGACCAGCGATCGGCGCTGCGAGGCGGGTCCCCGGACCAGGATCATGTTGCCGGCATTCCACGCCCGGGCGGAGCCCATCTGCTGCATGAACCCGTCCAGCAGGTTCACCATCACGGCAGGCGCCACATGGCGCAGCGGCACGGCGCTGACGCCATAGCCGGCCGACACGTCGGTTCCCATGTCGAGGTTGCTTGCCTCGCCTTCCATCGCCTGCAGCAGCACGACCTTGAAGTTGCCGTCGGCCTGCACCAGCCCGGCATTGACCATCCGCAGCGATGCCTCGAACGCATCGAGCAGCTGGCGTGCGCTGAGTGGCCGGTTGCTCACCATGGTGATGGTGTTGGCCTGCAGCAGGTTCGGGTCGACGGTATAGTTATAGCCAAGCGTCTCGCCCAGGATCAGCTTGCTGGCCTCGCCCACCGTGGCGGCGTCGAGGTTGATGGTGAACTTGCCGTCCTCCTGCTGGCCGAGGCCTGCGGGGGGATCCTCGCCGGCCGCCCCGATCGACCCGGTCGCGCCGGCAAACACCTCATACCGGGACGCCTGCGCCGCCGGCTTCATCACCGGGCCGCTGCCGCGGTTGGTAACCTTGCGCGGCGTCTTGGCGGTCAGGTCGATCTGGTTGGTGCTGTCCAGCGAGGCGGTGGGCGCCTGGCACGATGCCAGCGCCAGCCCCACCCAGCCGAGCAAGGCGACCCTGCCAAGGCGGAGACGGCGGGTCCTGATGCCGTTGCGGAAGTCGGCCGAAGGCAATGCGATACTCCCTGCGGCCGGGCCTGTGGAGCCCTGACCGGTGTCGGAAAACCTAATGATCGGTGAAACTTATGCGTCGATTCGGTAATCAAACCATTAATTCAGGGTTGCGTTGATCACCAGAATGGGACGAGGTCGAAAACCCGCCAGATCCAGAAGCCGAGGATCACCGGAGCGATGAAGCTGCCGAAGGGAATTTCATCGTTCATGGCAATCTTCCGGCCCGGCCGCAGTGCCGTGATGGCCACGGCGCCAAGCCCGGCCATGGCCGAGGCAAGGCAGGCGGATGCAAGCAGCGATGGCCCCAGCCAGGCCCCCGCCACCGCCGCCAGCTTGACGTCGCCCATGCCCAGCCCGTCGATCCCGCGCAGGCGAAGCCAGGCGGCGCGCAGCAGATAGAAGCTCCCGCCCGCCAGAACCGCACCGACAAGGCTCTCCGTCAGACCTGCGCTCCAGTCCTGGGGATGGAACACCAGGATGTTGGCCAGCGCGCCCAGCGGCACGGCCGGGAAGGACAGCACATTCGGGATGATGAAGTGCCTGAGGTCAATGAGCGTGATCAACGACATCAGCAGCGCCAGTACGCCCGTCGCCACCGCCGTGACCGGTGGCAACAGGACGAGGCCCGCAACCGTGACCACGGCGGCAAAGACAATGCAGGCCGCCAGCGCGCCCCGGCCGAGCAGCGGTCCGCTGTCATCTGTCACGTGTTCGTCCACCCCTGCAGCTTGAACGAGGTCCATCGAAAAGCAAATGCCGGCGATGACGGACGCTCCGCTGAGAACCTTTGCGGCTATTCCATCCACAGAAATCTTCGACTCTTGACCCCCGCTGCCCCCGTCGGCAGGACAGGGGCAGGGATCACGAATCCCGGCAGTTTGGCGAGTGACGCATTTGGACAGTTCAACACAGATCTTCGAAACCATCGCCGAGGAAATCGGCGCGCAGCCCAGGCAGGTGGCGGCCGCCGTCGGTCTGCTCGACGAGGGGGCAACGGTCCCTTTCGTCGCCCGCTACCGCAAGGAAGCCACCGGTGGCCTCGATGACACGCAATTGCGCAAGCTCTCCGAACGGCTCGTCTACCTCCGCGAGATGGAAGACCGACGCAAGGCCATCGTCGAGTCGATTCGCACGCAGGGCAAGCTCACCGACGAACTGGCGCGCGCGCTGACACTGGCCCAGACCAAGTCCGAGCTCGAGGACATCTACCTGCCCTTCAAGCCCAAGCGCCGCACCAAGGCGATGATCGCGCGCGAGAACGGCCTCGAACCGCTGATTGACGCCATTCTCGCTGACCGCAGCGCCGAGCCCGAGACGCTCGCCGCCTCCTTCCTCACCGAAACCGTCAAGACCGTGAAGGAAGCGCTCGACGGCGCCCGCGACATTCTGATGGAACGCCTGGCCGAGAGTGCCGCACTGCTCGGCGAACTCCGCGCCTTCATGAAGGCCGAGGCCTTCCTCACCTCCCGGGTGGTCACCGGGCAGGAGGAGAAGGGCGCCAAATTCTCCGACTACTTCGATCACAAGGAGGCATGGCACTCCGTGCCCTCGCATCGCGCCCTTGCCATGCTGCGCGCCTCCAAGGAGGAGGTGGTCTCGCTGGATATCGCCCCCGATCCGGAAACCGGCCCGCCACGCGCCGGCCAGATCATCGCCACGGCCATCGGCATCACCGGCATGGCGCCGGGAGACAAGTGGCTGCGGACCGTGGCCGACTGGACGTGGCGCGTGAAGCTGTCGATCACCATGATGATTGACCTTCTTGGCGATCTCCGCAGCCGCGCCCAGGAAGAGGCCATCGCCGTGTTCGCGCGCAACCTCAAGGACCTGCTGCTCGCGGCACCAGCCGGCACCCGCCCGATCCTCGGTCTCGATCCCGGCATCCGCACCGGCGTCAAGGCAGCGGTGGTCGACGCCACCGGCAAGCTTCTGGCCACCGACACGCTCTATCCCTTCCAGCCGAAGAATGACCTGCGCGGCGCACAGGCCTCGCTGCTGCGCCTCGTCACCCAGCATGGCGTCGATCTCATCGCCATCGGCAACGGCACGGCCAGCCGCGAGACCGAACGCCTCGTCGCCGATGCGCTGTCGCTGCTGCCCAAGGATGTGAAGGTCCCCACCAAGGTCATCGTGTCGGAGGCTGGCGCCTCGGTCTATTCGGCGTCCGAACTCGCGGCGCGCGAATTCCCGGATCTCGACGTGTCGCTGCGTGGCGCTGTGTCGATTGCCCGTCGCCTGCAGGATCCGCTGGCCGAACTCGTCAAGATCGAGCCCAAGTCGATCGGCGTCGGCCAGTACCAGCATGACGTCGACCAGTATCAGCTCGGCCGCTCGCTCAGTGCCGTCGTCGAGGACGCGGTGAATGCCGTGGGGGTGGATCTCAACACGGCCTCGGCACCGCTGCTGGCCTATGTCTCGGGTCTCGGCCCCGGTCTCGCCGAGGCCATTGTCGAGTATCGTCAGACCAATGGCGCCTTCATGTCGCGCCAGGAACTCCTGAAGGTGTCGCGCCTGGGTCCAAAGGCCTTCCAGCAATCAGCGGGCTTTCTCAGGATCCGCGACGGCGCGGAGCCGCTCGATGCCTCCGCCGTCCATCCCGAGGCCTATGGCGTCGCCCGCCAGATCGTCGCTGCCTGCGGCCGCGACATTCGCAGCCTGATGGGTGACACGGCGCAGCTGCGCGCCCTGAAGCCGCAGGACTTCGTCAGCGAAACCTTCGGCCTTCCGACCGTGAAGGACATTCTCACCGAACTCGAAAAGCCCGGTCGCGATCCGCGCCCCAGCTTCAAGACCGCCACCTTCACCGATGGCGTCGAGACCATCAAGGACCTGAAGCCGGGCATGCAGCTTGAAGGCACGGTGACCAACGTTGCGGCCTTCGGCGCCTTCGTCGACATCGGCGTCCACCAGGACGGGCTCGTGCATGTGAGCCAGCTCGCAGACCGCTTCGTGAAGGATCCGCATGAGGTGGTAAAGGCGGGCGACATCGTGCGCGTCCGGGTCGTGGAGGTGGATGTGGCGCGCAACCGCATTGGCCTCAGCATGCGAAAGGACGGCGGCGAGTCGGCGCGTGAGCAGCGTCTGTCGCGTGACAAGCAGCCCGACCCGAAAGGGGGCCGCCAGGTCGCCAAGTTCGGCACCGCGAAGCCCGCATCACCGGCGCAGGGCGGCAGTCTCGGTGCTGCATTGCTCGACGCCATGCAGCGCAAGGGCCAGCCGCGCTAATCCGTCACTGGAAGGCTTCCTGCTGCAGGCTCCAGCCCAGCTTCGCCAGCTGCTTCTGCGCCAACGGCGTTGCCGTGCCTGTGATCACCAGGTCCATTGACCCGGTAATGCCCTGGGCGCGTGCGGCTTCGGTGATCGAGGTGATGGCGCGGCTGGTGGTCGCCGTCCACGACAAGGCATCGAGCGGGAAGATGCCCAGCAAGCCGTTGTCACGCGTTGTCGCCATCGGCATTGGCACGCCGTTGATCGCCACGAAGCCGGTCATGGACTTCATCCTCTTCTGATAGGAGGCCATCAGCTCGACGCGCCACCGCATGAACCCCGCATCGTCACGGGTGTTCACCTGCGCGGCGAGGCCGAGCAGCGCGTCAAGGTTCTTGATCCGGCCCATGCCGCCAAGCGCCCCCGTCATCGCCGTCATGTCGGTGGGCGTGTAGTTCGCGTTGGCCAGCAACTGGTCCACGATGCCCGGTGATACACCCATCTTGAGCAGCGCCTTGCGGTTCATGTCGAGAAGCTGCGCGGCCGAATAGTCGCGGACCATGTCGTTCAGCGTGCCGGCAGTCGACACATTGGAAATGACGGTGCCGGCCGCGCCCGGTATGGCGATGAAGGCGCCTGTCACCACCAGTCCACCCGCCGCCGCCGCATTCGACATCTGGTCGAGCTTCTGCTTCAGCGGCGGGAAATCGGAGTAGGGGTCAACGCCGTAATTGTAGGCGATGAGGCGGCGCTGCTTGGCCGCACCGGTGATGCTCTGCACCGCGCTCTCCTGCGTCTTTCCGCGGTTGCGGATGCCGGACCCGATCGAGTTGAACAGGTTGCCGACGCCCGAAACCGTGTTCTTCACGGTGTCGACGGGGTCGGTCACCAGCTTGCCCGCGAACTGCACGGGCTTGAGACCCGCCTTCACAAGCGCATCCCCGAATTCCTTGGAATTCGACGTCTGCTCCATGGCGTCGACGGCGGCCAGCTCCTTGAAGCGCGTCTGCAGCCGATGGTCGCCATGCACGATGACCGGCCCCCACGGCGTCTGCAGCGTATAGACCCGCACGTAACCGTCGCTGGGCACCGCCTGCTTCACCTTGTAGCCAGGTCCTTGAACCTTGTTGCCCAGCAATGTGCTGGCCTTGAAGATCGGTGGATTTTCGACGTCTGCCGCATGGGCACCCATCGCGGTGGTGGCGATGAGGAGGGCAAGTCCGGCAGCCTTGAAGAGCGTGTGCATCTGGTCCTCTGTCGCAGGTGAGTCGCAAGCAGAGGCGATTACAGCGCCTTTGCCCGCGAAAGCAACCGGAGGCGCATGGCCTGTCGTCAATTGGCGACGAGAGGTTGAGCCGAGCCTTGCGCCATGTCAGCGGCCGAGCATCACCGCCGTGGCGTCATCCGCCGGCTTGAAGCGCGGAAAGCGCAGGCACTGCGGGTCGGATGCTTCTTCCTGCCGCAGTCGTGACAGAACCTTGGCAACATCCGCGACACTGGCCGTCATGAGTCCGGCGTCATCGCAGAGCGCATAGTGATCGACCGCGCGGTAGTACCCGTCGGTACACAGCAGGATCTCGGCGGGCATGCCGAGATCGATGATCTCGGGCATCGCCAGTGAATCTCGGCTCGCCTCGAGGATCGCATAGCCGTCCGGCCGGTTCCGCTTGGCGCGGCCGGCCTTGAGCTGCGGTGCGAACGCGGCCAGCAGGGCCTTGATGTCCAGAACGCCCGCCTCCCGCCGCTTGCGCGCCTCCCGCGTCAGCCAGTGGTCGAATGCGTTGTTGGGCGAGGCGGCATGAACGCGCTGGCCGCCATGTCCGTCCCGTGCCAGCAGGCAGGAGTCGCCAAGCCGCAGGGCCTGCCATTGGTCCTGATAGCGCTTGACCAGGATCAGGCAGGCTGCGGGCGGATCGTAGCCGGGGGGAATATCTACCCCCTCCGTTGCCCGCGCAAAATCGTCGATGAGCCCTGCAACCAGCTCCTGCAGCAGCGCCATCAGCGGCGCGTCACGCAGGGCAAGCTCCGAAAGCCGCTCATGGGCACGCGCCACCAGCCAGCGCGCGTCGGTTCCCTCACCCAGATGGTTCCGGTCGTTGATGCCGGTGACGCCATCGAACACCCAGGCGGCTGAAACATCTCTGGCGCTGCCGAGCCAGCCGAAGCCGTCCTCGTTGACAGCACCGCTGCCCTCGCTCACCGCACCCAGAAGCCTCACAGCTTCACGACCTCTCCCGTCCTGACGCTGTGATCGGCGGCCAGCACGATGCGGAGCGAGTTGATCGCATCGCGCACATGGGCCTCCATGTCGCGGTCATGGCGGATCGCGTCGAGGAACAGCAGCTGTTCCCGGTTGCACAATTCCTGGTGCTCCGGCTCGTCATCCATGCGGATGATTTCGTCCGGCGTCACGAAATGTCCCGCGGGCGTCAGCATTGCGTGGTGCACGCGCAGTGCGGATGTTCTGGTGTGGCTGTCCACATCCGCCGACTGCGTCTTCGATTCCTCCATGGCGATCGAAACCGATCCCCTGGGCCCGATCATGTCCTTCACGAAGAAGGCCGTCTCGCTCATCATCGGTCCCCAGCCGGCCTCGTACCAGCCGACGGACCCATCATCGAAGCTCACGTGCAGGTGACCATAGTTGTACATCCGGGCATCGATTTCCGAGGTGAGCCTGGCGCCCACCGCATGCACGCTGACGGGCTTCGCGCCCGTCACCTGGCACATCACGTCCACATAATGCACGCCGCAGTCGACGATCGGGCTGATCGAATTCATCAGGTGCCGGTGCACCTGCCATTGCGCGCCGGAGGACTGCTGGTTGAGGTTCATGCGCATGACGAGCGGCTTTCCCAGCGTTCGCCCCACCTCCACGAACTTCACCCAGGACGGATGAACCCGCAGGATATAGCCGATCACCAGCTTCAGGCCTTTCGTCTTGGCAAGGGCTGCAATGTCCTCGGCCTCCGCCACTGTCTCGGCCAGCGGCTTCTCGATGAACACGTGTGCGCCCGCCTCCAGCGCCATGCGGGCATAGGCGGCATGGGTGTCGGGCCAGGTGTTGATCGACACGGCATCGGGCTTCAGCGCGGCCAGCGCTTGCGCATAGTCGTTGAACCGCGGCACGCCCGGAAATTCCGTCGCCAGCTCTTCGCGCTCGGCAATGTTGCGGCTGCACAAGCCCGCGATCTCGAAGCCGTCGATCGCCTTGTAGGCTCGCGCATGGCTCAGCCCCATGTTGCCCAGCCCCACGACCAGCACGCGAATGTCCGTCATTGTCCGTTGATCCATGTTGCCTTCACGCGCAGATCATCCCCGAGCAGCACCAGGCTGGCAAGATGGCCCGGCGCAATGCGGCCCAGCTCATGGTCACACCGCAGGAAGGAAGCGGGGTTCAGCGCGGCCATGCGCAGCACGGAGCCGAGTTCCATCCCCAGCGTCGTGACGCAGTAACGCACGGCGGCATCCATGCTGAGGTCGGAGCCCGCCAGCGTGCCGTCGGGAAGCGACAGCCGCCCATTGCTGCGCGTCACCGTGCGGCCCTGCAGTTCGAAGCTGTCCGGCCCGCCCGCCGCCGTCGGCATGGCATCGGTGATCAGCATCATGCGCGAGGCGGGCTTCGTTGCGAAGGCCACCTTCAGGGCCGCATCGTGCACATGGTGCCCGTCGGCGATGATGCCGACATAGCTTTCGGCATCGGTCAGTGCCGCGCCCACCAGCCCCGGCTCGCGCCCCGTCATCTGGCTCATGGCATTGTAGAGGTGGGTGATCGACCTTGCGCCCGCGTCCAGCGCCTGCCGCGCCTCCACAAAGCTCGCCTCCGAATGACCGAGGCTCACCAGCACGCCGGCCTGCGTCAGCCTTCGCACCAGTGCGGGCGCCACACGGTTCGGCGCCAGCGTCAGCATCACCGGGCAGTACATCGCAAATCCGGCAATGGCGTCGGCATCGGCCTCCTCCATGCCGCGGATGAAGCGCGCCGCATGCGCTCCTTTCCGCGCCCCGTCGAGGAAAGGCCCCTCGATGTGGATCCCGAGCACGCCCGGAACGCCCTCCGCCATGGCGCGGGCCACACTCGCCACCGCCTTGGCGATGACCTGCGGCGCATCGGTGATGACGGTGGGCAGCATGCCCACCGTGCCGAACCGCCGGTGCGACGTGGCGATGGTGCGCACCGTGTCCACGCTGGGGTTGGCGTTCAGCAATGCGCCACCGCCGCCATTCACCTGCACGTCGATGAAGCCCGGCGCCAGCAGGCCGCCGCCAAGGTCGCGGCGCGTCATGCCGCCGGTCTCAGCCTCCGGCACCACCGCCTTGATGCGCGCGCCCTCGATGACCACGGCGTGGCCATCAAGAAACGCATCGCCGGTGAAGATGCGCGCACCGGTCAGTGCCATTGCCATCACAGCGTCTCCGTCACTTTCTTGAGCAGCCGCGGCCGGTCCGGGTCGCGGCCGAGGGACACCGCCACACGCTCGATCTCGAGATAGGCGGTGGCGATCATGCTGATGGGGTCAAGCAGCGGGTGCCCGCTTGCGGCATGCACCAGCCCGTCGCCCACCACCCGCACATCCGCGCCGGCACCGCGCATCCTGGCAGCCGCCTCGCGGGTGTTGGCCTGTGCGGCATCATTCGGCGCAAAGATCAGCACGGGGTAATCCGTGCCCATCAGCTCCCACGGCCCATGCATCACTTCGGCCACCGAATAGGCCTCGGCATGAATGGCGCAGGTCTCCTTCAGCTTCAGGGCCGTCTCCTGGGCAATGGGAAAGGAAGGTCCCCGCCCCAGCACCAGCAGCGAGGCCTGCTCGGCCGCGAATGCCGTGAAACCGGGCCAGGTCAGCCGCACGGCCCTTTCCAGTGTTTCAGGCAGCCGCCGCAGGGCGCCCAGCAGTGCTGCATCGCCCGACCAGTGCGCCACGATCGCGGCTGCCGCGGCGCAGGACACGATGAAGCTCTTGGTCGCCGCCACGCTGCGCTCCTCGCCTGCCTGCAGCGCGAGGCAGATGTCGGCATTGCGCGCGGCGGGCGAGTTTTCCACGTTGACGAGCGCCACCGATATGGCACCTGCCGCCTTTGCCGCCTGCTGCAGCGCCACGATGTCCGGGCTCTGGCCAGATTGCGAGATGGTGAGGCAGAGCGCGCCCTCGGCCTTCAGTGTGGCGCCATAGACCGAGACGACGGATGCGCCCAGCGAGGCGCAGGGCACGCCGGTAACGATCTCGCAGAGATACTTGAAATAGCCCGCCGCATTGTCCGAACTGCCGCGCGCCGACGTCAGCACCACGGGCGGCGGGCCGCGCCGCAGCCGCGCGCCCAACTCCGCGAGCGCGCGCTCATTGTGCGCGAGGAAGCGCGCCACCGCCTGGGGGGCCTCCGCCGCCTCCATCGCCATCAGGCTCATGACCAGCGCTCCGCCAGGCCCCGCGCGCGCCGCGCCATCATGATCGCGCCGTCCACCGCATCGGCCCCGGGCTCGGCGAGGGCCTGCTTCACATCGGCATCGAGGTAGGGCGGATAGGCCTTGGAGAGGCCGCCCAGAAGGCAGATCGCCTTGGCGCCGCGCGCCAGCAGGGCGCGGCCAAGGTTGGAGATGGCGCTGGCGCCTTCGATCACGATCATCATGCCCTGCACATCGCCCTGTGCGGCGCATTCGAACACCAGCGGTGCGAACTGCGCATAGTCCTTGGGCTTGGCCTGCTCCGACCAGCGTGACAGGTCCAGCCGGTTTCCCCCGGTGCGTGCCAGCACGTCGGTGATGAGGCGTGTCGGCTGCAGCAGTCCGTCAAGCGCCAGCGCCGCGCGCCGCACCGCATGGTGGCCCACCCAGGCGCCCGAGCCGTGGTCGCCCAGCTGGAAGCCCCAGCCCCCCACCATGTGGCGCTGGCCGCCCACCAGCGCAAAGCCGATGGAGCCGGTCCCGGCAATCACGATGCCGCCATCGCCGCCGCCAAAGGCACCCACGCAGGCGGCATAGGCATCGTTGTTGACGCTCACGCTGGCGAAGGGCAGGGCGGCCTCGACGACCTTCTCGGCACCGACGGAGGTGACGATGCCGGCAATCCCCAGTCCGGCGTGCAGCTGCTGCGTGGTCACGCCCGCCGTCTGTGCGGCTGCGCGCGAGGTGTCCATGATGGTGGCCAGCGCGCCGCGAAAGTCCTGATAGATGTTGGAAGCCCCGCCCGTCGCCTCGGCAAGCAGCGTTCCGTTCACATCGCGGACGCGCGCCCGGCAGCGGCTGCCGCCGCCGTCGATCCCCAGAAAGAATGGCCCGGTGTTCATGGCCGACATGCTAGCAAATCGCGCGCGCCGGGAAAGCACCTTGACCGCGCGCGGCTTCCAACCGTTTACTGCGTCCCATGTCAGAGCGGCAGACCGAACAGTCCGGCAGCTACCACGGGATCGACACCTGGCCCGATCACCGCATCCTCGATGCGCTGCTCTCAGGCCAGGAGCGCGCCGTTGCTGCGGTGCGGCAGGCAGCACCTTCGATCGCCCAGGCGGCAACGGTTCTGGCCCAGCGCCTCGCCGCCGGCGGCCGCCTCATCTATGCCGGGGCGGGAACCTCGGTCCGCCTCGCCGTGCAGGACGGGTCCGAGCTTCCCGCCACCTTCGGCATGCCCGAGGACAAGATCCTCTATGTCATTGCCGGCGGCCGTGCCGCCATGTTCGACACGCTGGCCGATGCCGAGGACGACGAAGCCGACGGCGCCGCGCAGGCGGAGGCGTGCCGGCCGGGTGACACGTTCATCGCCGTCGCGGCTTCGGGCGCCACGCCCTTCACCGTCGCCGCCTCCAGGCGGGCGCGGGAAAAGGGGGCCTTCGTCATCGCCCTGGTGAACAATCCGGGCTCAAGCCTTGCTGCCGTGGCCGATCTCGAAATCCTCGTTGCCTCAGGCCCGGAAGTGATCGCGGGGTCCACGCGGCTGGCAGCGGGAACCGCCCAGAAGGCCACTCTCAACCTTCTGTCCACGCTCACCCACATCAGGCTCGGCGCGGTGCATGACGGGCTGATGGTCAATGTCGAGGCTGGCAATGCCAAGCTCCGCAGGCGCGCGGCAGGCATTGTCGCCGCCATTGCCCGGGTGGATGAGGCCAGCGCCCATGCCGCACTCGACCAGGCCGGCGGCAAGGTGAAGCCTGCCGTGCTTCTGTGTGCGGGCGCGAAGGACATTGCTGCGGCGCAACGACTTCTTGTGGACGCGAACGGCAACTTACGTCTGGCCATGTCGCGCCTCGCCGATACATAATGGCGGCCAGAAGATTTCAACGGGAGGACGAACATGCTGAATAAGGGACTGAAGACACTTCTGCTGGGCGCCGCTGCTGGCCTGGCGCTTTCGGGTGCCGCCTCGGCAGGCACGCTGACGATCGAGAGCTGGCGCAATGACGACGCGCAGATCTGGAAGGACAAGATCATCCCCGCCTTCCAGGCCAAGCACCCGGACATCACCATCGAGTTCACGCCGACGGCACCGAAGGAATACAACGCCGCGCTGAACGCCAAGCTCGAAGGCGGCACCGCCGGCGACATCATCACCTGCCGGCCCTTCGATGCCTCGCTCGAGCTTTTCACCAAGGGCCATCTCGCCCCGGTGAACGAGCTTGCCTCGATGGCGAACTTCTCGGACGTCGCCAAGAGCGCCTGGACCACGGATGACGGCAAGACCACCTTCTGCGTGCCCATGGCCTCGGTCATCCATGGCTTCATCTACAACAAGGACATCTTCAAGGAGCTCGGCATCGAGGAGCCCAAGACCGAGGAAGAGTTCTTCGCCGTTCTCGAGAAGATCAAGGCCAACGGCACCTATGTTCCCCTGGTGCTCGGCACCAATGACCAGTGGGAAGCCGCCACCATGGGCTTCCAGAACATCGGCCCGAACTACTGGAAGGGCGAGGAGGGCCGCAAGGCGCTGATCGACGGCACGGGCAAGCTCACCGACCCGGCCTATGTCTCCACCTTCGCCACGCTCGCCAAGTGGTCTCCCTACATGGGCGAGGGCTTCAAGGCCCAGACCTATCCTGACAGCCAGAACCTCTTCGGTCTCGGCAAGGGTGCGATCTATGCGGCGGGCTCGTGGGACATTTCCACCTTCCGCGGCCAGAACGTCAACATGGGCGCCTTCAAGCCGCCGGTGCCCGCCGGCACCACCGACTGCTACATCTCGGACCACACCGACATCGGCATCGGCATGAATGCCAAGACCAAGAATGCCGCGGATGCCAAGGTGTTCCTTGACTGGATCGGCTCGGAGGAGTTCGCCAACATCCTCGGCAACGAGCTGCCGGGCTTCTTCCCGCTGTCCAACGCCAAGGTGCAGCTGAAGGACGATGTGGCCCAGACCTTCGTGAACTGGCGCGGCGAGTGCAAGTCGACGATCCGCAACTCCTACCAGATCCTGTCGCGCGGCACGCCCAATCTCGAGAACGAGATGTGGAACGTCTCCGCCCAGGTGATCAACGGTGCCATGACGCCGGAGGCCGCCGCCGCCCAGCTCCAGGACGGGCTGAAGAAGTGGTACCCCCCGCAGCAGAAGTGACCTTGCGCGACGGGCCGCACGCCTTGGGCGTGCGGCCTTTCCGGCTCCCTTGATGGCGTCCGAACAGCACAGCGGATTGGTCGGCATGCCGCAGGGCACTTACCTGCGGCTTCTGGTGTTTTTCCTCGGGCCGGCGCTGGTCCTCTATTCGGTCTTCTCCATCTACCCTCTGCTCGCCACCATCCTCAATTCGCTCTACAGCCATCAGAAGGATGGCAGCTTCCTCTGGAACGGCCTTGGCAACTTCCACACCCTGCTGTTCGACCCAACATGGTCGGAGCCGTTCTGGAACGCGCTGAAGAACAACTTCGTCTTCTTCCTCATTCACATGCTGGTGCAGAATCCCGTCGGACTGATGCTGGCGGCACTCCTCAGCCTGCCGCGGCTGCGCTTCCGGGCCACCTACCGCACGCTGATCTTCATGCCCACCATGCTGTCCGTCGTGGTTATCGGCTTCGCCTGGCAGTTGATCCTGTCGCCGCTGTGGGGCATCGCCAAGATGTTCCTGCAAACCTTCGGCCTCGGCTTCCTCTTCGCGCCCTGGCTGGGCGAGGAATCATCGGCCCTTATCACCGTCTCGCTCATCTCGGTGTGGCAGTTTGTCGGCATTCCGATGATCCTCATCTACACCGCGCTGCTTGCCATTCCCGATGAGCTGATCGATGCCGCCACCGTTGACGGCCTCAACCAGTTCCAGGCCTTCTTCTGGGTAAAGCTGCCCTTGATCTGGCCCACCATCGGGCTCGTATCCGTCCTCACCTTCGTCAACAACTTCAATGCCTTTGATCTCATCTATGCGATGAAGGGTGCGCTTGCCGGACCCAATTTCGCCACCGACATCATGGGCACGCTGTTCTATCGCACCTTCTTCGGCAACCAGTTGCAGCTGGGTGACCCGTCCATGGGTTCCACCATCGCCACCATGATGTTCCTCATCATCCTCATCGGCATCATGGTCTACCTCTTCCTCGTCCAGCGCCGCATCCAGAGGTACAGCTTCTGATGCGCAAGCCGGCCTCCGCCTTTGCCGTCCATGCCATACTGGGGCTCTATACGCTGCTGGCGATCTTCCCCATCGTTCTGGTGATCATGAACTCCTTCAAGGCGAAGCGCGCCATCTTCAACACGCCGCTCCGCCCACCGCTTCCCGAAACCTTCGATCCCATCGGCTATTCGAGGGTGTTCGGCGACAGTTCGCTGCCCTTCTACTACCTCAACTCGATCACCGTCACCGTCGGCACGATCTTCCTGACATTGCTGACCGGCGCCATGGCGGCCTGGGCACTGAGCGAATACAAGTTCCGCTGGAACACGCTGCTGGCACTCTATCTCTCGATCGGCATCATGGTGCCGATCCGGCTGGGCTCGGTGGCCATCATCCAGCTCGTGGCGGAAATGAACCTCATCAACACCCTCACCGCGCTGGTCCTTGTCTACACCGCGCAGAACCTGCCGCTTGCCGTCTTCATTCTGTCGGAGTTCATCGCCCAGATCCCCCGTGACCTGCGCGAGGCCGCGCGCTGCGATGGGCTCTCGGAATACAACATCTTCCTCCACATCATCCTGCCGCTCATCCGCCCCGCCATGGCCACCGTCGCCGTCTTCACCATGATCCCGGTGTGGAACGACCTGTGGTTCCCGCTGCTGCTGGCGCCCACCGGCGGCAAGCAGACCATCACGCTCGGCGTGCAGCAGTTCCTCGGTCAATACATCACCGACTGGAACGCCGTTCTCGCCGCGCTCTCGACGGCCATCGTGCCGGTCCTTGTCCTTTATGTCATTTTCTCCCGCCAGCTGATCCGGGGTCTCACCTCGGGCGCGGTGAAGTGAGGCGCCCATGGCCGAAGTCCGCATCGAGAAACTGAGAAAATCCTTCGGCGCCGTCGAGGTGCTGAAGGACATTGATCTGACGGTCGAGGATGGCGCGTTCGTGGTGCTGGTCGGCCCGTCGGGCTGCGGCAAGTCAACGCTGCTGCGGTCGATCGCGGGGCTTGAACCGGTGTCGGATGGCATCATCACCATCGGCGGCCGCAAGGTGAATGATCTGGCACCCGCTCAGCGCGAGATCGCCATGGTGTTCCAGTCCTATGCGCTCTACCCGCACATGGATGTCGCGGCCAACATGGGCTTCGGCCTCAGGTTCGCCGGAACCCCCAAGGCCGAGATCGCGGCACGCGTGGCCGAGGCTGCCCGCATCCTGCAGCTCGAGCCGCTGTTGAAGCGCCGCCCGCGTGAGCTGTCCGGCGGCCAGCGCCAGCGCGTCGCCATCGGTCGTGCCATCGTCCGGAAGCCGCAGGTCTTCCTGTTCGACGAACCGCTCTCGAATCTCGATGCCGCACTGCGCATCAACACCCGCGTGGAAATCGCCAAGCTGCACAAGCTGCTCGCCGCCACCATCGTCTATGTAACGCATGACCAGGTGGAGGCGATGACACTCGCCGACAAGATCGTGGTGATGAACCAGGGCCGTGTCGAGCAGCAGGGCAAGCCGCTGGAACTCTACTATCGTCCTGCCAATCTCTTCGTTGCCGGCTTCATCGGCTCGCCGGCCATGAACTTCCTGCCCGGCAAGGTCACCCCAGGGGGAGTCGACCTCGGCGCCGATGGCGCGCTGGCGCTCCCGCTCCCGGCGGGCGCCGTTCCGGGCAGTGCCGTCACGCTCGGCGTCAGACCGGAGCACATGCGGATTGCGGGCACCGCGGACGGCCTCCGCATCGACGCGACGGTCGAACTGGTGGAGCGGCTGGGCGAGATGGGTTACGTGCACCTCAGGCTGCCCTCTGGGGCCGTGGCCATTGCCGAGATCCGTGGTGATGTCGGCCTCGGCACGGGCGACCGCACCAGCGTGGCGCTCGATCCCGCCCACCTTCACCTTTTCGGTGCCGACGGCCACCGCATCGCGTGACTGCCAAGGCGCTACGCCCCTGGGTTTAGCAGATTGCACCAGGCGGCCCATCCAGCGCCACGTAAACCCTATCGTGCAAACGGTATTCCCTGCATGGTGCGAACGGGTTAAACACCCCTTCATTCTGACGCGGGACATGTGGGTAGGAACATTCGATGAAGATCACGGTCATCGGCGCAGGCTATGTGGGGCTGGTATCGGCTGCCTGCTTCTCGGACTTCGGCTATGAAGTGACCTGCGTGGACCGTGATCCTCGCAAGCTCGCCCTTCTCGAGGGCGGCAGTATCCCGATTTACGAGCAGGGGCTGCAGCCCATCGTGGCGGCCAACCGCGCGGCGGGCCGGCTCATCTTCACCGACAACATGAAGGACGCCGTAGCCAAGGCCGACGTGGTGCTGATCGCGGTGGGCACGCCCACGCGTGAGGGCGAGGATGCGGCAGATCTGTCCTTCGTCTATGCGGCAGGCGAGGAAATCGCCACGGCCATGCAGGGATTCACCGTCATCGTCACCAAGTCGACCGTGCCGGTGGGCACCGCGGCGAAGCTGCGCCAGATCATGTCCAGGGCCAGGCCCGATGGCGACTTCGAGGTCGCATCCAACCCGGAGTTCATGCGCGAGGGTTCGGCGGTGGAGGACTTCCTGCGGCCGGACCGCGTGGTGGTCGGCGTCAATTCCGAACGCGCCGAGAAGGTGATGAGCCAGCTCTACCG
>CAMDBX010000008.1 GCA_945889445.1 Rhizobium sp. Q54
ACTGGGCTACCGGCCCCCAGCCCCAGAGGTCTTCATTCCGCAGTCCGCGCGGGCGGCTGCGCTACCCCAACCGGCTTCGCCGCCCGCGCTGGCGCCGAGGCCAGTCATGCACTAACATTCAAATCGGACCACTCGTTGGGGGCCGATCAGAAAACAGGTCAGGGTAAGGTCAACTCATCTCCAGATTTCGGCTTTGTCTAGTTGACCTTGAAGATGCATTTCGTCCGGTTTCCAGGGTGAGACGGAACTGGGTGAGTTAGTTGCGGAGTGCGCCCGTAATTCGGGAGAAAGAATAAGGGCGCATGTCAGTCAAGAGCCGAAGACTGGGTTCCTCCCGGGAGAGCGCTCAATCAGGTCCGCTATTGCATCTTCAACATACCGCGCGAGGAGGCGCAGTGGCTACTTGGTAGACCACCGCCCCAGATTTGCCGAGGTTCTTAGAGCTGAACCGAGTGCTGAATATTCTTGCCTCTTGGGCGTCAGATATAGGGATCGAGCGCTGTCCATGGTCTTGCGATAGGGATCGAGCCCACGACATGCAGCATGGGAAACAACAGTTCTACCACTGAGCTACGTCCGCGATGGTGCGGGGAGAAGTGGAGCTGAGGCAAGGCGGCAAATGGTGCGCCCAGGGCAATGCCTTGGCGCAGTCGGGTCATTCGATCGCTGCAGCAGAAAAGACATTTTCTCCGAAGGGCCCAATCTGTTTCTGGATCGGTGCCTTCGGACAGCGGGAATATGCCGTCTCATCCAGCGTGAAGAGAATGAGCGTGAGCCGCGGGTCATTGCCCACCTCGTCGAGCAGGGGCTTCATAGCGTGCACGTAGTCGGTCTTGGTGGGTATGTCGGCCCCGGTATCAGGCCCGAACGCCGAGGACAACTCGGTATTGTGGTTGCGGAAGGAGCCTGGATGGAGCTGCATAACGAGGCCGTCGTCGAGGCTCATGCGCGCCATTTCGGTCAGGACCTGTGCCCGGAACAATTCCGCGTCCTCGGCGCTGACACTGGGCCTCAGGACGCGACTGAACAGCTGTTCGGCGGACGCGCGGTCGAGATTGGCCGTCCGGGCGGTGGGATGTCCATGATCGCTCGCAGTAGCACCCCGCTCCTTGAAGTATTGACGGCGCAACCGATGAGCACCGAGGTAGCCGGCCCATGTCATGGGTGCCCCAGCCATCGCGATGAAGGACTCCACGTCCGCAGCGAAACCCCTGCGGCTTGGGTCAACCACAGCATCGGGGCGATAGGTGGGAACCACGCGGCCGCTCCAACCTGACTGCCTTGTCGCATCGTGGTGCCTGAGGTCGTCCAGGGCAGAGTCGGTCGTTGCGATCACTTCGATCCTGAAGCGCTCGAAGAGTGCCCGTGGCCGGTAAGCCGGGCGCGCGAGGAAATCACTGACCTGGTCATAAATGCGGTCTGAGCTTTCCGGTGCGAGTCGCTCACGAATGCCAAAGGTATCGTGCAGGGATTGCTCGATCCACATGCGGGTTGGGGTTCCCCTGAACAGATGAAAGTGCTCCGCAAAGACCCGCCATATCTTGCGCGGGTCGACTTCCTCGGGTTTGCCATCACGCCGCCTGATGCCCAACCTCTCCAGCGGAACGCCCTGAGAGTAGAGCATGCGGAACACATAGTGGTCGGGTGTGACGAACAGCGCGGCCGGGTCACTGAAATTCTCGTCGGTCGCAAACCACTTCGGATCGGTATGGCCGTGCGGCGATATGATGGGCAGATCTGACACTGATGCGTATAGCCGGCGCGCAATTGTACGAACCTTGGGATCCGGCGGGAACAGTCGATCCGGATGCATTGCCAATTTCCCCAAGCCCTGAATCTCCCAAGTTCGTCGGTCGGTATCGGTGCTGGCGGCGTTTATAGGTCATGAAGTGGTCACTGGCCAATATGGAGCAGGAGGAGGACTGTCTTCGATCGTCGTCAACCGCGAGGAGTTCTCCCGTCAGGTTTGGGAAACCCTCATTGTCCGGCTCGCGGCGCAATATGGGATGTCGGGAAACGGGCTGGCAAAGATTTGCGACCGCCTGAACACTCCATACCCACCCTGCGGTTACTGGGCCAAGAAGGCCACAGGACAGAATGCTGTGATAAACAGGTTGCCGCCGGCCACCAAGGGAAGTCCTGCCGACGTCAGCATTACCGCTTGAACTCCCAAGACAGGGTCGCCACCGGCGCAAGACATCACGGAGCGCCTGACCGGAATGCACAGGAAGTGCGGTGGAAACGCCGGTGCGGCTTCTCGCAGACACCATCCGGTGATCGCTGGCTGGAACTCTCAGCATGACGAGCTCGCCAAGGTTTGCAGAGCAAGCCAAAATCCATATTCCATCAAACCCGAGCCATTCATGGAGATCGACCGGCGCAGGCATGGATTCCTGAGCGCTCTCCTCTTCAGGAAGTTTGGATGAGGCGGCGTCGGGAGGCTGCATCGTCGGCCTTCGACGGTATCAACGTCCTCGTCATATCGGACATTGAGGTTTGGCAGAGTTCAGATCGCCTGTGTTGGCGGCACTGAACAGCTTGCGGATGACCACCTCGGCCCTGGTGCAGGTCTTTAGTCGACCGTGATCTGACAAGCAGAAGCGCAGTCAGGAATGAAATTTGGATGATGCTGCGGAATGTCGAGGAATTTCGCTTGGGGTGGTTCGCAGCAAGAACCACTCCCTCTTTGGCCCGTCATATGGCGGCGAGGAGGCCGAAGAGCCGGTCCGTCTGCGCGAACCGCCGATTCCCTGTCATTCCCTCTAAGGCGACTTAGGGAGTTTCGTCTGGAGACAGCAGACACAATCGCTAGTTCACGATGTTAGGGAGGCGCGTGCAAGTCAGCACACGCCCTATGAGCTCACGTTCCCTGTTCCGTTCCCCGTTCGCACGGAAAACAGAGACCTACTCGACGTACACTGCCTGCACAGCCAGTTTACGTAAGCCTGATCCTCAGGCCGCTCAGGTCGATCGAGGCCATGAAGCCCACCTGCTTGCCGGACACTTCGAGTTCCACGCCACGCGAATTGCGCAGACGTGCAACCGAGCCGCCGCCCGCCGCCGCGAGGCCCGCGCCCACCGCTGAGTAGGTTCCTGCGATGTCACTGGCACGGCGCAGATGCCGCACGCGGCCGACGAAGTCTGCCGAAGCAATGCCGATGGTGGCGCCAAGGCTGATGCCGCCGATGCTGAGGGGATACTTCCTGCCGTTGAAGGTCAGTGTGCCTGTGCCGCCCCCCACGCCGACGATAAACCCGGCTCGGGTGATCCTGAAGGCGATCCGACCGGAGTTGCCGGCCGCTGCCGAAGCGTCCGCGGCGCCAATGGCCAGAGGCGCGAGCAGCAGCGAGCCGAGCGCGCCCAGTACCTGCCGACGCGAACTGCTGGTTGGCGCCTTAGCGCCCATGTCTTCGGATTGCGTATCTTGTGGAAGATTGGTCGTCATCGTTCGTCCCTCCGCCTTTGCTAAGAACAACCGGATGTTGCCCCAAACCAGAGCTTTCGGCAATTGCCTTGCCCGAAGTCCTGTCAGTGCCCGAACAGCGCGTAACCCATCGGATTGTCGGGCAAAACCCAGGCGAAGCCTTCGAGGAAGACGATCATCACCGCATTGATGGCGACCACTGCCAGAAAGACCAGCCCCACGGCCGAGGAGAACCGGTCCGCCGTGCTGTTCCGGGCGGGGGCCATGGGGATTGCCGCAGGAGCGATGATGCCGAGGAGCGCGGTGAACAGGATCACCACGCAGAAGGTGACGAAGGCCCAGCTGTAAAGGTGAAGGCCCAGCACCGCACCGCCATATCCCTGGTCGCCCGGAAGGATGTGCAGCATGATCTGGCGCGACGCGAAGACGGCGCCCGCGAAGGCGCCAAGCGCCCCCAGCCCCAGGTCCTGCACATAGCGGTCCCATGTCAGCACGCCGCGTTGCGCCTGGCGGATGATCCACACGGCACCCAGCGTGCTGAGGATCATCGCATAGCGCTGCAGCATGCACAGCGGGCAGGGAAGCTCGCCACCCACGAACTGCAGCAGCAGCGAAATGCCGATCACCAGCGTATAGGCGATGATCCACAGGTTGATGCACCAGAACACGAGCCGCGGCAGCATGGCTTTCATCAGAAGCTCAGCCCCAGTGACGATGTGACGTGAAAACGGAACAGCCCGATCATCAGGAGGAGTGTTCCAAACCAGCAGGTCAGCACCAGCCAGCGTGGCGCGCCTCGCCACATGGCGAGCCCCATGAAGAGCAGAAGAAAGAGGATGATGATGTCCATGCCGCCTCGCCCATGCCGTCAGAAACGGTCTATCCCGATTCTGCCACGGCGGACAGCATCGGGATAGCTGGAAATTCAGGTGGTAGCAGGCAGAAGCGGAGCTTACTCCGCTGCTTCGATCACCGTGCCGCGCTTCTGGCCGGCCAGCGGAATGCCGAAGGCCTTGGAGCTTGCCAGCGTAATCGAACGCAGGTCTTCGGGCTCGATGTTGCGCACGTCGGTCTTGCCGGTGCAGCGCGCCATGATCGAGGCTTCCGCCGACATGGCGTTGATGATCGAGGCCGCACCATCAGCGCGCTCGGCTTCGGTGCGGTCACCGAAGAAGGCGATGCCGCTTGGGCTCATCTCGCCGCCCAGCGCCATGGCAACCGTCAGGCCGATGGCGCCGGCCTTGGCGCCGAGGCCAATGAGCTTGGCCACGTCGGTGCCGGAACGCACGCCGCCGAAGTAGACGAAGTCGATGTCTTCCTCGCGGTTCATTCGGCGGACGATGCGCATCGCGTCGCGCAGCACGCCGAAGTCCGGGTAGGACTTGAGCTCCGGCCACTCGACCGCAATGCCGGACGAACCGTCGAGCAGCATCACGTCGAGGTCATGCTCGAGCGCGAAAGGAATGGCCTTCTCGAGGTCTTCCGAGCGGGCCACGAGGCCGGTGACCATGCCCGGCTGCTTGGCAATCTTGAAGGCATGGAAGCCCTTGGGCTGCACATACACCTGGCCCACCGCACCCGGGTTGGGCGTGTCGCCCGGCTCCAGCAACTGCAGCCACGGCGCCTTGCTGTGTGGCAGCGGCTCGCGGGTGAGATAGGCAGAGCCGACGGTGGCCAGCGCCTGACCAAGGCCCGCGCGCGCTTCTGCCGGAAGCCCATCGATGCCGGCGGCAATCACCGGAATCTCCAGCTTCACCGAGCCTGCAATGTCAGTCGCAGTGTTGCAGGCATCGCGATAGGGGTCGATCACGAGGCGCGACAGGTTGGCGGGCAGCAGCACCAGGTCGTCGAAGGACGCATGGTGGTTCTCGGGGAAGGGGTTGGCCTTGGGCTTCAGCCGCTTCTCGAGGATTGCCGCCTGCGTGCGAATGTCCGTCACCGGCGTGCGGGCCATTACGAAGATGTCCTCGCGCGTCTTCACCGAGTAATCCGACGAACCGGTTTCGGCATCGCAGCGATAGCAGCGTGCTGCCTCTTCCTTGGCCGTCACGTCGTTGTAGGTGGTCTCGATCTCGGGGAAGGCGGAAGGATTGGCGCCCAGACCGTTGAACGCCTGGTCGCGGCGCGGGAAGACTTCCCAGTTGATGTCCTGTGCCGCCGGAACGCGGCGCGTCCTGTAGGGTGTGCGGTAGGGCAGCGGCTCGGCAATGCCGTCAAGGAACGACTTCACATAATGCGCAGCACGGTGGCCATGCATCATCGCCATCACGATGGTGGAGCCGCCGAAGGCGCCGTCGCCAGCGGCGAAGACCTTCGGGTCTTCGGTGCGCATCGAGGACCAGTCGGTCTTCACGCGGTCGCCGGCCATCAGGCCGTGTGTGTCGAGTTCGGCGGATTCGGCCTTCTGGCCCACGGCCATGATCACCATGCCGCAGTCGATGTCGCGCTCGGAGCCGGGAACCGTCTCCGGCTTGCGGCGGCCATCGGGGCCGGGCTGGCCCATGCGGGTCTCGACGCAGCGCAGCGCGATGGCGCCGTTCTTGTCGATCACTTCCACGGGCTGGGTGTTGTAGATGATCTCGATGTTCTCGAGGATCGCCTGGTGAAGCTCTTCCTTGCGGGCCGGAATTTCCTTCGGTCCGCGGCGGTAGACGACCTTCACGTCCTTGACGCCGGGCATGCGCAGCGCTGCGCGGCAGGCGTCCATGGCGACGTCGCCGCCGCCCACCACGATCACCTTCTCGGGCAGCGTCGGGCGCTCGCCCGCATTGATGCGACGCAGGAAACCCACGCCGTCGATCACGTTCTTGCTGGTCTCGCCGGGTATGCCCATGGGCTTGCCCCACCACGATCCGATGGTAACCAGCACCGCGGCATGGCGCTGCTTCAACTCGTCCAGTGTCACGTCCTTGCCCAGCGTCACGCCGCAATGCAGGTGGATGCCCGGGCAATGCTTGAACAGGCGCTTCATGTCCTCGGCAATGATGTCGGGCGGCAGGCGGAAGCCCGGAATGCCCCACACCATCATGCCGCCGGGCTTGTCCATCATCTCGTAGACGTGCACCTCGAAGCCCGCTTCGGCCAGGTCCTGCGCGGCGGTGAGGCCGGCGGGGCCCGCACCGATGATGCCAACCGTCTCCTTGCGGGTGACCTTCACGGGCGCCAAGTGGTGGTCGTTGCCGAGCTTGTCCATCACGTAGCGCTTGAGGTTGCGGATGGCGAGCGGACCGTCGCTTTCGGTGCGGCGGCAGGCGGGTTCGCAGGGCGCGTCGCAGACGCGTCCGCAGATCGAGGAGAAGGGGTTCGTCGCGGTGATGGCCTCGAAGGCCTCGGCGAACTTCTCTTCCCAGATATAGCCGATGTAGGAGGGGGCGTCGGTGCCGACGGGGCACGCCACCTGGCAGGGGGCGGGCACGAAGTGCGGGTCTTGCACATCATCGCGTGCCGGCGCCTTGGGCGGGCGCACACGGTTGATGTCGTACACGGTGATGACGTTCGTGCTCATCGTCTTGATCCTGTATGGATGCCGTCTCAGGAAGCCTTGAGGAGGCCCTGGTCGCGCTCGCGATATTCGGGGTGATAGGGAAGCCTTGTGATGGCGGCCGCTTCGGGCGTCAGCGCCACGAGGTCGTCACGCGTCACCTGGTGCGGGTTGCTGTAGCCCATCGCATGGGTGATGGCGGCAATCTGCCAGCGCACCGACTCGAGGAAGTGGTGAATGTTGCGGGCTTCGACCGGAACATTGTAGCGCTTCTCGTGCTCGGGGTCCTGCGTGGCGATGCCGGTGACGCAAGTGCCGGCATGGCACTGGAGGCAGGCGATGCAGCCGCCGGCGATGATGGCCGAGGTGCCCATCGCCACCGCGTGGGCGCCCAGCGCCAGCGCCTTGATGGTGTCGATGCCGTCCTTGATGCCGCCCATCAGGATGACGGGCATGTCGAGGCCGCCCACTTCAGTGAGCGCATCACGCGCTTCCTGGATGGCGGAGAGCGTCGGGATGCCGACGAATTCCAGAACCTCGTTGCCGGCAGCGCCTGTCGAGCCCTGCATGCCGTCGAGCTCCACGAAGTCGAAGCCGTCCTTCCACGCGATCTTGATGTCGTCGCGCACGCGGCCCGCACCCAGCTTCACCGAAACGGGCACGCGATAGCCTGTGGCCTCGCGGAATTCCTCGACCTTGATGACAAGGTCGTCAGCACCCAGCACGTCCGGGTGGCGCGACGGCGAGCGCAGGTCGATGCCGGCCGGAATGCCGCGGATGCGGGCGATTTCGGGCGTCACCTTCTTGGCCATCAGCTGGCCGCCCAAACCGGGCTTTGCACCCTGGCTGATGTAGATCTCGAGGCCATTGGCCTTCTGCATGTCGTGGATGTTCCAGCCGAGACGGCCTGCGAGGCACTGGTAGATCAGCTGGTGGGCCTCTTCGCGCTGCTCCTTCGACATGCCGCCTTCGCCGGTGTTTTCCGAAATTCCGGAGAGGCGCGAGGCGATGGCGAGTGCGAGCTTGGCGGATTTCGACAGCGCGCCATAGGACATGGGCGCAATCATCACCGGCATCGAAAGCTTCAGCGGATTGGCGCCCGAGCGGCCGCCCACTTCCGTCTTCATCTCGATCTTGGAAATCACATCCGGATCGGTCATGGCGCCGATGCGGATGTCCTTCTTGAAGGCGATGTCGGAAAGGTGCGGCATGGGCCGCGATGCGCCATAGCCGCGAATGCGGTAGCGGCCGATCTGCGACTTGACGTGGATGTCTTCCTGGACCTTGGCGTTCCAGTAGGAATTGTCCGCAAAGCTCTCGAAGAAGGGAATGGCGCGGCGGCGCGGCTCGGTCTTCGGGTAGCGCAGCTTCTTGCCGGCGTTGACGATCTTCTGGAACGTGCCGGTGAAGGGGATCTTGTACTTGTCGAGGAAGGCGAGGATCTCGTCGCGTTCCTTCTGCGGCAGGTCGATGAGCATCGCATCGGTGCCCATTTCACCGATCTTGCCGGCGACATAGATGTCGCCGCCGGTCATGTCCTGGCCGACCTTCTCGCCTGAGTTGCCGAGGATGACGAGCCGGCCGCCATACATCATGTAGCCAGCCATGAAGCTGGCATTTCCGCAAGCGAGCAGCGTGCCGGCCTTCATCACCTGACCCGCGCGCGAGCCGATGTTGCCCTTGACCACGACCTCGGCACCGCGGATCGCAACGCCCGGAATGGCCGAGGCGTTGCCGTCCACCACGATCGAGCCGTTGAGCATGTTGTCACCCACGCCCCAGCCGACATTGTTGTCGACGTGGAAGCGCGGGCCATCCGTCAGGCCGCCGCAGAAATAGCCGGCCGAGCCCTTGATATGCACGTTGATCGGATGCGTGAGGCCAACGCCGATATGGTGGCGCGCGTCGGGGTTCAGCACCTCGACGTCGATGCCGTCTGCGCCATATTTGCGCAGCAGCTCGTTGGCTTCGCGGACGGTCGTTACGCTGAGATCGATCGTTGCCATGTGTCGTAGGTTCCGGGAGCGGGTTCAGATGTGTTGAGGGCGCGGCCGGGGAAGAGGCGGTTCAGCGACACTTCCTCGGAGGCGATGGCGATGATCTTGTCGTCTTCGTACTTGACCATCGGCTTCGCCGCGAGCTTGTCCTTGGCGTAGCCGATCTCGTCCTTCGTCGAGACGAGGAAGGAGAAGGTGCCGTCGAGGTCCTCGATTGAGGTCTTCAGCGCGTCCTTCAGGCTGAAGCCGTGCTTCAGCTTGTCGGCGAGGTAGACGGCGATCAGCTCGCTGTCATTGTCGGTGTTGAAGAAGTAGCCGCGCTTCTCGAGGCGGCGGCGCATCTTGTAGTAATTGGTGATCTGGCCGTTGTGCACGATCGAGATGTCGGAGAAGCCGGTGGCCCAGAACGGGTGGGTGGCTTCCGGCGCCACGTCGGACTCGGTCGCCAGCCGCACATGGCCGATGCCATGCGTGCCCTTGAAGTTTTCGATCTTGTAGACATTGTCGACGTCAAAGGCGCCGCCGAGGTCCTTGATGATGTCGAGGCTCTCGCCGATGGAGGAGAGCTTGGCGGCATGCTCCATCTCGAAGGCGAACTTCTGCAGGTCGCCGTCGAACTTGACGAGCACCGCGAAGGACGAGCCGCGCTGTTCCTCTTCCACGATCTTGGCCTGGAACTCGGTGAGCTTGGTCTTGACGCGTTCGATGGCCTTCGCTGCCACCTCGCCGTCGCCGACGATAAAGCGCAACCTCAAGTGGCCCGGCACCGGGTCACGGTACAGCGAGAAGCCCGTGGAATCGGGTCCGCGGTGCTGGCAGGCGTCGAGCATGTCGATCAGCGCCTTGCCGACGCCAGAGTCCGCAGCAGCGCTATTCTTGTAGAGAATTCCAGCGATTCCACACATGGCGAGGTGCCTCCGTTCCGGTCAGAACACAGTTGAAGCGGCACCCTAGGGCAACTGGTCGCGACTCCGCAATACCAGAGGCAACTTTATTTCCCGGGATGAAAGAGTTTTCCGTTCACTTTTCCGGCAGCGGGCCTGAGCCCGCCGCCTTGCTTGCAGATCAGCCGAACTTCTTGTTCCCGGCCACCCAGGTCTCGCTGACCTTGATGTCGGTGATCTTCGTGGGATCGACGGTGAAGGGGTTGTCCTCGAGGATGGTGAAATCCGCCTCCTTGCCGGCTTCCAGCGAGCCAAGCCGGTCCGGCTGGCCGACCTGCCGCGCGGCATCGATGGTCACGGCTTCCAGCGCGCGTTGCACGCTGATCGCCTGGTCGGCCCCGATCACCGAATTGTCGATCTGGCAGAGGCGGGTGACGGCCGTCCCGACCAGGCGCATCGGTCCCAGCGGCGAGCAGGGCGAGTCGGTGTGCAGCGTGAAGCGCAGCCCCGCCTTGTCGCAGGCACCAGCCGGGTCCATGAAGTTGGCGCGCTCTGGCCCGAAAATCTGGTCGCGATAGGCAGCGCCGTACAGCGTCACGTGGTTCATCAGGAAGCTCGGTTCCACGTTGAGCTTCTTCATCCGCTCGATCTGGTCCTGGCGCGCCATGGTGGCGTGCTCGATGCGGTTGATGCCCAATTCAGTGGATCCCGCGTAGGCCGCCTCGAGCGCGTCGAGCGCGATGTCGATGGCATAGTCGCCATTGCAGTGGATCAGCGACGGCAGGCCGGCCGCTTTCACGTTCGCCACCATCTCCTTCATCGCCGCCGCATCGAAGTTGGGTTTGCCGGAGGAGGTGCTGTTCAGATAGGGTTTCGTCTGCGCCCCGGTCTCGGTCTGGTTTGAACCGTCGCCGATCAGCTTCACGCCATAGAGGGTGAACAGCGAATCGGCGAACAGCGTCGCCTTGGGGCCGATGCCGAGCTTGCGATAGGGCTCATAGCCCTTCATGTCCTCATACATGAGGCTCGCGGAGGTGCGCAGTGGCGCCTGCGCGGCCAATTTGATGAAGGGCTCGATCCACTCCGAGCGCAGCGTGCCCGGCTCGTGCACCAGCGTGTTGCCGCTGGCGGCTGCAGCCTGCATGAACTTGTTGACGGCGGCGATTGCAATGGCCGGCGTGATCTTCGGCAGGCCGGGCTTGAGGGTCTTCAGGATGGCGGCCTCTTCATAGACGAGGCCGTTCAGCTTGCCGTCGGGCCCGCGCCCGAAATGGCCGCCGCCCGGCAGTTCGCCGATGTCTTCAGTAATCCCTGCGGCCGTCAGTGCCGCACTGTTCACGCAGGCATCATGGCCGTTGGTGTACCAGACGAAGATCGGCTTGGTGGTCGAGATCTTGTCCAACTCATCGCGGGAAAGGTCGCCACCCTGCAGCAGGTTGTCGAAGTTGCAGGTCAGAACCCATTCACCGTCCGGCGTGGCTGCGGTGAGCAGCTTCAGGTTGGCGATCAGGTCATCGCGGGTCTTGTTCTTCAGGTAGCCCACATCGGTGAGGAGTTCGAGGTAGAACGCCGAGAGGACTGTGTGGTTATGCGGGTCGATCAGGCCCGGCAGCAGGGTGCGGCCCTGCAGGTCGATCACCTTGGTGTTGGCCGTGGCCATCGCCATCATGTCGGCTGCGGCACCGAGCTTCACGATCTTGCCGCCGCTCACCGCGATGGCCTCCGCCGAAGATGGCCCGACAATCGGGATGATGTTGCCACCCTTGAAGATGGTGTCGACAGTGCCGTCACTTGCAGCGGCATGCGCGGAACCGCCACCGATCACCGGAAGGCCGGCACCCAGCAAGGCCGCCGTCGACATGGCCATGAAGCCGCGACGATTGGGCGTGATTGATCCGAGGCCGGTGAAGGCCATCGGGCTCTCGAACAGCGAGGGGTGGTTCAGGACGGGGCTGACACAGGCGCGGCACATGATGACACCTTTCAAGAAAGACGCTTCGGATCAGGATGTTGATTACTTCGCATATTGCATGGCGGTCAAACGCCGTTCATGCGGCAATTTGCACAAGATAGGCGTTTTTACGGAACCAATTGAGACAATTTTTAATAGCTTGCAACCTGGGGCGTATATGACCCAGATCAATTCATCGGCGCGCCGCCTTCTGCCTTGCGCCTGGCGATGAAGTCGTCAATCGACTCCAGCACGCCCGGGTCGATTGGCGGCTGCTCGTAGTCCCGCAGCAATTGCTTCCAGATCGCGTTGGCGCGCATGCGTGCGTCAATCGAGCCGCGCTCCAGCCAGTTGGGGTGGTTGTCCCAGTTGGAGAGAAGCGGCGAATAGAAAGCCGTTTGGTAGCGCTCCATGGTGTGTGGCGTGCCGAAGAAATGGCCTCCCGGCCCCACCTCGCGTATCGTCTCCAGCGCCAGGCTCTCGGTGTCCACCACCATGGGGTCGCAATAGGCTGCCATCATCTGCAGCAGCTCCGCGTCGAGGATCAGCTTCTCGAAGCTTGCCGTCAGGCCACCATGCATCCAGCCCGCCGCGTGCTCGATCAGGTGCGCCCCACCCATCACCGAGCCCCACAGCGACATCTGGCTTTCATAGGCTGCCTGCGCATCGACTTCGTTCGCCGCGCTGACGTTGGAGGAACGGAATGGAACGCCGATGTGCCGCGCCAGTTGCCCTGAGGCCTGTGCCGCCTTGGCATATTCGGGCGTGCCGAAGGCAGGCGCGCCTGAGCGCATGTCGACGTTCGAGGTGAAGCCGCCATACATGACAGGAACGCCCGGCCGCACCAGCTGGGTGAGAACGATCCCCAGCATCGCTTCGGCATGCTGCTGAACGAGGGCGCCGGCCAGCGTCACCGGGCTCATCGCGCCTGCCAGCGTGAAGGGCGTGATCACGTTCACCTGGCCGTGCTCGGCCATGGTGATCAGGCCCTCGCCCATCGGAATGTCGAGCTGCAGTGGCGAATTGGTGTTGATGATGCCAAGCAGTGCTGGCGTCTGCGTGAGCTCCTCCATCGACAGTCCCAGCGCCAGCGCACCAAGGATCAGCCCGTCCATGGTTCGGGCGCGGCCCAGCGTCTGCGTCTGCCAGCTCTTGTCCAGCACCGTGATCTGCGCGCGGTAGAGGTCGAGGTGGCGGGTATTGGCGGGCAGGTCCATCGGCTCGAACGGCCCGCCACCCTCCTGGTGGATGATGTCGAGCGACTGGATCACCTTCAGGTAGTCAGACATCTCGGCATGCGTGCCGTCGCGCCGCCCGCGGTCATTGTCCATCACATAGGCGGGCCCACCCACGGAGGCGAAGACCACGTCGTCACCGCCGATATGGAGCGCGCGCGCCGGGTTGCGCGCCGCCAGTGTGAAGGTCTTGGGAACGGTGTTGAGCTGCTCCGCGACCATCTCGGGGTCGAGCCGAACCGTGTCGCCGTCGATTCTGGCACCTGCGGCGCGGAACTTCTCCCGCGCATTGCCTTCCAGCACGCGCATGCCGATGTCACGCAGCACCTTGAGTGCGGTCTCGTGCAGGGCCGCCACGTGGTCGGCACTGAGCACCTCGATGGGCTTGTAGGGCCTCATCACGCGGCCGAAGGGCCGCTGGTGCAACTCTCCGCTCACCCGCGCGTTTCGAGCGGGCCTGCGGCGCAGGCGATTATCACCCGTCTCGATGCTGCTCATGCGATGTCCTTCACGGGCGGGCGCTCACGGCGCAGAACGACAACGGGTTCTTCGCCAAATTCGCGGGCAAATCGGTGTGCGGAATAGACGGCATCGGCGATCGAGGACGGCTGCAGGCAATCACCCACGCGGTGCAGCGTGAAGGCCTGCGGAGTCGCCGCCAGCTCATGATGCAGGCGATCATGCGGTAGCCGTCCCGTGGCAACGATCAGCGTGTCGCAGGCCAGTTCGCTCTCCCGGCCCGAGGCGCTGCAGGCGAGCCTCACGTGACCGTTGCCCTTGCCCAGAAGCTGCTGGCTGGTGTGCATGGCCAGACCGAGGTCATGCAGTCTGGAATGCAGGAAGCCGATCTCGTCGGTCATCGCCGTCCAGCTCGAGACTGAGGCATGCGGTGTCACCAGCGTCACGCTGTGCCCCTCGCGCGCCAGCTTCTCCGCCAATCCACCGCCCATGAAATAATGCTCGTCGTCATAGATCACGATGGCGCCTGAAAGCGGCGCTCCGGCGAACACGTCGTCGGGCGTCAGCGCGCCGGGCAGGTCCAGCACATCCATGCCGTTCACGCCAACGCCGTCGCGCCGCCATGCCGAGCCGATGGCGAGCACCACGTGCTCGGCGCCGAAGCTTGCGATGTCATCCGCCGTCATCTCGCTGCCGGGGAAGACCTGCACGTTGTTGAGCTTCGAGATCATGTGCTGGCGCCAGTCGCGGACGCGGATCCATGTCGAAAGGCCGGGCAGCGTGCTTTCATTGAGGATGCGGCCACCCAGCTTGCCGTTGCGGTCAGCCAGCGTCACGTCGAGGCCGCGTCGCCCGAGGCTCAGCGCCGCCTCCAGGCCAGCTGGCCCCGCGCCAACGACAAGTACCTTCTCGCGCCGCGCGAAGCTTGCGATCTTTTCCGGATGCCAGCCACGCCGCCACTCCTCGGCAATCGTCGGGTTCTGCGTGCAGCGCAGGTGCACGCCCTCATTGTTCGCTGCGCGGCAGATGTTGCAGCCGATGCATTCGCGGATTTCGTCCTCGCGCCCCTCGCGGATCTTGGTGGGCAGGAAGGGGTCGGCAATCGAGGGTCTGGCGGCACCGATGAAATCCTGGATGCCGCGCCTGATCTGGCTCACCATCACGTCAGGCGAGGTGAAGCGCCCGACTGAAACCACCGGCTTCGTGGTCAATTGCTTCACGAAGGCCACCTGCGGCTCCTGATAGCCTTCGGCGCTGAAGCGCGCCGACTTCGAGTCATTGCCCAGCGAGCCCGCCACGTTCACGTCCCACAGGTCGGGAAGCTCCGCCAGCATGGCCACGATCTCGCGGCCCTCGCCATCGGAGGTGATGCCAGCGGGCCCGTGCAACTCGTCCACCGCGAGCCGCACGGCAACGGCGCAGGTGTCGCCCACGGCGTCCTTGGTGTCTTCGATCATCTCGCGCAGCAGGCGCACGCGGTTTACGAGGTTGCCGCCATATTCATCCGAGCGACGGTTATGGCGCGGCGAGAGGAACTGGAAGGGCAGATAATCGTGACCGGCATAGACATAGACGATGTCGAAGCCGGCGCGCTTTGCGCGCAGCGCGGCATCGCGCTGCCAGCCGCGGAAGGCTTTGATGTCGGCGAGGTCCATGCCGCGCGCCGTGGTCGGCAGATGGTACATGGCCGGGATTGCCGAAGGGGCAATGCCTGGCGTCCGCGTCATGCGGTTCGATGCATGCGAGCCGCCGTGCCAGAGTTCGATGCCGGCAAGGCTGCCATGGGCATGGATGGCATCGGCCGTCTGGGCCAGCGCTGCCACGTCATCTTCGTCCCACAGGGTGAGGAAGCCAAAAGGCGAATCGTCAGACGTTGGATGAATGGAACAGTATTCGGTGCACACCACGCCCCAGCCGCCCTCGGCCTTGATGCCGCGAAGTGCTGCACCGGACTGTGGCCGCTGCCAGCCCAGACCGGCTGCATGCGGCGTCTGGTAGAAGCGGTTGGGCGCGGTCACGGGGCCGATCTTCACCGGCTCGAAGAGAATGTCATAGCGGCTGTCACGCGCCATCGGGTTGCTCACTGTTGAACGGCTGTATAGTAAAACGATGTTTCCGCTCGGGTCAAGACACGGGGCGCCACGCGCCATGGGGGCAGGGACCGCCGGTTCTTCACCAAGTTTCGCCGTATCGCCCAATTGTGGAGTATACGCCTTCATACAGCAATGAGCGCGCGCTGTCAAGGATTAATTTCCTTTGTAGAGATTTTCATAACCAACATTGCAGTTGACGGTCTGTCCGGACCTTTTATACATACGTACAACAACAGGGGTCGCCGATGGTCGCTGTGCGCACCGAGTTTCCGTTTGCCGTAAGGGTGGTGGAGAATTTCTTCATTCCGCTGCCTGACGGCACCCGTCTTGCGGCGCGCGGCTGGTTCCCCGAGGGCGCAGGCCCGGTGCCCGCCATCCTCGAATATCTCCCTTACCGCAAACGCGATGGCACCAGACCGCGCGACCAGGGCCTGCACCACTATCTTGCAGGCCATGGCTATGCCGCGATCCGCCTCGACATCCGCGGCACCGGCGACAGCGAGGGCCTGATCGCTGACGAGTACACAGTGCAGGAGCAACTCGACGGATGCGAGGCGATCTCATGGATCGCCGGCCAGGAGTGGTGTGACGGCCAGGTGGCGATGATCGGCATCTCCTGGGGCGGCTTCAACGGACTGCAGATCGCGGCGCGCCAGCCGCCCGCCCTCAAGACCATCATCACGGTGGGTTCGACGGATGATCGCTACGCCACGGACATCCACTGGGTGGGGGGCTGCCTGTCGAAGGACAATTTCGACTGGTCCTCCACCATGTTCGCCCACAACGACCTGCCGCCTGACCCGGAGATCGTCGGCGCGGCCTGGCGCGACATGTGGCGCCAGCGCATGGCCCACAACGAGCCGTGGATCATCAACTGGCTCAATCACCAGCGCCGTGACGATTACTGGAAGCGAGGATCGGTCTGCGAGGATTTCGAGAAGATCAAGGTTCCGGTCTATGCCGTCTCCGGATGGGCCGACAACTATTCAGAGGCCGTGCCGCGCCTGCTCGCGGGGCTCTCCTGCCCGCGCCTCGGGCTGATCGGCCCCTGGGCCCACTCCTACCCGCATGACGTTGCGGTGGAGCCCGCCATCGGCTGGCTGCAGGAGGTTCTGCGCTGGTGCGACCACTGGATGAAGGGCCGTGACACCGGCATCATGGATGAGCCGATGCTGCGCGCCTGGATGCAGGACTCGGTGCCGCCCCAGACCTGCTACGACGCGCGCCCCGGCCGCTGGGTGGGCGAGGCGCAATGGCCGAGCCCCGCCATCCGGATCGAGACGATGTTCCTCAATTCCGGCGGCAGGCTAGAAAAATCATCCGCTGGCGGATCAATGTCTATTTGCTCGCCGTTGTGGGTTGGCATCGCGGCGGGCGAAGTCGGCCGTTATGGCGGTGATGCCGAATGGCCGCCTGACCAGCGCGAGGATGATGGGGGCTCGCTGGTGTTCATCTCCGAACCGCTCACCGAGCGCGTCGAAATCCTTGGCGCGCCCACCGTTTCTCTCAGCTTCGTCAGCGACAAGCCGCAGGCGCTGGTCTGCGTGCGTCTCAATGACGTGGCCCCAGATGGCCGGTCGACGCGAGTCACCTATGGCCTGCTGAACCTCACCCACCGCAACAGCCATGAGCACCCGGAACCTCTTTTGCCGGGCCAGCGCGCCCAGGCGGTGGTCGAGATGGACGACATCGCGCATGCCTTCCCGCCGGGCCATCGCATCGCGGTGTCGATCTCCACCACATACTGGCCGGTGGCCTGGCCCTCGCCGGAACTGGCCAACCTCACCGTGCTCTGCGGCGAGACCGCTCTCAGCCTGCCCGTTCGGCCACCGAACCCCGATGATGAGAAGCTCCGCGCTTTCGACCCGCCGGAAATGGCGCCGCTTCCGCCGGTCACCCGCCATCCGATCGAACAGACCCATCCGCGCCGCGTGGTGCGCGACCTCCTCTCGGGCAAGATGACTGTCGACTTCCCGCGCTGGACCTATTCGAAGCTCATGCATGACATCGACCAGACGCAGCGCTCCAGCGCCTTTGCGCGCTACGAGATCACCGATGGCGACCCGCTGTCGGCCACGCTTATCACCGAATATGAGGTGGAGATGGTCCGGCCCGATGCCACCATCACCCACCGCAGCACGGGCAGGCTCACCTGCGATGCCACGCATTTCATCATCGAGATGGACTTGCGCATCGGCGAGAATGGCGAAACAGTCTTCGAACGGCACTGGCATGAGAACATTGCGCGCGACATGGTCTGATATCCGAAGTCCGGTGCAGGGAGGCTGAAGGAAAGCCGTGCTCAGCTATGCCATCAAGCGCATCGGCCTTGCCGTCCTGATCATCTTCGTGGTGATGCTGGCAATGTATGCGATGGTGTTCCTGGTGCCGGGCGACCCTGCCTCTCTCGCCCTCGGGCCCCGCGCCACGCCGGAACTGAAGCGCGCGCTGATGGAGCGCATGGGTCTCGACCAGCCGATCTATGTTCAAGTCTGGAACTTCTTCCGCAACGCGCTGACGGGTGACCTTGGTTACGACGTGTGGTCGAAGCGTCCGGTCTCGGAGATGATTGCCGAAGTCTTTCCCAACACGCTGTTCCTTGGCGCGGTGGCAATGACCATCGCGCTCGTTGCGGGCATTGGCCTTGGCTGCCTCGCCGTGGTCTGGCAGGGCCGTGCGGTTGATCGCGTGCTGGCCGTGCTCTCGGTCAGCATGATCTCCATCCCGTCCTTCGTTGTGGCCATCTATCTCCTTCTGGTCTTCGCCGTCTGGCTGGGCTGGTTCCCCGCCATCGGCGCAGGTGAGGCGGGTGACTGGGGCAGCCAGATCCGCGCCGTGGTTCTGCCTGCAGCGGCGATTGCCATCACCTGGGTGGGCTACCTCGCCCGCCTCGTGAGGGCTTCGATGCTGGAGGTCATGGCAGCGAACCACGTTCGCACGGCGCGCGCCTTCGGACTGACCGAGGCGCGGATCGTGCTGCGCTATGCACTGCGGGTTGCCATCGTGCCGGTCATCGCCATCGTGGCGGTGGGCTTCGGGTCGATCCTGTCGAGTGCCGTGTTCGTGGAAACCGTGTTCTCCCGCCCCGGAATCGGCACGCTCATCACATCCGCCGTGCAGAAGCGGAACTTTCCGGTGGTCATGGGCTCGGTGCTGTTCATGACCGCCTTCTACCTCACTGTGGTCACCCTCGCCGACCTGCTGATGGCGAAGCTTGACCCACGCGTCAGGGATACGCTTCGTGGCTAGCGGCAAGCGCAATGTCTGGCGCGCGCTCATGGCGGAGCCGCTCGGCATCATTGGCGGCGTCATCGTGCTGGCCTTCGTGCTGATGGCGGTGTTCGCGCCCTGGCTTGCCCCTCATGATCCGCTGAAGATCGACGTGATGCACAAATTCTCGGGCCCCAGCCTTGAACACTGGGCAGGAACCGACCAGCTTGGCCGTGATCTGCTGTCGCGCATCTTCTATGGCGCACGCACGGCGCTGGGCGTCGCCATCACGGCCACGGGCATCGCAGGGATCCTCGGGATTCTGCTTGGCCTCGTCGCGGGCTATGGCCCCCGCTGGCTCGACTCGCTGCTGATCCTGTGCTTCGACGCGATCACCTCTCTGCCGATGATCATGTTCGCGCTGGCGGTGATCACCGTGCTGGGCCCCAGCACAAAGACGCTGATCCTGGTCATCATCCTGGTTTCGATCCCCGGCTACGCCCGCTTCATCCGCGCCCAGACGCTGAGCCTGGTGCGCAGCGACTTCATCATGGCCGAGCAGGCGATGAATGCCTCGCATGCCCGCATCATCCTGCTCCACCTTCTGCCCAACGTGGCAGGACAATTGCTGGTGGTGCTGTCGATGGACATTCCCGTCGTCATCATGCTGGAGGCCGGGCTCAGCTACCTGAGCCTCGGCGTCAAGCCGCCCACGCCGTCGTGGGGCAACATCCTCTATGACGGCTATGTCTCGCTCCGCCAGTCGCCCGGCATGGTCATCATCGCCGGCATCCCGCTGATCCTGGCAACGCTTGGCTTCACCTTCCTCGGCGAGGCGCTGCGCGACGCACTCGACCCGCGCCTGCAGGTGAGGACGCTGGCATGAGCGCGCCCCTCATCAAGGTCGATGACCTGTCGATCGCCTATGCCAGCGAGGAGGGGCCGGTGCAGGCCTTGCGCCATGCAACCCTCGAGGCCCGTGCCGGTGAGGCGATCGGCATCGTGGGCGAGTCGGGCTGCGGCAAGTCCACCCTTGCCTCCGCACTCATCACGTTGCTGGCGCGCAATGCGCGCGTCACATCCGGCGGCGTGCAGTTCGGCGGCCGGGACATCCTGTCGATCAGCGAGGAGGAGAAGCGAAAGCTGCGCGGGCGGCATATTGCCATGATCTTCCAGGACCCAATGACCTCCTTCAACCCGGTGTTGACCATCGGCGAGCAGCTGGTCGACTTCCAGGGCCAGCGCGAAGGTCTTTCGAAGGCGGAGAAGCGACAGCAGGCAGCCGCCATGTTGAAGAGAGTGGGCATCGCCGATCCAGGGCGTTGCCTTGATCGTTACGTCGCCGAGCTCTCAGGCGGCATGCGCCAGCGTGCGGCGATTGCCGCCGCACTGCTGATGGCGCCGGACGTGCTGGTGGCAGACGAGCCGACGACGGCGCTCGACGTCACCATGGAAGCCCAGATCATCCACCTGCTGCGCGAGTTGCGGCGGGACTACAATGGCGCCATCGTGATCGTCACCCACCATCTGGGCGTGGTGGGTGAACTCTGCGACCGTGTCTATGTGATGTATGCCGGCGAGGTGGTGGAGGAAGGCTCAACGGATGACGTCTATCACCGTCCGCGCCACCCCTATACCCGGGCGCTCATCGCCTGCGACCCGGCCAATCTGCATGAGCAGACGCCGTTGCTGCCCACCATTCCCGGCCGCCTGCCGGATCTTGTGAGCCCGCCTTCGGGCTGCAGCTTTGCCGCGCGCTGCCCGCAGGCCAGCGAGCTTTGCCGCAGCATGGCTCCGCCCTATGTGGAGGTCGGCCCACGCCATGCGGCGCGCTGCCATGAGGCGCTGGCATGAGCGCGCTCTACGAGGTGAACAACGTCACGCTCGACCTTGCGGGGCCGGCCGCCAGCGGTCTGCAGCGCCTGCTGCCGGGTAACGCGCCGCGCCTGACAATTCTCAGCGGGCTGTCCCTCACCATCGGCCATGGCGAGATGCTGGGCCTCGTGGGCGAGTCGGGTTCCGGCAAAAGCACGCTGGCCCGCGCCATGATGGGCCTCATCGACATCACCGATGGCCGGCTCAGCTTCCAGAACCGCACGCTTGAGAGCCGCGCCGACTTCATCAGGGTGCGGCAGGGCGCGGCGCTGATGTTCCAGGATGCGGTGGCTTCCCTCAGTCCGCGCCGCAAGGTTGGAGCCCAGCTGGTCGAGCCCTTCCAGATCAATGGCGTGCCCCTGCCCGAGGGAGGCAAGACCGCCATGACGATGCTGGAACGCGTCGGCCTGCCGCCGTCACTCGCCCAGCGCTATCCGCATGAGTTGTCGGGCGGGCAGGCACGGCGCGTGTCGGTGGCGCGCGCGCTGGCGCTGCAGCCGAAGCTGGTGATCGCCGACGAACCCACCGCCGGGCTCGACGTCTCCGTCCAGGCCGAGATCCTCAACCTGATGACTGGCTTGCGCCGAGACATGGGGCTGAGCTTCCTGATCATCACCCATAATCTTGCGGTGGTGCGGCACGTGACCGACCGCGTGGCGGTGCTCTATCTCGGCCGCATGGTCGAGTGGGGGCCGACGCGCGAAGTCTTCGCGAGGCCACGCCACCCCTATACCCAGAGCCTCGTTGCCGCCGAGCCGCAGGCCGATCCGCGGAAGCGGCGCGCCGACCTCGCCCTCAAGGGCGAGATCCCCAGCGTGTTGGCCAGGCCCACGGGCTGCGAATTCCATACCCGCTGCCCGCTCGCCCGTCCGCGCTGCGCGGCGGAGGAGCCAAGGCCCCGCATGATCACACCGGACCACATGGTGCGATGCCATTTTGCCGAAGACACGAAAACAGAAACGCAAGGAGGAAACCATGGGACTGAACTGGAGCACTGACCGCCGCACCCTGCTGAAGGCAGGCGGCGCACTCTTCGCCGGACTGGCGGCGCGGCCGCACTTTGCCTGGGCCGCCGACGGCGACACGCTGCGGCTGCGCGCCACGGCGGACCTGCAGGTGCTGGACCCCAAGGGCATCATCGGCGAACTGGACGACATCATCCCGCGCTGCACGCAGGTGACGCTGGTGCGCCTTGGCGACATGCGCGATGGCAACAAGATCACGCCCTATGCCGCCAAGACCTTCCAGTGGAAAGATCCCAAGACCATCGCTTTCACGCTGCATGACCACCTGACATGGACCAACGGCTTTGGCCCGGTGACGGCGGAGGACGTGAAGTTCTCCTTCGAGCGCATCAAGGGGTCGGACTCGGCCTGGGCCTACCAGTTCGAGAAGCTCGACAATGTGGAGGTGATCGACCAGCGCTCCGGCCTCATCCACCTCAAGGAGCCGTTCAAGCCCTTCGTCTACATCTCGCTGCCCTATTATGGCGGCCACATCGTGTGCAAGGCGGCGGTGGAGAAGGCGGGCGGCAGCTACACCACCGAGATTCCCGCCCAGTGCGGCCCCTACCTGCTCGACAAGTGGGAGCAGAACCAGAAGGTGACGCTGGTTGCCAATCCGGACTGGAAGGGTGAGAAACCCGCCTTCAGCAAGGTTGAATACTTCATCGTCACCGACGACCAGACGGCGCTTCTGGCCTATGAAGCAGATTCGTTCGACTATACCCGCGTCGCCATGAGTGCTGCAAAGGCGCTGAAGGCCAACCTGCCGAAGAACTCGAGCCTCATCGAGGCGCAGTCGACGCGTTATGTCTGGTTGACCATCAACATGAATGCCGAGAAGCTCAAGGATCCGCGCGTCCGCCAGGCGATCCAGTATGCCTATGACGGTGACGCCGTGCTGCAAGGCTCCTACGACGGGCTCACCGGCCGGTCGGCCGGCGTGGTGCAGCCGGGCACCCAGTTCGCCCGCGAGAAGAACAAGATCGCCACGCGCGACATCGAGAAGGCCAAGGCACTGTTGGCGGAGGCCGGCGTTTCCGCACTCGAGCTCAACCTCTATTGCCTCACCGACTCGGTGTCGCAGTCAACCGCGCAGATCATCCAGTCAAGCCTCGGCGAGGCCGGCATCACGGTGAACATCCAGCCCACGGAAGATGCCGCCTATTGGGCGCTTGGCGACAAGACGCAGGGTGACGGCTACAAGAACATCGAACTGGTGCTGATGAACTTTGCCGGTGGCATCGACCCCACCGAGAACCTCGTGTGGTTCCGCCCCGACCAGATCGGTGTCTACAACTGGTCGTTCTTCGACTCGAAGGAGTTCGAGGACCTCTACCAGAAAGGCCTGGTCGAGCAGGACGATGCCGGGCGCAAGGAGATCTTCAACAGGATGGAAGACCTGATGGAAGACTCCGGCGGTTTCATCTTCGTCTGCTTCGAACCCTTCCTGGCAATCTACCGGTCTGATATCAAGCCGGTGATCCTGGCGGACGGCCACCCGGACCCGACGCAGTTCACCAAGGCCTGACGCAATCAGGGGCGTGAGCATCTCACGCCCCACATTTACTGTTTGAGATGATGAAGAAAGCAACCGTACCGAAATTCGAACGCATCGCCCCGGACGCGCGCCGGGCGCGGCTCATCGATGCGTCGATTGCGTGCCTCGCCAAGGGTGGCATCCAGGGCTTCACGGTGGACAACATCTGCCACGAGGCGGGCACCTCGCGCGGCCTCATCACCCACCATTTCGGTTCCAAGAACGCGTTGCTCGCCGCGATCTATGCATCGATCTACAGCAAGGTTCTGGAGAAGCTGGCGCGCTCCGAGACAAAGCCACAGAGCATCGACGAGCTTGTCGAGATGATCTTCGGCGACAGCTCCCTCAGTCGCGACTACCTGAACGTCTGGCTGGCCCTGTGGGGCGAGATCGCTGTGAACCCCGCGCTGCAGGTTGAGCACCGCAAGAACTATGCGCTATACCGCGAGCATATTGCGCGCGCCATTTCGGCGTTCGCGCGCGGCCGTGGCGTGACGGTCGACAGTTATGACGTGGCCACCATCCTCATCTCGCTGGTCGACGGGCTGTGGCTCGAGCAATGCATCGACCAGAGCCTCCTCTCGCTCGATCGCGCCAAGGACCTGTGCCGGCGCACTCTCGCCGCGGTGCTGGCATCGCAACCTGACCGAAGGCCGGCATGACGCACTCGATCCACGGCCGTTCCGTCATCGTCACCGGGGGCTCGAAGGGAATAGGCAAGGGCATTGCCGATGTCTTCGCACAGGCCGGGGCGAGGGTCGCAATCCTGTCGCGGCATGGCGATGAAGCCGAGTTGGCGGCGCAGAGCATCGGCCACGGCGCCTTCGGCCTCGCGGCGGACGTCACGTCGCCGGACGCCCTTGAGCGGGCCATCCAAGAGGTGGTGAAGCGCCAGGGCGGCATTGACGTGCTGTGCGCCAATGCGGGGATCTTTCCTGCCACCAGGCTGGAGGACATGACCTCCTCCAACTGGGACCATGTGATGGACACCAATCTCAAGGGCACCTTCAATTCGGTGAAGGCGGCACTGCCCTATCTCAAGCAATCGAACCAAGGCCGCATCGTACTCACCTCGTCGATCACGGGTCCGGTCACCGGCTATCCCGGCTGGACGCATTATGGCGCCTCCAAGGCTGGCCAGCTGGGCTTCATGCGCACCGCGGCGATCGAGCTTGCGGCATACGGCATCACCGTCAATGCCGTGCTGCCCGGCAACATCGTGACCGAGGGACTGGCAGAAGCCGGACCGGATTATGAGGCCAGCATGGTGGCTTCGATTCCGCTGCGGCGGCTGGGCGTTGCCGCGGACATCGGCCATGCGGCGCTCTACTTCGCATCGCGCGAGGCGGGCTATGTGACGGGTCAGGCATTGATCATCGATGGTGGGCAGGTGCTGCCCGAAAGCCTGCAGGCGCTGGCCTAGGTGAAGCGGCGCAGGTAGTCCTCGCACAGCGGCAGTGTGCCGTCTGTAAATCCAGCACCCAATGATTTCGGGTACTCGGCCTCGATGTGGGAGGCAACCCAGGCGACGAGCAGAATTCGGCGCAGCATCACGAAGGTGGGGATCTCGGCTTCATCCGCCGTCGAAAGCGGCAGGACCCTGCGGTAACCCGTCTTCCAGTTCTCGATGAGCTCCGGCGCGTGGGGTTGGTGTTCATGGAAGGACACTGGCGTTGCCGCGTCATACATGTACCAGCTGAAGCCGCAATCATCGAAGTCGATGACCTTCACGGTGCTGCCGTCGATCAGCAGATTGGCCAGCCGGAGATCGGAGTGTATCAGGCCGAAGCGGTCGGCCCCCATGCCGTAGTTTGCAAGTCGCCTCCCGATCAGGTCAACGGTGCGCTGAAAGAGTCTCTCGCCTGCGCTGTCGAGCCCCACACCGTCGCGCCAGCGGCCCCAGTGCGGCCGCTCCTCGCCGAGTGCTGCGTCAAAATCCCAGGTGAAGCGGGTGAACCACTGGGGTCGCTGCCATTGCCGGGCATGCACATGCATGCGCGCAGCGATTTCGCCCAGGGCTTCGAAGGAGCCCGTGAGATCATCCTCGATGCCGGGCTCGACCCCGTCTTCCCAGTCGAACAGCACCACGTGGCGCGGGCGCTTCATGCGCGGATGAGCGGCGTCCTGGACCAGCTTGCCGTCGGCTCCCGCCAGCGGATTGGGTGTTATCGCAACGCCGGTCTGCCGCAGGTCCATGGCCCATGCCAGTTCCGAGGCGATGGCCTGACGCGATTGGTAACCTTCACGGTGAATGCGCAGGGCCCAGCGGCGCCCGTCGGGCGCGTCGATGCGATAGGTGGCATTCTCCGAAAGATTCAACAGGCTGGCCGTGCTGGCCTCGGGCAGGTTGTAATGCGCCATCGCCCGATGTGCCAGATCGAGCAGGATCGGAAGCTGCTGCGCATGGGAGAGGGAGTCGAAATCGGTCATGCCGGGTCCATTGGGCGTCTGGTGGTCTGTCCTGCCAGAAACCCCGCAGGCTTCGCAAGCCCTACGCTGTGCGCTTCGAACGCCTGAAGAGGGACACGAAGAAGCGCAGGAATGCAAGGTGATCGGCAAGGCACATCACCAGCACGAAGAGGGTGAGTGCAGCCAGGGCGATCCCCGTGACACCCGGTCTTGCCGCGGCAAGCAGGCCGTCAAGGTCGAGGGCTGGAAGCGAGAGCGTGCCGCGCCGGAATGTTGCGTGGGTCATCACGATCAACGCGGCAAGCGTTACGTGGCCGGCCAAGGCGGTGGCGAACCAGTAACGCGCCCACCAGGCGAGAAGGGGCACAATGATCCCGGCCAGCAGAGCCGCCATCAGCCATCCGGGGTTGGGGAGGAACTGCTCAGCATATCGCAGCACCGGCATGACTGTAAGGTTGGCGAAGGTCGAAAGTTGCCAGAGCATGTCGGTCTGTGGATAGGCATGAAGCAGCCGGCGGACAATCTCCGCTCCGAGCAGCGCTGCAAACAGAAGAGCCGCGAAGCCGTTCTGCAGGGCGATGAAGATGGTGGGTCTGATCTGGGGTCTTGCCATGGCTGGTCGCGCATCCCTCGCAGCAGCATGGCGCATTTCGCAGGCGAGGTCACGCTGCGCGCATCCTCAAGCGGCGTAGCGCAGCAACCGCTCGTGGAAGGGCAGGTGATGCTCGAGATATTGCCCGAAGCGCGGATGCCGCGCGACCAGCCCGTCGAAGTCGGCGCTGACGCGTGCCGCCTGTTCCGGCGTGATCGGCCTGATCGTGCTGCTTGCCATCACCTCGCCGTGCCAGCCTTGCACTTGCTGCCAGTCGGCGGGGGCGGGGTCGTCCCAGTGCAGTGCATGTGGCGTATGGGCAAGGCCCACGGCATCCCAGTAGCGGGCCATCTGCCCTTCGGGGTCGGCCTGCACCGCTTCGCTTCGCACCACGACAGGCGCCTTGCCGGTGCGGGCCATCACGGCCTCGGCGTGGCGCCACTGCGCCTCCAGGCCGATCTCTTCCAGCAGCATGTCCGGGTCGAGCTTGGCATAGGAGAGAATCGACGCGCGCGGGTCGCGCACCAGGAAGCTGTGCGTCACGCGGTTGAGGAAGGTCTCGTCGGCGAGGAGATGAGGCACCACGTAATAGCTCATGTCCTTGAAGAATACCGGGCCGTCGTCTGCCCTGGCGAGGATCATGTCGCGAATGGCATCGTAATTTTTCGGGTGCTCGTCCATGGCATCGAAGTGCGGCATCTGCCGGGTCGAGCGGTTGACGTAGTAGTCATACATGAAGGGCCCGTGCAGGCAGTCGAGATCGCCGCGCGCCCGCATGATGCGCTCGAAGGCCGTCGACATCGAGCGCGGATGCGACCACAGCGCGATGATGGGATGGTTCACGCCGTAACCTCCCGGAAGGCGCGGTCGAGGCCCTCGGCGACGGTCTCGACATCGGCAAGGGTCAGGCACATCGGCGGCACCATGCGCAGCACCGAGCGGTGCGGGCCGGACTTCGACAGGATCAGCCCCTGTTCACGGCAGTTCTCGAAGACGGCCGCGGTGATGTTGGGGTCCGGCTGCTTCGTGCGGCGGTCCTTCACCATCTCGATCGCCAGCATCAACCCACGGCCGCGCACGTCGCCGATGGCGGAGTGGCGCTGCTGCAGGTCCTTGAGCCGGGCCAGAAGGGCGCTTCCGACGATGCGGGCATTTTCCTGTGTTTTCTCTTCGCGAATGACCTGGAGCACGGCGCGGCCTGCCGCACAGCTCGTCGGGTTGGCGCCATAGGTGTGGAACATGAACTTGTCCGCCATCACATCGCCGATGGCCTTCTTGGCCACCACGGCACCCAGCGGAAAGCCGTTGCCGATCCCCTTGGCCATCACCACGATGTCGGGCACCACGCCATCGGCCTCGAAGCCCCACATGTGATCGCCGGTGCGGCCGAAGCCCGACTGCACCTCATCCGCCACATAGAGGCCGCCCGCCGCGCGCACCCGCTCGGCGGCGCCCGACATGTAGCCCTTTGGCATTTCCACGATGCCGCCATAGCCCTGCACGCTCTCGACGAAGATCCCGGCCACCCGGCCAGTGGTGGCGCTGGCGATGGTGCGCTCGATCTCGTCGAGGTAGGGTTCGGTGCCCGGCCCGAAGATGCCGCGATACTGGTTGGGCTCGGCAACGAAGGCGACGTTGCCCGGCATGCCGGGGTGGCGGAAGCCGGCGATGCCGGTCAGTGACTGCGCAGCCGAGGTCGGGCCATGATAGGCGGTGCGCAGTGCCAGGAGATCGAGATTACCGGTGTAGGTGCGGGCCATGACCATGGCGAGGTCGATGGCTTCCGAGCCCGAATTGGTGAAGTGCACCACCCATTCATGGCCCCTGGGCATGGTGGCGGCGAGTTCCTCGGCAAAGTGCGCGGGCACCGGATGGTAGAACATGGTGGTGCAGTGGGTGAGCTCCTGGGCCTGCGCCATCGCCGCGTTGACGACGGTGGGGTGGGAGTGGCCCACCGAGATGCAGACATTCATGCCGAGAAGGTCGGTGTATTTCTTGCTGTCAACATCCCAGAGATATTGCATCGCGCCCTTGCGGAACACGAGGGGATCCTTGAAGGGCACGAACTTGCGTTGTGACGCCGCATAATAGGTGTTGCGGCGCTGGGCCGTGGCCTCCACCGTCCAGTCGATGTCAAGGGCGTCCTTCATGCAAAACTCCTGTCAGGCCTTGAGCTTCAGGTTCTGCGGGTCATAGGGCGGTTGCGCGAGGATGCGCGCCGGGCGCTCAACGCCCAGCAGCTTGACGGCAAGCCCTTCCCGCATATCCCGCTCGCGCAGAAAGGCAAGGGCCAGAGACTTGCGAACGCGGTGTCCAAAGGCGCCGGAGGTGACCACACCCACCGGCCGTCCTGCGGCGAACAGGGTGTGGGAATAGAAGGGCTCGACCGCGCCGTCAGTGTCGATCTCGAGCAACACCATGTCCCAGCCGGGCTGGCGCTTCAGCATGGCCTCGCGGCCGATGAAGCTGCGGCCTTCGTATTTCACAAGATAGGAGAGCCCGGTCTCAAGCGGCGAGCGCTCGGTGGTGAGGTCCATGCCCCAGCCGCGATAGCCCTTCTCGAGGCGCATGGAATTGGCCGCATAGGCCCCGTAGTGGCCGATGCCGAAGGGCCTTCCGGCATCTTCCAGCGCGTGGAACAGCCGCGCGGCATGGGCGCGGTCCACATGCAGTTCATAGCCCTTCTCGCCTACATAGGAGACGCGGAGCACGCGGGCCGGAATGCCTGCCACCTTGATCTCGCGCGCGTTGAGCCAGGCCATGCCATCAAGCCCGGCTAGCGTCGCGAGAACGTCTGCCGAGCGCGGGCCCATGAGGCCGAGTACGGCGAGCGCATTCGTGCGGTTGGCGATGGTGACGTCGAAGCCTTCGGCACGGGCGGTGAGGAGGTCGAGGTCCATCTCCTCCGCCGCCGCGGCGGAGTTGAGATAGGCGTGATCGGGCGCAAGAACGCTGACGGTGAATTCGGAGGCAACACCACCCGCCGGCGTCAACGCATGGGTGAGCCCGATGCGGCCGGGCCTTGGCGGCACGTTGCTGCCCAGCGCAGCGAGGAAGCGCAACGCATCGGGGCCGGTGACGTCGAACTTCGAGAACACGGAGAGATCGGCGATCGCCACGCGGGTGGTGACGGCCTCCACCTCGCGCGCCACGGCATCGAACCAGTTGGTGCGGCGGAAGCTGTCGCGGGTTTCGCCATGGGGCGTTGCGGAGAACCAGTTGGGTCGCTCCGCGCCGTGGGCCGCACCCATGACGGCGCCGCGTTCCAGCATGACGTCATGCAGCGCCGATGTACGGATGTTGCGGGCTGCCGGGCGTTCCTCGAAAGGATAGTGCACACCGAACTGCAGGCCGAAGCATTCGATGGCCTTGTCGACGCGATAGCTGCGGTCGGCCCACGGGCCGAAGCGCCGGCTGTCGACGGCGAGCGCATCCATGGGCGGCGCACAATGCGTCATCCAGTGGGCGAGGAACTTGCCCGCACCGCCACCTTCCATGATGCCCATGGAGGAGCCCGTCAGCAGCCAGGCATTGGGGGCGCCATGGGCAGGGCCGATCAGCGGGTTGGCATCGGGCGTGAAGGTGATGGGGCCGTTGACGACGGTCTTGATGCCCGCCGTGGCGAGCGCGGGTACCCGCGCCATGGCCCATTTGATGATGTGCTCGACGCGATCAAGATCAGGTGCCATCAGTTCGGCGCCGAAGTCGGGCGGCACGCCATCGGGCGACCAGACCTGAGCTTGCTTCTCATAGGGGCCGAGGATGAAGCCGTCGCGCTCCTGGCGGCAGTACCAGCTTTCCTCCGGGTCGCGGATGATGGGCAGTTCGGGTGCTCCCGCCTTCTGGCGTTCGGCGATGGCGGGCACCGTATCGGTGACGAGATACTGGTGCAGCACCGGCACGGAAGGCACGTTGACGCCCATCATGCGGCCGATCTCGAAGCCCCATGTGCCGGCGGCGTTGACGATGTGGCGTGCGCGGAGCGTGCCGTTCTTGGTCTCCACCACCCAGCGGCCATTCTCGTGGCGGATGGCGTGGACAGGGTTGTAGCGCTGGATCACCGCGCCATGGCGCTGGGCCTGCTTCGCCATGGCATTGGTGGCGAGCGAGGGATCGACATGGCCGTCATCGGGCTCGTAGATACCGCCGAGCAGGCCATCCAGGGTTGCCAGCGGATGCAGTTCGGCGATGCGTTTCGGATCGATGATTTCCAGCGGATAGCCGGTGAACTCTGATAGCCCCGCCACGTGGCGGAACTCGTCCATGCGGTCCGGGTTGCGGGTGACACGCATGGCGCCGGAGCGGTGGAAGCCGCAGCTTTCACCTGTCTCCTCCGGCAGGATGTCACGGTAGAGGCGCACCGAGGTGGCGCGCAGTTCCTGGATCGTCGGGTTGTGGGCGAAATGCGTGCACAGGCCTGCGGCATGCCAGGTGGAGCCGTGGGTGAGGTCGTTCTTCTCGACCAGCACGATGTCGCTCCAGCCCGCCTTGGCGAGGTGATAGAGCAGCGAGCAGCCCATGGCGCCGCCGCCGATGATCACCACGTTCACGTCCGTCATGCCGACATCCTTTCACCACGCGGATCATGGGGCGGACGGGCGAGAACCACCGCCGCATGCCGGGTTCCCGCGACATCAACTTCGAAACTGCGCGCTGCCGTCCGTGCCTGCGTTTCGCCGGGCGCGACGCTGACCATTGCGAGCGCCAGCGTGAGGCCGCTGCGCACGCCTTTCGCGCCAGAGGTGGTGAGGCCCACCACCAGGCCGTTCTCCAGCACCGGCTCGTCGTGAACGATGAGCGGGCTGCCTTCGACCGAGAGGAGAACGAGGCGCTGCGTGACGCCCTGCTGCTTTTGGGCTTCGAGTGCTGCCTTGCCGCGGAAGTCCTTCGACCAGTCGATGGTGAAGCCGAGGCCCGCCTCGAGCGGCGTGATCTCCGGCCCCAGGTCATGGCCCCAGTGGCGATAGCCTTTCTCGATGCGGCAGCCGTTGAGGGCGTAGTGGCCCATGGGCTTTGCACCTTGCGCGATGAGCGCGTCAAACACCGTTGCCGCGCCGTCATTGGCGATGGTGAGCTCCCAGCCGAGTTCACCCACATAGGAAAGCCGCGTGGCGAGGCAGGCGATGCCGGAGATGGTGACGTCGCGCGCCGTCGCGAACGGGAAGTCTCGCCAGTCATCGGGCAAGAGGGCCGCGAGGATGCCGCGTGACGCAGCACCCATGACGCCGATGACGCAATAGTCCTCCGTCACGTCCGTGATGGTGACGTTGCCCTGCGCAGCGCGCCGGATGAGCGCCATGTCGCGCCGCCGCGTGGCCGCACCCGAGACGAGGCGGAAGCGATCAACCGCGAGCCGGGTGATCGTCACATCGGCTTCGATGCCGCCGCGCGCGTTGAGGAGTGGGGTATAGACGGCGCGGCCCACCGCAACATCGATCTGTGCCGCGGCGAGGTGATTGAGAAGGGCCAGCGCATCAGGCCCCGAGATGTCGATCTTGGTGAAGGGCGTGAGATCGAGCAGAACGGCGCCATGCTGCATCACGGCGGCCTCGCATTCGGCGATCTTCTGCCACGGCTGTTCGCCCGAGGTGGAGTAGGCGAGATTGCGCTCACCTTCGCTAGCCGCATACCAGAGGCCGCGCTCCCAGCCGACGGTGAGGCCGAAAACCGCGCCCTGTGCCGCCCAGCGCTCATGGAGCGGCGAGCAGCGCAGGTTGCGCCCGGCTGTCGGCTGCTTGAAGGGCCAGTGCACGGCGAAGAGGTCCGATACCGCCTCCGTCATCCGCTCGCGCATGTGGTTCTGCGTGGCGGCGCGCGGATCGGCGCGCGCGATGTCGACGCCCCACAGGTCGCGCGGCTCCGTGCCACCGACGATCCAGTCTGCCAGCACGTCACCGATGCCGGCGGAGCTCATGATGCCCACCGAATTCATGCCGGCGGCCACATAGAGCCCGTCAACCTCCGGTGTCTCACCGATGTAGGGTCGCGTGTCGGCGGTGAAGCTTTCGGGTCCGTTCATGAAGCGCTGGATGCCTGTGGTGGCCAGTTGCGGCACGAGGGCGAGGGCCGCTTCCATGAAGGGGCCGAACTGGTCCCAATCCTCCGGCATCTCAAGAAAGGCGCGGTCGCCCTCGGGGCCGTAGGCGTCCCACACCTTGGCATCGGGCTCGAAGCCGCCGATGACGAGGCGACCCGCATCGCCCTTCACATAGATGCCGGTGTCGAGGTCGCGCACCACGGGGAAGGGGTTGGCAAGGCCGGGCATGGGCTCGGTGACGATGTACATGTGCTCGACCGCCTGCAGAGGGAGTGCCACGCCCGCTTCGTCAGCGAGCTTCTTCGACCAGGCACCGGCGCAGAGCACCACCTTGTCCGCCGACAGCGTGCTGCCGTCGGCGAGTTCGACGCCAGTGGCGCGACCTTTCGCGACGCGGATGCGGCGAACGCCCGTGCCCTCGCGGATGCTGACACCGTGGTTCCTTGCCGCGCGCGCATAGGCCATGCACAGGTCGACCGGGTTGACGTTGGCATCCTCCGGCACCATCAGCGCGCCGACGTGATCCGTGAGGTCGAGCTGGGGGAAGGCGACATCCTGCGCCGCGATGATCGATGGGGTGAGCCCCATGTGGCGGCCCACCGCACAGATGCGCCTCAGCTCGTCCATGCGCTCGGGCACGCGGGCGAGCCAATAGCCGCCGGTGCGGCGGTAGCCGGTGCTCATGCCGGTTTCGGCCTCGAGCCTGGGGAACAGTTCCAGCGCATGCGAGGCAAGCCTCGTCATCGCGGCGGTGGCGCGCAAGGGGCCGACGATGCCCGCCGCGTGCCACGACGTGCCGGAGGTGAGCTGGTTGCGCTCGAGCAGCACGACGTCACGCGCGCCGCGCTTTCCCAGATGATAGGCGACGCTCAGGCCAACGGCACCACCGCCGATGATGATGATACCCGGCATCAGAAGTAATTTACGTCGGGCATGGAGGCCTTGACCCTTGCGATGTAGTCCATGAGCGCCTCGTCGATGGCGGGGTCGAGGCCGGGATCCTCGTAGCGTTCGAGCTGCTTCTTCCACAATGCATTGGCGCGCGTTGCCGCATCCTTGCCGCCTTCGGCCTGCCATTGCTCGAAGGAGTTGTTGTCGGTTGTCCACGGCCGGAACAGCGCCGCCATGAAGTTCTGCCGCGTGTGGTCGCTGCCGAGAAAATGCTGGCCTGGTCCCGTCTCGGCAATGGCTGCCATGGCCTGGGCATTCTCGCTCAGGTCGATGCCGTCGAAGAAGCGGGCGACCTTGCCGCACAGGTCATGGTCGATGATGGTCTTTTCGTAGGAGGTGACGAGTCCGCCCTCCAGCCAGCCGGTGGCGTGGTTGATGAGATTGGCGCCGGCGAACATCGACATCATCAGGCCCCATGTGGCTTCCTGCTGGCTTTGCGCATCGGGGAGCTTGGAGGCAGACAGCGTGCCGACCGTGTGGAGCGGCACGCCGAGGCGACGCGCCAGCTGGCCCGCCGCCAGCACCATGAGGCCGGCCTCGGGCGTGCCGAAGGTGGGGGCACCTGACTGCATCGACATGGTGGAGGCGAAGCTGCCCATCAGGCAGGGCGCACCCGGTTTGATGAGCTGCACAAGGGCCAGGCAGGCGGTTGCCTCCGCCAGCACCTGGGCGAGCGTTCCGGCCACGGTGGTGGGACTCATGGCACCCGTCAGCACCCAGGGCGTGCAGGCGACGGGCTGGTTGGCACGGGCATAGGTCTTGAGGGCACCCGACATGTTCTGGTCAAGCACCAGTGGCGCATTGGTGTTGGACACGCAGTAGAGGACAGGGTTCTCCGCCACGTAGTCAGCGCCGAACACGATCCTTGCCATGTCGATGGCGTGACCCGCCCGCTCGGCGCCGATGAAGGCGCCCATGAAGGGCCGGTCCGACCAGCGGATGTGGGCATGAAGCATGTCGAGGTGGCGCTTGTTGGCGGGCAGGTCCACCGGCTCGCAGACCACGCCGCCTGAATGATGAAGCCACGGCAGTGTCTGGTGCAGCTTCACCAGTTCAATGAAATCGGCGTGCGAGGCATAGCGGCGGCCACGATCGAGGTCATGCACGAAGGGTGGGCCCCAGGAGGGGCAGAGCACCGTGGCGTTGCCGCCGAGTTGCACGCTGTTGGCCTCGTTGCGTGCATGCTGCGTGAACTGACGCGGTGCGGTGGCCTGGATAATGCGGCGGCAGAAGCCCGGCTCGAAGCGCACACGCGTGCCCTCGACGTTGCAGCCGGCGTTGCGGAAAATGTCGAGGATCTCGGGATCGCCGTGAAACTCCATCCCGGTTTCCTTCAGGATGGTGTCGGAATTGCGCTCGATCAGTTCGAGGCCCTCGCCGGACAGCACGCCGAAGGTTTCAAGCTTGCGCGAGATGAAGGGCGCGCGCACCACCGCTGACTTTGCACCCTCTTCCGTCGAGGTTCGACTGCGGCGTCTGTTCGTCAGGCGTGTCATTGCAGTTGCCACTATCTGCCACCGCGTGCAAAAGGCAATTGACGGCACACAGCATTAGGACTTCTAATAGTAGTATCATGAAGAAATCCGTTCTGAAATCCACTGCGCAATCGGGCTCCAACCTGCTCAAGGCGATGGAAGTCTTCGCGGCGGTGGCGGAAACCGGGCAGATGACGGCAGCGGCACGCATGCTGGGCATGACGCAGTCTGCCGCTTCGCAGCAAATCGCAGCGCTCGAGAAGAACTATGGCGTGAGCCTTTTCGACCGCTCGGTGCGCCCTGCCAGGCTCACCCAGGCAGGCGCCCTGCTGCTCCGCCACGCGGCGCGCATCCTCAACGAGTTCGGCGACCTCGAAACCGAACTGCGCAACCAGGGCCCCACGCCGATCAGCGTGTTGCGCCTCGGCATATTGGCTTCGATCGCCACCACGCTGACGCCGGGCCTCGTGGCGCTGGCCAAGAAGGGCTTCGGCGTACGCGACGTGACGCTGCATGCGGGCCAGAGCGGCGACCATGAAAACCTGCTGCGCACCAAGAAGGCCGACCTCGCCATCACCTCCAACCCGTTCTACGACATGGACGGCCTTGAGCGGCACCCGATCCTGCAGGAGGCCTTTCTGCTGGTGCTGCCGGAGAAGTACCGTGGCCCGACGGACAGCCTCAATGCCGTGCTGGGCCGCCTTCCGCTGATCCGGTTTGCCGACTCGACCAGCGTCGGCCGCCAGATCACCCAGCACCTGCGGCGGTTGCGGCTGAAGCCGCAGCAGGTGATCCAGGCGGATCGTTCCTCGATGGTAACGGCCTGCGTGTGCAACGGCATGGGTTTCACGCTGCTCACGCCGTCGCTGCTGATCGACGGCTTCGTTGAACGCATGCCGATGCGCGTTTTGCCGCTGCCGGCCGCGCGCCTGACGCGGACGCTGACCGTCGTGTCACGCGAGCAGGAACTCGGTCGCTTCCCATCGAGGGTCGCTGAACTCTCGCGGGCGAAACTGGTCGAGCAGGTGAGCGTGCAGATGGGTGATGTGGGGCGTGCGGCACTCACCCTTCTCGACGGCACCGGCTGAGCCGAAGTGTCAACCCTGGGCAATCAGGGCCAGCGACTCCGCCGCTGTCGCGTCCAGCCAGCCGAGTTCGCCTCCCAGATCGTCGAAGTCGATGAGCGAGCACACCAGCACGAAGCCCGTGTCAGTGTCCGGGTTGTAGCTAAGCGAGGTCAGGAATCCCGCCGTTCCACCATTATGGCCGAAGCCGAGGTCAGTGCTGCCCGAAGCCTTGCGCGAGATGCCAAGGCCATAATGCGAATCCGGCGCCACGTCACACATGCGGGCGACCTGCGCTGACGAGATGCCCGCCTCGCCGCGAACGAGCAACCTGATCCAGCGTGCAAGGTCGGCCGGCGTTGTGAAGACGTTGCCGGATCCGGGGTCGTAGGAATAGTTGTAGTCATCTGCGGGAGTGACCTCGCCCTTCTCCAGCGAGAAGCCGTGGATGGCGGGCGGTGGCAACGTCGTCTCATGGCCATCGACCACGAAGCGCGTGTCGTCCAGGGCGTTGCGCTTGAGAAGCTCGCGCTGCTTGAACTGGTCGAGCGGCATGCCGGCAACCTGCTCCACGATCTTGCCCAGGATGGTATAGTGCGTGTCTGAATAATGATAGGCATCGCCCGGCGGGCCGTTCGAAACCTGCGCGGCAGCGACCACTCCGATCAGTTCATCCTTGGTGAAGCTGTGCCGGGCGTCTTTGCGGCCCACATAGTCCAGATAGCCCATGCCCGAATAGGGCAGTGGAAGCGCCGCTGGGATCGGCTGGTTGGCGATGTCGAAAACGCCTGCGTGGTGGCCGAGCAACTGGCGGATGGTGATCTTCTCCTTATGTGGAATGTCAAAGCCGGGCGTGTTCGGCATGTAGGGCTGATCCCGGCCGGGCATCTTTGCCGTCAGCGTGTCATCGATCTTCAGCAACCCGCGCTGGTCGAGCAGCATGATGGCTGCCGCCGTAAAGGTCTTTGTCGTGCTGGCGCCGCGGAAGTGGCTGCCTGTCGTGACGTCCTCCAGCGTTGAGGCGAAGAATTCGCCGCGTGGCGTCAGCGCGAGCAGGGTGAGGCCACCCGGATTTCCGCCATAGCGCGCCGCGAAGCGACTTTTGAGGAGTGCGGCCAGTCCCGGCATCTCGCCGGCGGTGGCCGCCGGTCCCGCGAGAGCGGTGCTCGCGGCGAGTGCAAGGAAGCTGCGGCGGGTGAGCGGGTTCAAGCGGAGCATGGGCAGGGTCCTCCATGACGAAGCCGCAATACTGCACGTTCAAGGCGTGTCAGCAATGCCGCACATCCCTCATGAGCCGTCGAATGACGGTGCGGTCCACGCTTTTGCTCTGGTCTGCACGTTCAGCACATGCCGCGGAGTTTGCCTTGCCCGCGCGACGCTGATCTCTTCACTCAGTCGAAGACCACCCGCGGGAAGTAGAAGGAGACCACCCAGTTCGGCATGTCCACGATCTCGCTGATGCGCAGGTCGCCGCAGACCGAGCAGAGCATGTAGGCATCGACCGGGTTCATGTTGTAGCGCCTTGAGAGCAGCTCGATCATGCCGGAGACGGCCGCCCTGGCACCTTCCATGAGGTCCGGCCCGATGCCTGTCGTCACTTCATAGCCCTTCACGTCGAGGTGGCGCGACACGGGGCCGGGCGTGGTGAAGCGCGGGAAGGCGAGGTTGGCGCCCTTCACCAGTTCGAACTTCGCCTGCAGCGAGCAGGGGCTCTCGATGGCGGTGCCGCAGACTTCACCGTCGCCCTGGCAGGCATGGGTGTCGCCCACGCTGAACAGGCCACCTGCAACCTCGACCGGCAGATAGAGCTCGGTGCCCACCGCCATGTCACGGATGTCCATGTTGCCGCCCATGCGGCGCGGCGGCACGACCGAGTGGATGCCCGCCTCGGCCGGGGCAAGGCCGATAGTACCGCAGAAGGGCTTCAGCGGCACGCGACCGCCGGGACCGAACATGGCGGGTGCCATCGTTGCGGCATCATATTTCCAGATATGCAGGGCGGGGTCCTTGAACTGGTCCGCCAGCAAGCCGAAGCCGGGGATGTTCGCGGTCCAGCCCCAGCCCGAGGGGGCGAAGTCGAGGAGCGTCACCTTGATCGCGTCGCCCGGCTCGGCGCCGTCGACGAAGATAGGCCCGGCAACCGGGTTCACCTTGCCGAAATCGAGCGCCTCGAGGTCAGCCAGCGTCGAGCCGGCCGTGAGCTGGCCGCCGGAGGAATCGACCGGGTGGAACTCCACCGTCTCGCCCGGCGCGATGCGCGCCACCGGCGGATTGTCACGGCTCCAGCCGAAATGGCACTGGTGGTCATGGATCGTGTGATTGCAGACGTGCTTGGCCATTGTGCCCCCAAAGAGTGTGCCCCTCCTACCGACGATGGAGCACGTTGCCCGCCATCAGATACCGAACGTCCCGCACCTTGCAAGGACCAGATCCTGCCCTACAATGAGAATATCTGCGGGATCATGATGAGCGCGGCAAGGCCGATGGGGAAGCCGTAAGGCAGCTGTTTGTCTGCAAACTTGGCATAGAGCCGCTTCACGAAAGCTGGCAGCCTGCCGGCATGGACAAGAAATCCCCAGTTGGCCGAGAGCTTGAGGAAAAGCGCCATGGCTAGCGCAAGCGCCGAGAGCACCACCATGAACTGCACCACGCCGATCGGTCCCATCCACAGCGACGTTGCGGCGAGGTACTTGGCATCGCCGCCGCCGATGTAGCCCCGCCGCCAGAAGATGACCGCGATCACCAGAACGACGAAGCCGATCCCAAGGTTGATCGCGAAGAGCGGGACGCGGAATAAGAGGCTTGGCATGTAGGGCGTGGCGAGCCACGTCAAGAACGATTGCACAAAAAACAGCAAAACAAGCCCATAGGACACCCAGTTGGGAATCCGGAAACTCGAGAGATCGCTCAGTGCCCCGAACAGGACCAGGAAAGCGAAGGCGAAGGGGATGAGCGACAGCAAGAACGAGAGCATGCAACCCTTGAAGGTCTGTTGGCGTGTGAAGGGTGGTAGCGAGTTTTGCCGTCGATCGCCAGATGCCCGTGATCCGAAGTTCACCACCCGTCGAGAACGGCACCGACCACTCAGCAGCCAATTTTCAAGGCTTGCCGAACCGCGATACATCTCGTGGAATGATCCTAGCGCCCGTGTCGTCTCAACGTCAAGTTAGGCTGTTCAAATAATTCCACTGCCCTCACGCGTAAAATCATGATTAATTTTCTCGATATACTGAAATATTAATCGATATTAAGCACTTTACTTGTTGGTTTTATTTTTCTTTGTTCAAGTGTTTTTTCCAGATGCCGCCATCGATTGAAGTGTAACAGTCAGTATACTTGAAATATTGATTTCAAATATCGGCTGTCATCCGAATTAATACTTAAGTAATGCTTTCGCTGATAGTTCTGCCATCTGGACAGCGGTTTGGTGTAATGACAGACTTCTCTCAGTAGAAACCCTTGTTTTCACGGTCCATTTTTTATGCCGGCCTGTGCAAACGGTGGCTACCAAGGGCTCAACTTTGATTGCGGACTGGGCTCGAAAGAACCTGCGTATGTTAACCATTACTAGGGAATGCAAAAAATGAAATCAATTACTTCTTTCTTCCGCGCCCTTCACGCCGATGACAGCGGTGCGGCCTTCATCGAATACACCGCCCTTCTGGGTGTGATCCTTGCCGTGGGTCTCGCACTTCTCGCGGCAGTTGGCGGCTGGGCCAGCAGCCAGTGGAAAGCCCTTTGCGTAGGTCTCAAAGCAACCGGCTGTTAGGCGCCAGCAATCGTTTGCGAATGACTGCCGCGGCCTGTGCCGCGGCAGCCGTCTTATCTCCTGAACCGTCCGCCTCCCAGTCCGGCAAATCCCTGAACGAGTAATGAGTAAAGAGTTAGTTCATGCTTCCTGTGCGTACTGGAACCCTCGTGATGCTTCTCGTGGCATTGCTGTTCGGTGGGCTGGCTGTTTTCCTCGCCAAGATTTGGCTGTCGAGCCAGCAGCAACAGATTGCGCAACAGGTCGCCCCCGAAGCGCCCAAGATGGTGACCGAGACCGTTGTCGTCGCCAAGAAGGAACTTCACTTCGGTGAGCCGCTCACGCCGGAAGTGCTGAGTGAAATCTCCTGGCCCAAGGAAGCCAAGCCCGAGGGTTCTTTCACCACCATTGCAGACGTCAGCAAGGACGGCGCCCGCGTGGTGCTGACGCCAATCAACCCCAATGAACCCGTCCTGGCCTGGAAGATCTCCGGCCCCGGTGGCCGCGCCACTCTCTCCGCCCTCGTCAAGGAAGGCATGCGCGCCGTCACAATCAGCGTCAACGATACCAGCGGTGTTGCCGGCTTCGTGTTGCCGGGCGACCGCGTCGATGTGCTCTACACACGCCCGCAGGCTGACTCACCCAGCATCGACGTGCTGTTTCAGAACGTCAAGGTGCTGGCCGTGAACCAGAACGTCGACGAGAAGACCAGCAACCCCATCGACGGTCGCACCACGACGCTGGAACTGACGCCGCTCGATGCGCAGAAGCTGGCGCTGGCACAGTCGACCGGCGGCCTCATCTTCACGCTGCGCTCCGCCGGATCGCTTGACGCCGCGCCGGCCCAGCGCGTGGTCGAAAGCGAGTTGGTGTCCAGTGCCACGCTCTCCCAGTCGGACGAGGCGCAGTCCGCGCTGCAGCGCCGGGTGGACGATCTCGAGGCGAAACTCAGCCAGGCCGAGGCCAGCCGCACCAAGCCGGTGGTGACGGAGGCAATTGCCCCCGCTCCCGCCGAGGTGACGGAGGACGCGCTGCCGACCACCGCCCAGGTCACCATTTACCGTGGCCTGCAGGGCTCCTCCTACACCGTGCCGCTGGATGCGAACCAATGATCAAGACCTGCCGGCCCATGAGCCGCCTCCGCGGCACTGCCTTCCCCGTTCTGGTCTCCGCCGTCGCGCTGCTCGCGCTTGCGGGCTGGCAAACAGTCGTGCCCAGCGGCGCCTCGGCTGCAACGCTCGTCAAGATATCAACGGATGACAGGGTGGCGCGACTCAAGGTCGTGATGGGCCGTTCCGAGACATTCCGGTTTACGGTGCCCTTCGGCGAGATCGTCGTCGGCGATCCCGAGACGGCAGATGTCAACGCGCTCAGCGACCGGACGCTGTATGTGCTGGGTCGCAAGCTTGGCTCCACAAATATCACCCTGTTCGACGACAAGAAAGATCTTCTCGCCGTCATCGACGTCGAGGTCACGCATGACCTCACAGGCCTCAGCAGTACGCTGAAGCAAGCCATCCCCGGCGCCCGGCTCAAGGTTCGCAGCGTCAACGGCCGCGTGCTGCTCGAGGGCGAAGTGCCGAGTGCGCCCGCCGCCGAAAAGGCCATGACCATCGCCCGTGACTTTGTTGGTGACGATGTCACCAACTCCTTCTCGATCACCGCCAACCAGCAGGTGAACCTCGAAGTTCGTATGGTCGAGGTGGCGCGCTCTGCCGGCAAGGAACTCGGCTTCAACTGGAACCTCATCAAAGACGGCAATGGTTATGGGCAGGGTCTCGGCATTGCCCAGGCCGCGGGCAGCCAGGGGCTTGGACTTGCCGCCGCCGCCAGCGCCCTCTCGGGCCTTGTTCCCTTCGGCACGGTCGTCGCGAACATCCTGGAAAACGGTACGTCCCCGGATCTGCTGATCACCGCGCTGGAAGAACGACGCATGGCGCGCCGTCTTGCCGAACCCAACCTCACGGCACTTTCGGGCCAGACGGCGAGCTTCAACGCCGGCGGCCAGGTGCCGGTGCAGACCTGCGAGGGCTCCTTGGCCGACCAGACCTGCTCGGTAACCTACAAGGACTTCGGCGTGATCCTGAACTTCACGCCGACGGTTCTCGATGACGGCCTCATCAACCTCCAGCTCAATCCCACGGTGTCGGAAATCGATCCTTCACTGAGCTACAACGGCAATCCTGGCTTCGTGATCCGCACGGCGAACACCAGCGTCGAACTGCGTGACGGCCAGAGCTTCGCAATTGCGGGCCTCCTGCAGTCCTTGAATGCCAAGGAGGCAACGCAGGTGCCGTGGGTCGGCAATGTGCCGGTGATCGGCACGCTGTTCCGGTCTTCTGCTTTCCAGAAGAAGGAATCGGACCTCGTCATCATCGTCACGCCGCGCGTCGTTCGCCCGGTTGGCACGAAGCAGCATCTCAAGGATCCGCTCAACGACGGCCTGCTCTCCGCCAACGAGCCTGAGTTCTTCCTGATGGGCAAGCAGGAGGTGTCTCGCACCAGCCTCGATACCAAGTACAACGGTGTCTATGGACACATCATCGACATCCCACAGGTGAATTATGGCGCTCCGCAGAAATAGCTTCCTTGTCGGCATGCTCATCGCCGCCGCTTGCCTCTCGTCGCCCGCGCAGGCAGATGACAGCACGATCACAGATCGAGAGGACGATCACCGGAGTGACTATCTGGACAACAACTACATCTATGACTACATGAGCCGCCGGGACTCGATCACGGTCGGGTTGGGTGATGCCACAACGTCGAACATCATCATCCAGCACCCGACGCCATGGCCCTCTTACATCAACAACACCGACATCAAGACCTCCGGTGCCCAAGGGATCAGCGCGCTCGACAAGATGATGCAGAGCTACCTGTCCTCAGGTGGATCGACCTCGACTGGTACGACAGATACGCCCACATCGGGTGCCTCCGTCGGCATGTCGGGCGGGAACTGAGGTGGGGCAGCCGCCATGCAGGGCAAACGCGAGAGACTTGGATTGGGGCTCTTGAAGACACCCTTGCGCGCCGACCAAATCCTAAAGTCGCCCATCTATGTCACTGTCTTGCTTGCAATCATCGCGGGCTTTTCCTTGATCACGATCGACGCGAGCCGTGCCTGCGTCCTGAATTCATCCCTTCAGCCCGGTGCTGATGCTCCGGCCATGGCTGGCGAACGTGATCTTACCGGCGACACCATCATGCGCACAGAAGGTGCGACAGCCACTTCCCTAGCCAATCCAGCCGACTTCTCGGAGCATTCGGTTTCGATCAGTGGAAGCAGCACTGGATATCGCTTCCTTGGAAAATTGCTGGGCGATGACAAGGATGCAGTCCCCAACGACCCCAACGAAGCGCTCGATCCGGTGACGGCAAACGCTCTTGAAGTCACCTTGAGCCAAGTGAACGACGACACGCTGTTCCAGGCATTGAAGCCGGCCAATGTCATCGTCAGATACCAATACACTGGAATGTGGCATGCCGATCGCATCGCGAGACCGATTGCGACGAGCACGGTGAGCCTGCAGAACGTGAAGCATGAGTCCCGGTTTCTCAGTGGTCTGGTGGACGCTACCGAAGTGAAGTTCCCAGCCTCGGCAACCAGCACGCTCACCGGTGAGGACCTCCAGGCAACATGGAGCAGTAGCTGACATGTTGCAGATTTTCAGCCGTTCGGTCCGATCGGCCAATCCCATCATGGGGATTGGCTTTGTCACGCAGAACGAGGACGTAGGCCGGCAGCTCAAGGAATATGTGGCGCAGCGTGAAGGCGTGGACCTCAGCCTGATTGCCTCCGGCAAGGTTGTGCCGGGCTATGATCCCCGCGGCATCAGCATCTTTGTCTATGATCTCGACTCCTCGGGCGAAGCGTCCCAACGCGAGTTCCAGCGCTTCATGGCGCAACGCCCGCAGCACCTGCCGGTGATCGTGCTGTCGCCTGCACTCGGTGATGAGCTGGTGCGGTGGCTACTCCGACTGCGCGTCTCGGATTGGCTCAAGGCGCCGCTGAGTGCGGGTGAACTCATCGCCGCCTGCGGCCGCGTGCTCAGCCAAAATGTCGGTTCCAAGTCCGAACTCAAGTGCATGACCTTCCTTGGCGCGCGCGGCGGCGTGGGTGCCACCTCGATCGCCGTTCATGCTGCGCTGCTGGCCGCCGGGCGCAGCAAGTCGAACTCACCCTCCATCTGCGTCGTCGATCTCGACCTCACCGGGGGCGCCTGTGCGGAATATCTCGACCTTCAACCCGCCTGGGCGCTTGACGAGATCATCGCCAACCCGTCCCGTCTCGATCCGCGCATGCTGGAAAGCATGACCTCGACCTACAAGAACAAGATTGACGTGCTCTCCGCCCAGCGCAAGTTCGGCGAGGCCTTCACCTTTGCACCGGAAGTCATCACCCGCACGCTCGACATCGTGTCGCAGAGCCACCAGACACTCATCGTAGATCTGCCGCGGCATGTCGAGAACTGGTCGGATGCGGTGATCCTCGGGTCATCCGACGTCTACATCATCACCGACTTCTCGGTGCCTGGCCTGAAGTCGGCCCGCCGCATGGTGAATGACATGACCAACCAGTTCGGCGAGTTGGTCAAGCCCAGGGTGATCGTCAACAAGTACAGCCGGTCGCTGTTCGGCACCGGCATTTCGGCGAGCGAGGTGAAGGAGTTGCTCGGCGACGTTCTGGTCGGGCAGATTTCGGCCGACGAACGGCTGATGCGCGAGGCCATCGACCGCGGCGTGCCGACTTCCGACATCAAACCACGCAACAGTTTCATCAGCGAATTATCAAAGATACTGGGGTATTGAGCATGGCCATCGGACGTTTTTCGATCCTCAGCCGCGGTGGTGCGCAGCCTCAGGAAGCTCCTGCACCCAGTGCCGAGCCCGCGAAACCGGTGGTGGAAGTGTCCATGGCCGAAACCGACGCCATCGCGTTGCGCCAACGCCTGCTGGATGCCAAGCTGCGCATCCATGGCCGGATCATCGATGAAATCAATCTCGCAACCATCGAGAAGATCCCGCTTCGTGAGCTGAGGCCGCAGATCCACGCCCTTGTCGCCCAGCACGTTGCCAGTGAACGTTTGGTGCTGAACGCCACTGAGTTCGAGCAGTTCGTTGACGACGTCCTGAACGAGATGACTGGGCTCGGACCCATCGAGCCGTTGCTGAAGGACGAGAGCGTCAACGACATCTTGATCAACACCCACAGGCAGATCTATGTGGAACGCCGCGGCGTTCTCGAACTTTCCGATGCGCGCTTCAAGGACGAGGCGCATCTCCTGCGCATCATCAACAAGATCGTGTCGACGGTAGGCCGCCGCGTCGACGAGAGCCAGCCGTTGTGCGACGCCCGCCTGCTCGACGGCTCGCGCGTCAACGTTGCGATCAAGCCCGTGGCGGTGGACGGCCCGCTGGTCTCCATCCGCAAGTTTTCCAAGCGGCCTTATTCAATGGAGAAGCTCGTCGATAACAATGCACTGTCGCGTGAGATGGCAGCAGTGCTGGCTGCTGCCGTCAAGGGTCGCGTCACGGTGCTGGTGTCTGGCGGCACGGGCTCCGGCAAGACGACCATGCTCAACGCCTTGTCGAGCTATATCAGCCCCAAGGAACGCTTGATCACCATTGAAGACGCCGCCGAACTTCAACTTCAGCAGCCCCATGTCGGACGCATGGAAACGCGCCCGCCCAACATCGAAGGCAAGGGCGAGATCCGTCAACGCGAACTCGTCAAGAACGCCCTGCGTATGCGTCCTGATCGCATCGTGGTGGGCGAGTGCCGCGGCGAGGAAGCCTTCGACATGCTGCAGGCCATGAACACCGGTCACGAAGGTTCGATGACGACCATTCACGCCAACACCACGCGTGACGCAATCGGTCGCCTCGAAACGATGATTGGCATGGCCGGCTTCCCGATGACCATCCAGAGCCTGCGCACGCAGATCGCCTCCGCGATCCGCATGGTCGTGCAGTTGCAGCGCATGAGCGACGGCAAGCGTAAAGTGGTGGCGGTGAGCGAGGTGACGGGCATCGAAGGCGATGTGATCCAGATGCAGGAGATATTCCGCTACAATCGCACCGGCACGTTGGAGGACGGGTCCGTTCAGGGCAACTTCCAGGCCACCGGCGTTCGCCCGAAGTTCCTGACCGACCTGCAGAACCGTGGCATCACCGTTCCATCCAGCTATTTCGATCCCTCGAAGGTTCAGTGAGATGGACAGCGAGTTCCTCATCCGGATGACCTTCTACGTCTGCTCCGCGCTGGCGGTCATCTTTCTTGCGGAGGCGTTATATCTTGGCGTGATTGCGCCGATGAGGTCACGGCGCGCCATCAACAAGCGTTTGAGCGTGCAGAGCGAAGTGTCGGGCGGCGAGCAGGCGATGCTCCGACTGAAGGCGCAGCGCGGCATCGACGACCGCGACCTTTCCGTGATGGGCGGTTTGCGGAAAATGCTTGTGCAATCCGGGTTGACCATCAACCTTGGTCGCTTCCTGATGATCGTTGCGCTTGCCTGCTCCGTGCTTGTGACCGGTCTTCTGGTGCTCACGACGCTGCCCATGTGGGTGAGCATCGCCGTTGGACTCGCGGTGGGCATCGGGTTGCCACTATTCGTTGTCCGGTATATTCGCAACAAGCGCAGGGCCGCGTTCCAGGCACAGTTGCCGGATGCGTTGGACGTGGTGGTGCGAAGTCTGCGCAGCGGACATCCGGTGCCGACAGCATTGACTCTCGTCGGCCGCGAAATGCCGGATCCGATCGGTTCCGAATTCGGCCTCACCACCGATGAGCTCACCTATGGTCTCGACCTGCCGCGGGCACTGCAGAACCTCGCGGGCCGGGTTGGCGTGTCTGACATGTCGCTTCTCGTCACGGCGGTTTCCCTCCAATCAAGCGCCGGCGGCAATCTGGGCGAGGTTCTTGAGAATCTGTCTCGTGTGCTGCGCGAACGCTTCCAGCTGAAGCGGAAGGTTCGCTCGCTTTCGGCTGAAGGTCGGTTCTCGGCCTATGGCCTCACCATCCTGCCACCCGCCATTGCGCTCGCGATCTACTTCCCAAATCCGCGTTACTATTCAGACGTCTGGCATCTTCCGACCTTCCAGCTGGTCATGGGCGGGCTCATCGTCTGGAAGATCCTCGGTGATCTGATGATCTACAAAATGATCAACTTCAAGTTCTGACGGGGTAATGGAGCAGATCCTCACATATCTGTCGGCCCGCGGGGATCTTCTGCTGTTCGCGTCGGTATTTCTTGCCGTCACCTCCCTTACATTCGCCTTTGGCACCATCACCATGTCTTGGTCCGGCGTTCGCCGCCGGGTGACCGCTTCCGGCGCCGCGCCGGTTTCTGCGGCCTTGGTTCCCACTGCCTCGGTGCACCGCAGTTCCGCTCCGGACTACCTCAAGGGGCTTGTTCCAACTGACGAAGCCAAGAAGTCGGAACTGAACAAGTTTCTGAATTCTGCCGGCTACTACGGCAATCGAGCGCTGGTGCTATTCCAGGCAAGCCGCATCGGCACGGCCCTCATCTGCGGCATCCTGACTGCCGCCTTGTTTGGCAGACTCTATCCGGGTCGGCCGGTTGCCTTCACCATTCTCGCAGCGGTGGGCTTGACCTTCATCGGCTACATGTTGCCACGGGCGATCGTCAGTGTGCGCCGTGACAAGCTGTTCGAAGAGCATCGCCAAGGCTTCCCCGATTTTCTCGACCTTCTCGTCATCTGTGTCGAGGCCGGTATCAGTGTGGATTCCGCCATGGATCGCATCAGCCGCGATTTGGCGCATGACTATCCCTCTCTTGCCCGCAATTTGTCATTCATGTCGCTGGAGATGAGGGCGGGTAAGTCGACACGCGAGTCGCTTGATAATCTTGGCATGAGGTTGGGCATTCCGGAGGCAAAGTCCTTCGCCACGCTCATTCGCCAGTCGGAAGAGCTTGGCACGAGCCTCGTGCAGTCGCTTCGGGTCTATAGCGAGGAAATGCGTCAGAAGCGGCTTGCGAGGGCTGAGGAGAAAGCTTCGTCCCTGCCCGTGAAGCTCGTTCTACCGCTTGGTTTCTTCATCTTTCCGGTGGTGCTGGGAGTTACGCTGCTTCCAGTCGTCATCAAACTCTTTGGTGCCTTGGGGATAGCGAAATGACAATGATGGGGTCTGGGGCCATGTTCAGGACAGCGGCGCGATGTATCGCGATGCTGTTCCTGTGCACAGTTATTTCGGCATGCGCATCTCAGGAAAATCTCCTGCTGGCTGGGCCAAATGCGAAGCAGCCGGCACTGAAGGTTGAGGATGCGGCATTGTTCCCGTCTGACGACTATCTGCGGATGGGCAAAGTCTACTTCCGCAATGAGAGCTACGGCCTTGCGGCGCAGAGCTATCAGAAGGCGGTTGAGGTCACACCTAAGGATGCTGAGGCTTGGCTTGGCCTTGCGGCGAGCTATGACCACCTGCGCCGGTTCGATCTGGCCGATCAGGCCTATGAGAAGGTGTTGAAGCTCGGGGCGCAGAACGCCACCATTCTCAACAACGCAGGTTACTCTCAACTGCTGCGCGGCAACCTGCAGAGTGCTCGCAGGTTCCTGCTCAGGGCGTATGAGCTTGAACCTGACAATCCCTACATCCAGAACAATCTCAGACTGCTTGGTGAGTCCGAGAGGAGCGTGAAGCGCTCTGCAAACTGATGGCGAAACAGAGTGATCATGAACTGGTCGACGAACTGATGGATAGCGTCAGAATACGTCGCGTTGGCCGTGCGATTCCACGGAGCAAGGATGTTAGACCAACACGCTCGCGGGGTATTCTCGATATTGTCTTCTGGAGCAGCCTCACCAACGTGACGCTTCTGGCGTGTTTTGTCGCAGGCTGGAATTTTGACGTGATCAAGCGCTACGTCATGAATGAACCAATGCCTGCGAGCGTTTCTTCCCAGCTCGACGATCAAATGGCGGAATCGCGCAGTGAGCTTGCGGATAACGAACTCCTCACCCGCGGGCTGCAGCGGCAGCTGAAAGGATCTCTGCAGTTCACCGTGGTGCCGTCATCTGCGCCGGCGGTGCTTGAAGACACTCCCACAAGCGAATTTGCTTCGGTCGACGCCGAGGCTTCAGAGCAGGATCAGGGTGACGGTTTTGGTGACGTGACGGTGGGACCGGAAGATCCCGCCGGGCAGCTGACGCGCAGCCCGGTCTTGCGGAAGTCGAAGACAAAAGGCGAGATCGAGATCGGTAGCTTCACGACCGTCTCTTTGCCTGGCTCATCAGCGGAATGCCTTGATACCGCCTATGGACTGCTCGATGACGCGGGGGCTTCGCGCGACAAGCTCAAGGTGCTTGCCGACAGCAATGCCATCACCGTGGCCCGCATCTGCGCTGACAACGGCTCGCTTGTTGTCACATGCCGTATGGATCAGATCACCATCAGCCCCCGGCGACTGAAGCCGAATGAGACTTGCACTGGCTGACTTCATGGCTGGTGCTCATCAGCTAGGCTGACGGCCTGTCTGCGGAGTTTTGCCGCAGTGCAGCAAGATTTGAGCTAGCGCAAAGTTTCCCGATCAAGCTCAGGCTAAGTCCGCCCCGAACCTTGTGAATTCGGGATGTATATCATGATCTTGGCAGCAAGCCTCGCCATTCTTACCGCCGCCGGAATGGGCCTCATTCTCTCCGCGTGGAAGAGCGGCTTGGTGGACTAGGCCAGTCCGTCGAACAGCGCAGTCGACAGGTAGCGCTCGGCAAAGGACGGGATGATGACCACGATGTTCTTGCCGGCGTTTTCCGGACGCCTGCCAACCTCAAGTGCGGCAGCGACGGCGGCGCCGGAACTGATGCCGCCGGGCACGCCTTCGGTGCGCGCCAGTTCGCGCGCGGTCGCGATGGCCAAGTCGTTGGAAACTTTTACGATTTCATCGATCAGCGAGGTGTCGAGGATGGTTGGTATGAAGCCTGCACCAATGCCTTGAATCTTGTGAGGGCCGGGTTGGCCGCCGGACAGGACAGGCGAGTCTGCGGGTTCGACCGCGACGATCTTCAATGCAGGGTTCTTCGACTTCAGCACGCCGCCCGCGCCGGTGAGGGTGCCGCCGGTGCCGACGCCGGAGACGAAGACATCGATCTTGCCATCCGTATCGTTCCAGATTTCCTCCGCCGTCGTGCGCCGATGGATGGCGGGATTGGCTGGATTTTCAAACTGTTGCGGGATGATGGCACCAGGTGTCGCGGCTTTCAGTTCCTCGGCCTTGGCGATTGCGCCCTTCATGCCCTTCGGCGCTTCGGTGAGAACGAGCTCTGCGCCCAACAGGGCGAGCATCTTGCGGCGCTCGACTGACATCGATTCCGGCATCACCAGGATCAGCCGGTAACCCTTTGCTGCTGCTACGAAAGCCAGCGCAATGCCGGTGTTGCCGGAGGTGGGTTCGATGAGGACCGTGTCCGGGCCAATCTTGCCTGCCTGCTCGAGGGCCTCGATCATCGACACGCCGATGCGGTCCTTGACGCTGGCGATGGGGTTGAAAAACTCCAGCTTGGCCAGGATGTTGGCGTGAACGCCGTGCTTTTTCGCGAGCTTGTCGAGGCGGACGATGGGGGTGTCGCCAATCGTTTCCGTGATGGAGTTGTAGATGCGTCCGCGACCGGGCTTTCTCGTCGTCATGGTTGCTCTCTCCTCGCCGTTTCACAGGTCAGCATAGCATCGCAACCGTGATGGTAAAGTTGAGCAAAACTGATGCTGCAGTTGCAAGAAATGTAGCTGTTCGATCAGCCCAGTTGGCTACCGCTGTAGTAGGGCAGTTGCTCGATGCGCGGACTGTAGCTGCCATCCGCGGTCACCCTCGCGACGTGGGCGATGATCTCCTCCAGGGGGGCGAACCAGACGCTCTTGGTCTTGAGGGTCTGCTCCAGCCACTGCTCCACCAGGCGCCAGCGGGCGAGGCGGCCCGTGAGGAAGGGATGCCAGATGCCGATCCAGAATCCGCCTGCCTCGTATTGCGCGTCGAACTCCTCCCAGAAGGCCTTGAGGCCTTCGGATGGGGCCTTCACCGGCATCATGTAGTCGATCTCGGCGTAGTGGGCGAAGGGCGGCCAGTCGTCGGTGCCCCAGTGGACGGGGGCTTCCCAGAGTTCGCCTGAAGGGGTCTTCATGAGGTATGGGATGTCGTCCGCCATCAACGACGAGTCATAGCGGAAGCCGTGCTCGACCAGCAGGTCGATGACCTGCTGGGTGACGTTGTAGACCGGGGCGCGGTAGCCGCGCGGCTTGCTGCCGATGCGCTTCTGATGAATTTGCAATGCGGTTTCGAAGGCGATGCGCTGGGCTTCGCCGCGCGTTTCGACGGGGTCTTCGTGGATCAATCCGTGGTGGCCTATCTCGTGGCCGTCCTTCAGTATCGAGTCGATGGCGTCAGGATATTGCTCGATGCACCAGGCCGGGATGAAGAAGGACTGCTTCAATCCAAACTTACGATAGGTGTCGAGGATGCGCGGTACGGCGACGGTGGGGCCGTAACGGCCCATGGAGATGGGATAGAGCCGGTCGTGGCCATCTTTCGGACGTGAGATGTGGATGAGCGAATCCGCATCCATGTCGAAGGTGATGGCGCAGGCGCAGCGCGCGCCATTGGGCCATGGGATGGGATTACGGATCATGGACATCAGCCCTTCAGAATATGAGCGTGCGACGGATCGAAGGAGAGGAACAGCGTCTGGCCCGGCTCGCGCGGGATGCCCTCGAGGGAGCGTTCCTGAACCTGAACCTTGACCTCGGTGTCGCCCGGCGCCTCGAAGAACAGGGTGACCATGGAGCCCACGAATTCTTCCGAGATCAGTTGCGCGGTGAAGACGTTCGGCGCGGCGGGCTTCGTGACGGAGAGCGAGACGACGTCGGCGGCGACGACGAAGCTGACCTTGTCGCCGGGCCTGGCCTTGCCGTCGAGCGTGAAGGTGCCGGCCGGCGTTTCGACGTTGCCGGCCGCGTTGACTGTGCCCGCGAAGATGTTGTTGCGGCCGACGAACTCGGCGACGAAGCGGGACGCGGGTGTGCGGTAGATGTCGCGCGCCGAGCCGATCTGGGCGATCTCGCCCTTGGACATGATGACCACGCGGTCGGCCATGGCGAAGGCTTCCGACTGCGAATGCGTGACATAGACGAAGGTGATGCCGAGCTCGCGCTGCAGCTTGGTGAGCACCCCCTGCATGCGGATGACGAGGTGGGCGTCCAGTGCCGAGAGCGGTTCATCCAGCAGCAGGATCTTCGGCTCGGTGACGAGTGCGCGGGCGAGCGCCACGCGCTGGCGCTGGCCGCCCGACAGCGAGTTCACGTCCCGCTCGGCGAATTCGCCGATGCCGAGACGCTCCAGCCAGTCCAGTGCCTTCCTGCGGCGCGCAGGCTTATCCATGCCGCGCATCTTGAGGCCGAACTCGACGTTCTCGCGGGCGTTGAGGAAGGGGAAGAGGGCGAGCGACTGCCAGACCATGGGCGTGTCACGCTCATGCGGCTTGACATCGAGGAGGGACTTTCCGGCAAGGCGAATATCGCCTTCGGTGGGCTGTTCAAGGCCCGCCAGCATGCGCAGCGTGGTGGTCTTGCCGCAGCCCGAGGGACCCATGAAGGCGAGGAACTCGCCCTCGCGAATCTCGAAGTTCATGCGCTTCACCGCTTCGAAGGTGCCGAAGCGTTTCACGACATTGTCGAAGACGACGAGGGGTTCGGCCATCAGGCAGCTTCCGGTTTCTTCGCAGACCTGAGGACGAGGACCTGCGCAATGACGACGAGGGTGATGGAGACGAGGAAGACGGCGGTGCCGATGGCATTGACCTGCGGGTCGATGTTGCCGGTGAGGATTTCGAGGATCACCACGGGCACCGTCTTGTTGAGGCCGGAGACGAACCAGGCCACGGCGAACTCGTCAAAGGAGACGGCCGCGGTGAGGCACAGGCTGGCGATGATGGAGGGGAGCGTGAAGGGAATGACCACCGACTTCATGGTGACCCATTCCGACGCGCCAAGGTTCCATGCGGCGGGCTCGAGGTTGGGGTCCATCTGGTTGAGCCTGAGCCGGATGACCGCCATGGCGAAAGGCGCGCAGAGCACGGTGTGGGCAATGATGATGGAGAGGGTGAGCCCCGAGGCATTGAACATCGACAGCCAGCCCAGCATGGCGAGCGCGAGGATGATGAGCGGGATCGTTGGCGGCAGCAGGGCCAGCACGAGGAAGGCCTTCTTGCCCACAAAATCGTAGCGGTAGTCCGAATAGGCCGCCGAGAAGCCTATGGCGGTGGCGATGACGGCGGTGACGGAGGAGACGATGAGGCTCCTGAGTGCGGCGTCCCAGACCTCCGGATTGCTGAAGGCCTTGACGTACCAGTCGGTGGTGAAGGAGCCGAGCGGGATCGTCGGGAAGCGATCCGAGTTGAAGGAGAAGACGAGGCTGGCCGCGATGGGCGCGAAGACGAAGAGGAAGACCAGCGCGGTGTAGAGCGCCAGCACCCAGCGGAGGAGCTTGTCATCCTTCATTTGCCGCGCTTCCTGTAGGCGAAGCCGATGGCGGTGAAGGCCACGACGAGCAGGGTGACGATCATCATGATGGCGACCACCGCCGCACGCGGCCATTGCTGCCCGGACTTGGACGTGTCGACAATCATGATCGACAGGGTTGGGGGCTTGGAGCCACCGAGATAGTAGGGTGACACGAAATCGCCGAAGGACAGGATGAAGCAGAACACGGCGGCGACGATGAGGCCGGTCTTGGCGAGCGGCACCACCACGGTGAAAACGGTGCGCAGGCGGCCGCAGCCGAGATTATGCGCGGCCTCCACAAGTCGCTTGTCGATGTTGGCGAGCGAGAAGGTCTGCAGGATCACGGCCAGGGGCAGGCAGAGGACGAGATAGCCGACCATGGTGCCGAACTGCGTGTTCAGCATCTGCCACGGTCCGAGCCCCAGGTAGGAAAGCCCTGCGTTGATGACGCCGCTTTGCGCGAGGATGACCTGCCAGGCGAAGATGCGCACCAGATAGCTGGTGAAGAACGGAATGATGAGGAAGAAGATGGCCCAGCGCCTTAGCCTTTCGCTGGCCTTGAAGGCGAGGAAGTAGCTGGCGGGGAAGGCGACCAGGCTGGTGATGATGGTGGCGAGCAGAGCCAGCCACAGCGTGAAGAAATAGGCGTCCCAGAAGAAGTCCTTGGACAGCATGCGCTGCCAGTTGGAGAACTGGAGGGCCACTTCCATGCGGTAGTTCTTCACCAGGAAGAACGACATGGCCACCATGAACAGCAGGGGGCCCACGAAGAACAGGCCCTGCCAGACGATCAGCGGCAACCGCCAAGCGATTGCGTAGGTGTCGGGCTTGGTGGTCTTGGTGGTCATGGTGGTGTGTTTTTCTTCGCCCAACTCTTGCCGTCACCCCGGCGAAAGCCGGGGCCCAGCTATATTTCAGTACGTGAGGAAAGCTGGGTCCCGGCTTTCGCCGGGATGACGGTTTAGAGGAGACGTGACCGGGTTACGACGCGTTCTTGTATTCCTGCCAGAACTCGTTCCAGTCCTCGAGGCTCTGCTGCTGCGGGATGTTGCGATAGTGGATGCGGCCATCCTTGATCAGCGTGATCGGGTCGTTCGGCATGCCGTCCACCTGGCCGGTGCGCTGGGCTTCCTTCGGATCGACCTCGTTGAGCTTGGCGCGGCCGCCCTTGGTGACGCAGAAGGCCGGATAGGCCAGCATGCGGGCGGAGTGCACCTGGCCGTCAGGCGACATCATGTACTGGATGAACTTCTTGGCCATGTCGGCCTTCTGCGTGCCCTTGCCGATGGACCAGGACTCGGTGAACTGGATGCCGCCTTCATTCGGCACGACCGACTTGACTGGCGCGCCATCGCGCTCCAGCACGCCGGTGATCCAATCGCCGATGCCGGCCATGGCCATCATCTCGTTGTTCTTCAGTCCGTTGAAGGTGCCGCCGTAGTCGAAGAAACCGCCGACCTGCGGACGGAGCGACATGGTGGTTTCCTGGATCTTCTTCCAGCCGGCCTCGTCCTGGTCCCACAGCTTTGCGCCGTTGCCGTTGGTGAGGCTCATTTGCCCAAGGTTCGGCAGGTGCCAGTCGAAGTGGCCGAGCTTGCCCTTGATCTCCGGCTTCCAGAAGGCCTTGTAGCTCATGGCCTCGGCCTCGGACATGGCGGTGGTGTTGTAGGAGACACCAAGGTGGCCGAAGCGCACCATCATGGAATAGAGCTTGCCGTCCTTCCAGTGGCCGGGGAACTGCTTGAAGTCGGCATAGAGCATGTCGTCGAAGGGATAGTCCGCCGGGTTCATCTCCTCGATGTAGTCCGCCGCATTGAGCTGCTGCACGAACTCGGCGTCCGACAGGATGACGTCATAGGTGCCGGGGGGCGACTGCGAGATCAGCGCCATCATGTTGTCGCCGCCGGCATAGTACTTAGGCTTGAACTTCACGTTGTTGGCGGCTTCGAACTCGCCCACCACGTCCGGCTCGCCGTGGCCGTACCAGGCGAGCATGTTGATCTCCACCGTGTCGGCCCAGGCACGGCTTACGTAAGGCGTGCAGAGGGCAGTGGTGGCAGCGGCCGCGCCGTATTTCAGAACGTCGCGGCGTGTCGGCTTGATGACTTTCGGCATGCGTTTCGTCTCCCTAGGGGCCGGAGGATTGCCGGCGGTTGTTTCCCACTCCTGAGCGCGCATGCCATCATGTCTTGCTGCCGAGGTCCAGCGCGTCGTTGCAAAACGTATCCCTCCCCGAGACATTCGGGAAATTTATGCTGCTAATGCATGCATGACGCCCGCTTATCGAGCGGCAGATGCCTTGGGCGGGGCAGGCTCGGCCGCCTCGTCCATGCGGGCAATGAGCGAATCGACCAGCATGAGGCCCGCACCGGACAACCTCTGGTGCTTGTAGAAGAGGCCGATGTGGATGGGCTCCATGGCCGGAAAACCCTCGCGGGACGAGAGAATCCGCATGTCCGGCAGCACGGTCTTGCGGGTCAGCGCGGTGACGCCCATGCCGGCACTCACCGCGCGCTGCAGGCCACCGATGTCGGGTGTCGTGTAGGCGGCGCGCCAGTCACGCCCTTCGGCGCGCAGCGCCGCTGTCATGCGGCGGCGGTATTCGCAGCCTTCCGGGTGGGTGACGAGCGGGACGGCCACGGACTTATTCACAGGAAAATCCTTCGCCACCGCCCAGATCGGGCGTTCGTCCCAGCTTCTGACGAGGTAGGGGTTCTTGTCGCGCGCAAGTAGCGCAATGGCGATGTCGAGTTCGTCGGCATGCAGCAGGTCGAGGAGCTTGCGGGAGAGGTCGCAGGTGATCGACATGGTCACCCTGGCCTGCTCGCCCGCGAAGTCGACGATCGAATCCTGCAGGAAGGCGACCGAGAAGTCGGTGGGAAGGCCGACACGCAGCTGGCCCCTGGCGGCGCGGCCCTTGAGCTTGGCCACCGCCTCGTCATTGAGCCGCAGGAGCTGGCGGGCATAGACCGCGAGCGCCTCACCCTCCTCGGTGAGCTTCAGCTCGCGGCCCTCATGGGTCAGCAGCTTGGCATCCAGCAGCTCTTCCAGCCGCTTCATCTGGAGGGAAATGGCAGGCTGGGTGCGACCGAGCGCGTCCGCCGCGCGGGTGTAGCCGCCGAGGTCGATGACGCTCACAAAAGCCCTGAGCAAGTCTGTCGGAAGGTTGATGGCCCGCATTGCCACTCCTTATGCTTGCATCATCATTATAAATTTCCGTAATTCGTACAAGGCCGTAATTTCAGCCCCCATGAACCGGCAAGACTTCAGGAAACTGTTCAAGTGCGTGGGCCCGGCGGTGCTGCCGGTGATCCACGTGACCGACAACGAGCAGGCGGTGCGCAATGTGCGTGTGCTCGTGGAGGAGGGGGCACCGGGCTGCTTCCTCATCAACCATGACTTTGGCGTCGAGCGCTTCCTGTCCATCATCGCGCATGTGCGGGGGAAATTCCCGGCACTGTGGATGGGCGTGAACTTCCTCGCGGTGACGGGCAGGGACGCGTTCCCGGTGCTGGGCAAGCTGAAGCGCGATGGCGTTGCCGTCGACGGCTACTGGGCCGATGACGCGCGCATCGACGAGCGCCGCGCCGCTGATGATCAAGTCGAGGCGAAAGAGATCGCCGCGGCGCTCACGGCCTCCGGCTGGAGCGGGCTCTATACCGGCGGCACCTGCTTCAAGAAGCAGCGCGAGGTGGCGCCGGAACGTTATGAATACTCCGCGACGCTTGCCACCGGCTTCATGGATGCGGTGTGCACCTCGGGCGTTGCCACCGGCAAGGCGGTGGATACGGGCAAGATCACCACCTTCCGCCGCGCCATCGGCGATGAGGCGCTGACGCTGGCCTCCGGCATCACGCCCGAGAATGCGCATCTCTACATGGATGACGTTGACGGCTTCATGGTGGCCACCGGCATCAACCGCGCGGGCGACTTCTACAACATCGAGCCTGCAAAGCTCGCCCGTCTTCTGAAACTCACCCGTGAACATGGAGCCAAGTCATGAGCCGCAGCTTGGAACGGAATAAGGGCCCCCGCGACGACCGCTGGTATCTCAACCTCATGGCCCCCAACACCAAGGGGCCGAAATTCGCCTGGCTGGACCCGACCTCGATCTACATCAACGGCGAGGCCTTCCATGACCTGCTGGATGATCTCGTCGCGGACCTCGAGGGGCTGACCATTGATGTGGTGGGCGGTCTCGATGCCATGGGCTTCGTGCTCGGTTCGGCGCTGGCTACCAGGCTGGGCGTGGGCTTCCTGCCGATCCGCAAGGCGGGCAAGCTGTGCGTCGACACCGACAAGGTGAGCTTCTCCAATTACTCCGGCCGCACCCAGGACATGGAGATGCGCCAGCCTGCCTTCGGCCCCGGCACCAAGGTGCTGCTGGCCGACCAATGGGTGGAAACCGGCGGCACCATGGACGGCGCCATCCGCCTCGTTGAACGGCAGGGCGGCAAGGTGGTTGGCCTCGCGGCGGTGGCCATCGAGGAGAATGCGGCAACCGACGCCTATCGCGCGAAGTACACTTGCGTATCCGGCGTCGTGCAGGGCAGCCGCTGGCAGGCGGAATGCAACGCGCAGAAGCTCGAGAGCTTCAAGAGTTACACGCCGGAGCTGGTGTTCCCGACGGTGCGCTGATCAATCCTGCGGGCGCGTGAGGCTGGCGAAGATCGCCAGGCGGATCAACTCGGCCGCATTGGAAATCTCCAGCTTCTGGAGGATGGAGGCGCGGTGCGCGTCCACCGTGCGCTGGCTGACGCCAAGCACCTCGGAGATCTGCTTGGTGGTGCGGCCGGCGACGATGGCGTCAACGATTTCGCTTTCGCGCGCGGTGAGTACGCGCAGCCTTTGTCGCGCCTCGCGGATGCTCTCCGAGGAGCCCGACTTCTCACGTGACTTGGCAACTGCACTTTCGATTGCCGCGGTGAGCTTTTCCGGATTGTGCGGCTTCTCGAGGAAGTCCGCCGCGCCGAGCTTCATGACCATGGTTGCGGTGGGCACGTCTCCGAAGCCGGTCAGCACGATGACGGGAAATTCGAACCCTTCAGCGCGCAGCCGCTCCATGAGGGTGGTGCCCAGCATGGCGCCGAGATTGTAGTCGATGATGGCGCAGTCGACCGCGGCCTCCCGTGCGTGCAGCAGGGCACCCTGGGTGTCATGGCTCACCAGCGTGGTGTAGCTCTCATTCTCCAGCGTGCGGCCCAGGGCCTTCGCGAAGATGCGGTCATCATCGACGATGAGAATGGTCTTGGCACTCATGCTGCGGTGTCCCCGGGTGGCGGATCGTCTTGGTGGAACGCCCCGCCGTCAGAATCGGGCAGGCAGCTCCCTCATCGTTCAAGCGGCGCGCGTTGAAGCGCAACTCGACTTCTAGCCATCTTAGGGATTTTCGTGAAGTACTGAAGTTCAGGATGTTTCAGAAGCCGGTTTTCGGTGGCATGTGCGCTGCGGATGCTCACCAGCTGCCAATTCCTCGCCTCTTTCATCGATCGCTGATTAAATCATCGCGCAAAGATTGCAAATAAGTCAACCTGGCGGACTGCGTGCGGGGTGATATGCGAGTTCTACATAAGGTTATAGTAATTATACTGCTTCCAATAATGATAGTACGAATAGGTACTCAGCGCAATTTTTTGCATATGAACGCAATAAGCGCCGCAAAACTTGAAGAGGGACCTCATGGCACTGTCCTACCTCTATGACCAGTTTGCAGATGCCCTGCAGCAGTCCGGACACGCCGTCCGCTCGCGTATCTCGCTGAAGGCCAGGATGATGGGCCTGGCCCGCGCGGCGATCTCCGCCCATCCCGCTGCGGTGCTGCTCCGCGTGAGCGTGGCCTTGTCGGTGGCGATGTGGCTCGTCCATCTCGCCAAGGCTTACGCCGGCTAGGCAACCGGCGCGCCAAGAACCGACCCACACCGCAGCGGCACCAGGCCCGCACTCAACAACAACCAGCCTTTCACGGCCGGCACTTCGCGCCGGACCGGCGAAGCCATGTCCGGCGCAGCCACCACCGCTTCGAGAGCCAGGAAACCAACCATGATTAACGTGACGCGACTGCCCGCCTGTCTGCTCGCCATGTTGCTTGCCATCGGCGCGCTGTCACTGGCGGTTGGCGAGGCGCAGGCGCAACGCCGCGTGGGCGAGAAGCTGCGGCCTTCCTTCCCCGGCCTCGTATTGAGCATGAAGCAGGCATCGGGCCAGGCGGCGATCGACCAGCTGAGCGACAGGCTGCCGGACGTGGCGCACTGGTACGGCACCTCGTCCGAGGACCTGAAGCGCCAGCTGCTGCGCGACAGCCGCATGCGCGTCGACAGCACCGGCCGCCTGCTGTTCGTCGAAGACCTCGCCACCCCGGTGGCAGCCGCCACCGCAGCGCAGAGTGACGCGCAGTCCGGGGCGCTGGCCAGCCTCGACCAGACCTTCCTGCTCAACAGCAGGCCGGGTGCCGCCCGCACCATCTACCTCGATTTCAACGGCGCCACGATCAGCGGCACCGCTTGGAACAGCAACGGCAACACCATCACCGCGGAAGGCTTCGACCTCGACGGCAATCCGGCCGCCTATTCCGAGGCGGAACTTCAGCGCATCCAGTACATCTGGCAGCGGGTGGCCGAGGACTATGCGCCCTTCGACGTCAACGTTGCGACCGAGCCGCCCGCACAGGACGCGCTGACCCGCTCCGGCGCCGGCGACACGATGTTCGGCACCACGGTGGTGATCACCAAGACCACCGGCGTCTATTCCTGCAACTGTGGCGGCATTGCCTATGTCGGCGTGTTCAACGATGCCGGCGGCACGCGCCACCCGAACTACTACAAGCCCGCCTTCGTTTTCTACGACAAGCTTGGCAGCGGCAGCGAGAAGCCGGTTGCCGAGGCGATTTCGCATGAAGCGGGCCACAATATGGGCCTGCATCATGACGGCACGTCCACCAGCGCCTACTATGCCGGCCATGACGCCGAGGGGCAGTTGAGCTGGGCGCCCATCATGGGCGTGGGCTACTACAAGCCGCTGGTGCAGTTCAGCAACGGCGGTTATGCCGATGCCAACAACCGCGAGGACGACTTCGCGGTTGCCCAGAGCTTCGGCCTGCCGCTGCGCAACGACGACCATGGCAGCACCACTGCCAGCGCCCGCCCGCTGCCGACGCCCACGTCCAACGGCATAGCCCAGGGCAGCATCGACGGCGTCATCGAAGCGGCAGGTGACCGTGACGTATTCGCGATCCACAGCGCCGCCGGCCCGATCACCGCCGCGGTGGCGGCCGCCTCGCGCTCGGGCAATGCCGATCTCGTGATCTCGCTGCTTGACGCTGCCGGCCAGGTGCTGACATCGGCCAATCCCGCAAATCAACTGGGCGCCACCCTCAGCTACAACCTACCGGCCCAGGGAACCTACTATCTCGAGGTCAGGGGAACCGGCCATGGTGATGCAGTCACCGGCTACTCCGACTATGGCAGCCTCGGCAATTTTCGCCTCCAGGCCAGCCATGCGACCGCTGACGGCGTGGCGCCGAGCGCGGTTCTCTCCGCAACCGTTGCCAGCGGCACAGCGCCGGTGGCCGTGACACTCGACGGAGCACACTCCACCGACGATGGTCGCGTGGCCTTCTGGTACTGGGATTTCGGCGATGGCACGAGCGACCAGACCGGTGCGTCATCCTCCGTCGCGCATGTCTACCGCGCTGCCGGAAGCTTTGTGGCGCGCCTCACGTTTGTGGACGACTCGGGCCTCGCTGCCACGGCGACCCAGACCATCACCGTGACCAGCGCCGTGGCAAGTTCCAACGTTCAGAACATCCAGATGACCGTCAAGGTCAACAAGAAGCGCGGCGTATCAGCCAAGGCCGTGGTGACGGTGACCAACCAGAGCGGCCAGGTCATTCCGGGCGCCGTCGTCCAGGCGCTGTGGAGCGGCGCGGTGAGCAAGACGGCTGTCGCGCGCGCAGCCAAGACGGGCCGGGCCTCCTTCGCCTCGCCCGCCAGCAAGACGCCGGGCTGCTTCACCCTGACCGTGACCGGGATCTCTACCGCCGGCCTGGCCTTTGATGACACCACACTGCCGAGCGCCGAAGTGTGCAGCTGACGCCGGGCGCCGCGCCAGCCTGGCACGCCCGCATGACTCAATCAGAAGCCGGGCGTGACATACCCGGCCCTTGCCCCTCTGAGAGGATGAATCACTTAGGTACGTATACGCATAACGAATTCGAGCGTTCGTGGTAGATCATCAGTGGACGGTGGTTTATCCGCCGCAGGCCAAGATGCACGTTCACGGGGATGCGATGACCACTGGCGCTGAGCTGTTTCCACTTCTTGAATCGCTCAACTTCGATGTGAAGGCCGGCGTTATGTTGTGCGGCGGTGACGAAGCGTTCTATTGCGAACTGATCCAGGAACTGCATGCCGATGTGCTGCCGCGCAGGCATCTCGCGGTCGCCGACCCCGTCGAATGCCGGGAATATGCGCATATGCTCAAGGGAACGCTGCAGACGCTGGGCGAAACCAGCGCCTCGATGAAAGCCCGCGAGTTGGAGAAGGTGTTGCGCGAGGGCGCCCCGCATGACGAGCTTGCGGCCGCGTTACTGGCGGACCTCAACAGGATGGACAGCACGCTCAACCGCGTCTTCAAGGGCAGCTGAACCCCGTGCGCCGCGCATACCGGCGGTTGGTAAGCAGCATCCAGAGTTGGCGCGGCAGTGGAAGCGAGATTGGCGCGTGAGCAATGAAACAGTTCTGAACGAGTACGAAATATTGCGCAGTGGAGCTATTTCCTTTGCCCAGTTTTTGCTTTATTTTGCTGCATAATGAGGAAATCGAAACGGAGATCACCATGTCATTGGAACGTTCAATTCTACTGGTCGTCGGCATCATCGTGCTCGGAAGCGTGCTGCTCGGCATCTATGTCAGCCCGAACTGGTTCTGGCTCACCGGCATCATGGGTGCGCATCTGATCCAGGCATCTTTCACGGGACTTTGCCCCGTGGTTGTTTTCATGAAGCGGATTGGATTGCCCGCCAAGCCCGGCTTTACGTGATAGCTGCTTCGTCAAGACGGCATCTCGCCCGGCCCTTGTGCCGGGCGATTTCATTTTGAGCAGGCAGTATCGCGCAGGCGGCGAAGAGAGAGGCGAGCCAGTCAGACTGACTGAATGACCGGGGCGGGACCGACATCGTCCGACGTCTGCAGGAACAGTTTCCGCAAGAGCGCGTCGAGTTCAACCAGTTGCACCGGCTTCGAGATATGGCCATCCAAGCCTTCCTCGCCGCTACGTGCCACATCGGTTTCGAAGGCGTGGGCCGAGCAGGCGACGATCTTCAGCTTGGAAAAACCTTTCTCGCGGATAAGCCTGGTGGCAAGGTAGCCGTCGATCTCGGGCATTTGAATATCCATCAGCACCAGGTCGAACTCCGCCTCGCCGATCCGGCGAATGGCTTCGCCGCCACTGCTCACCGTTTCCGTGCGCGACAGTCCGAGGTTGGTCATCAAGCGCTGCAGGACTCGCCGGTTGATGGCATTGTCATCGACGATCAGCACACGCAGATGGTCAAGATCGTTCCCGGGCCGCGGCAGAAGATCGGACGACTCCTGCGCTTCGTTTCGGATGCCGATGAGGCCCGCCCTTTCGAGGGCTTCGGCAAGGCTGGCACGGCTGAATCGCCCGATGATTCCATCTGCGAAGACATTGCCGTGCATGCCGTCTGATGCAGCCTCTGTGGTGGTCGTGCTGGTTTCGATGAGGATGGTTGGAATGTGCCAGGTGAGACCCTTGATCACCTTTACCGCGTCTCCGCCAAAGCGCTGGTCGACGAGGGCAACCTTGACTGGTGGCGGTGGCGCCGCCGCGAAGCGTTCTGCCTCATCGGCGCTATTGATGATATGGGTTCTCTTGCCGATCTGCAGCAGCACCTCGTTGGCGCGGAAGATCGTTGAATACTGCCCGCCCAGCAGCACGACATCGGGCGCACCGCCCGGCTCGCGCGGTATCTCCACCGCAGATATGGCGGCGCCGCAGGGCAACTCGACCGTCACCGTCGTGCCTTGGCCGAGCATGCTGTCCAATTCCACCGTGCCGTTCATGACAGCCGTCAGCTTGCGGACGATGCTGAGACCCAGGCCCGTGCCCAAGTAGCGGCGCCGCAGCGAGCCGTCGACCTGGTGGAAGGGCCGGAAAATTTTTGTCTTATCCGTCTCCGAGATGCCGATGCCGCTGTCGGTGACCGCGAGCTTCAGCATTGAAGTGGGGCTGCCCGCGACCTCGCGGATCTCGCGCTTGACGGCCAGCGTTACGCTGCCTGTCTCGGTGAACTTCAGGGCGTTCGAAAGCAAGTTGCTCAGGATCTGCTCGACCTTTACCGGATCGCCGCAGACATTGCGTGGCGTTGCGTCGTCGAAGGACACGAGCAGGTCGATGCCCTTGTCGGCGGCCTGCACCTCGTAATGGGCAAGAACGTCCGCGACGAGGCGCCAGATGTCAAAGCTGCGGTTCGATACCTCAACCTCGTCCGCCTCGATCTTCGATATGCTGAGGATGCTGTTCACGATATCAAGGAGGGACCGGGACGAGCGCTGCACAATGTCCAGGAGATCTCGGTTCTCGCGCGTGAGCGACTTTCCGTCGATGATCTGCAGGGTGCCGATGATGCCGTTCAGCGGGGTGCGGATTTCATGGCTCATGTTGGACAGGAACTGCGATTTGGCCTTGCTGGCGTCATCGGCCCGGGCCTTGCCCAGTTCGAGTTCGAGGTTGCGCCGTGACAATTCGGCGGTGGCGAGCTTGATCTGGTTGGTATCAAGGAGCTTCTTCCTTGTCCGGTAGGAGAACATGCTGAGGCCCATCAGCGCCGCCATCAGCGTTTCGAGTGCGATGACGTTGGTGATGATCGAACGTGCCTGTCGTTCATGTTCCTCCGTCTCCAGGCGGTAACTTGCCTCCGCCAACTCTGCCGTGAGCTGGAGGACCGGAGGCATGTCGCTGAGAAGCTTCTGGCGAAGGGCCTCGCGGCCCTCGGTCGTGTGCGCAGCATCGAGAAGACGTTCGGTGGTGGTTGCCGAATCGTACAGGGGCTGCAGGCGTTCTTCGCCCACGCTGATGCGCACATCGGTGAACATCGCATTCTCGCGCAGCGCGCTGACATGTGCGAGGTAATCGTCGCCGTGACGTTTGAGATCGGCCGGCCCGACACCATTTTCGACGTCGAGTAGCAGCTGCTGGTGCCCAAGGCCCATCTGGGAAATCTCCCAGGTGGTGTTGTCGCGCGGTGTCCTCAGTTCATTGAGGTTGGACAAGCCACGCACGGCGAGGAAGACGGAGGCCGAGATCAGCAGCAGCATGGCGGTGCCATACACGTAACCCAGCCAGTGCTCCTCCGGGATCTCGTCTTGCGGTTCTTGCGCCAAGTCCTGCGTTCTCCTTGCGCAACCGTCTTGCAGGACAACGCGCTTGATTAGCAACCAAGGGACTCGCCTTGGCTGTGTGAGCATACCCGGGCTTGTTCATTCGCGAACGCGTCAGAGGAGTGCTGGTCTCAGCTTACACTTATTGTTGGTAAATACGATATCCTGCGATCGACGGATTTCCGGCCCGTTGTGATGTGGCCGCGAAGCGGCGACCGGCAACGCTCGTCACGATCGCGCGGCATTGAGCACGCCGAGATTGCCGGTTTTTCCGGTCAAGCATTACGAGAGGGTGCGGCGCGGTTTTTGTGTGGCATCGGGCCTTGCGTGACCGTTCATTGTTCCCGCGTCAGGATGATTGTGTCGGATTTGGCAACTACCAGAGGATGAAGATTGCGATGTACCGCAGTTTTACGTACTTCAGGATGGCACATACGGATAGGTAGTTGGCGCAATTTATATCATATTACTGCAATCAACCGAGCAAACGATGAAGGGAATAAGCCCATGTTGTCGATCAATCTGAGTGCCCGCGAACGCGAAGTCCTGATCTGGGCCGCCGAGGGCAAGACGGCTTCTGAGACGGCCGACATCCTGCATGTCAGCGCCAGTGCCGTGAACCTCTATGCGCAGCGCGCCATGAGCAAGCTTCAGGCCCGCACCAAGACGCAGGCCGTGGCCATCGCCATGCAGAACTCGATGCTGTTCAATGCGCTTCCGCATGTTCACGCCCCGGCGGTGACGGCAGCCTGAGAGCCAACGGCAACCCTTGCCAAAAGCGCCATCCCCTCGCCTTGGCTTGAGAAGTGGTAACACGCTGATGACCGACGTGAACAAGATCACCTGGGACGATGTGGGCACCGCACACGATGCGTCGCGCACATTGTTGCAGATTGCCAAGTCGCACCCGCCGAGCATCTGCATGGGCGCCCTGATCATGGCCACGTCGCTGGCTGCCAGAGACATGAACATTCCCCCCGAGAGCGTTGCCGCGATGCTCGATAGCATGATTACGCAAGTCTACGCCTCCACTGGCGTGGCGCATCTGCCCACCACGGTCAACTGATCGCCAACATCGGCGAAGGCCGGTGCGCCCGGGCTCGCTTGACAGGACATCGTGTTGGGGGGGATTGCTCGCCCCCGTCATGAACCTGCGCCCTTTCCGCCAAATTCCCGTCCACAATGGCGGCGCTGCCTGGTCAGAGATCATTGGTCCGGCACCGGCGCGGCGGCAGCCTTCTGGTCGGGGCACTTTTGCCGTTCGAAGAATGGCGTGTCGGTCATGCGCGCGCTGGAGCAGGGGCTGTTCTCCGACAGCGCGCGCACTCACCTTGCAGCGCGGGGAGACGATGATGGCCTGCGCCGGAGTCAGTCTCAGCCAGCGAGGGACCGATGGCCGTGCCGGGCATGGAAGCGATCCATTTCGCGCTGCCGCGGGACGCGGTCGGCAAAGACCTCCACATAGGTTGGGATGCGTGCCATGCGCAGCTCGGCATCTTCGGACGTCTGCATGGAGATGTAGCCGATCTGCGTGAGATAGACGGTGCGCGCCCGGACATCGGCCGACGTCTCGTCATGGCCGAAGCGGCGGAAGAGGGCCGACAGAGCGGCGAGCCGAAGGTCATCCGCCTTCAGCACCTCGGCCTGCACATCCGGCGACTGCAGCGCCCAACTCCGCACTGCGAACTCGAACTTCGAATCGAACAGCGCGGTGTCGAGCCAGCAGTCACAGACATTGAGCAGGCCCTCGACCAGGCTTTCGGCATAGGCATTGGCCTGCCTGACGAGGTTGCCGGTGTTCTTGTCACGCCACCTGGCCAGCAGCCCTGAGAGCAATTCCTCGCGGTCCTTGAAGAACCAGTAGAAGCTGGTGCGCGACAGGTTGAGCCTGCGGGCGAGCGGCAGGATCTTCACCGAGTCGACACCGGACTGCAGGAGCAGTTCATAGGCGGCGGTCAGCCACGCCTCGGGCGAACCGCGCCAACCGGTCTCGATTGTCTGCTGCTCCATTGCGTTTTGGTAGCCCGACAGGGTGGGCGCTGCAAGGAATATCAACAACAGTGTCCTCATCGACGACGTATTCGCCGATAAACTTGACACATGTGTCCAAACTTTAGATGCTCGGCGCTCCGAGACCTGACGGGAGCCTTGCGGGCATGTCCATCGACCCTCTGCTTCAGCCGTTCAAGCTGAAACACCTCACACTGCGCAATCGCCTGATGACGAGCTCGCACGAGCCCGCCTATCCGGAGGACGGAATGCCGAAGGGCCGCTACCGCGCCTATCATGCCGAGCGGGCCAAGGCCGGTATCGCCCTGACCATGACGGCAGGCTCCGCCGCAGTGGCCAAGGACAGCCCGCCGGTGTTCAACAACATCCTCGCCTACAAGGACGAGGTGGTGCCGTGGATGCGAGAGCTGGTCGACGAATGCCACGGCCATGGCACCGCAGTGATGATCCAACTCACCCATCTGGGCCGTCGCACCCGCTGGGACAAGGCGGACTGGCTGCCCGTGGTGGCGCCCACCCATGTGCGCGAGCCCGCCCACCGCGCCTTCCCCAAGCTGGTCGAGGACTGGGACATCGCGCGCATCACCCATGACTTCGCCGATGCCGCCGAGCGCATGAAGGCGGCGGGCGTGGATGGTGTGGAGTTCGAATCCTTCGGCCACCTGCTGTCGCAGTTCTGGTCGCCGATGAGCAATCACCTCGACAATGCGTATGGCGGCTCGCTGGAGAACCGCATGCGCTTCTCCCTCGAAGTGCTGGCGGCGGTGCGCGCGCGCGTGGGGCCGCAGTTCATCCTCGGGGTGCGCTATGTGGTGGATGAGCTGAGCACGGCTGGCTACGACAAGGCGGAAGGCCTCGAGATCTCTCGCATCCTGAAGGACAGCGGGCTGATCGACTTCCTCAACGTGTCGCGCGGCCACATCGAAACCGACGCCGGCCTCACCGACAACATCCCCATCATGGGCATGGCGAGCGCGCCGCACCTGAACGCCGCGGGCGAGGTGCGCGCCGCAACGCGCTTCCCCGTGTTCCACGCAACCCGAATCCAGGACGTGGCCACCGCGCGCCATGCGGTGGAATCCGGCAAGGTCGACATGATCGGCATGACCCGCGCCCACATGGCGGATCCGCACATCATGCGCAAGATCCTGGAGAAGCGCGAGCATGACATCCGCCCCTGCGTCGGCGCCAACTACTGCCTCGACCGCATTTACCAGGGCGCTATGGCGCTATGCATCCACAACCCTTCCACGGGCCGCGAGGAGACGCTGCCGCACGACATTCCCAAGGCAGACGCGTCAAAGAAGGTCGTTGTGGTTGGTGCTGGTCCCGCCGGGCTCGAGGCCGCGCGCGTGGCAGCCGAGCGCGGCCACGAGGTCGTCGTGTTCGAGGCCTCGCCAAAGGCGGGCGGACAGATCCTGCTGACCGCGCAGAGCCCGCGCCGCCGCGAGATGATGGGCATCATCGACTGGCGCCTCGCGCAGTGCGAGGCGAAGGGTGTCAGTATCCGCTACAACAGCTGGGCCACCATGGACATGGTGACGGCCGAGGCGCCGGACGCCGTCATAGTGGCGACCGGTGGCCTGCCCAGCGTTGAAACGCTGGGTGAGGGCCGCGACCTCGTCGTCTCCGCCTGGGACATCATCAGCGGCGACGTGAAGCCGGGCGGCAACGTGCTGATCTATGACGATGCCGGCGATCATGCCGGCCTGCAGGCCGCCGAGATCATCGCCAGGGCCGGCGGCAAGGTTGAGATCATGACGCGCGACCGGTCCTTCGCGCCCGAGGTGATGGCCATGAACCTCGTGCCCTACATGCGCGAATTGCAGAAGTGCGACGTGACCTTCACCGTGACCTATCTGGTGGAAGCGGTGCGGCGCAGCGGCAACCAGCTGCTCGCGGTGATTGGCAGCGACTATGGCGGCATCGCCAGGGAGCAACTCCATGATCAGATCGTGGTCAACTATGGCACCAAGCCATCGGACGAGCTCTATTTCGAGCTGAAGCCGCTCTCTGCCAATCGCGGCGCCATCAATTATGAGCGGCTGATCAACGGCGCGCCGCAGGAGGGCGCTACCGGATTCCAGCTCTACCGCATCGGCGACGCCGTCGCCGCGCGCAATACCCACGCGGCAATCTATGACGCCAACCGGCTGGTGCGGACGATCTGAGGAAAACTCTTAGGGGGCGCGGAAGGGCGGAACCGGTGGAGTGCTGTTACAGGTGCCACACTGGAATCAATTGGCGACGGTCTTCCCCTTACGCGTCAACCTGATAGGTAAGTTGCATATTGCTTCGCCCTCAGGCTGGCCGCTTACCGCGGCCCGTTCAGGCAACGCGTTTTAGCCGCAGCGCTGCTTCAAGCAGGCAACACCGGCGACCGCGAGTGAAGCGAGACACACCGACAGCATGACAAATACCAACATCGATAAGCTCCTGTAATGCTGTTAGTACGCTTGCCGAGGGTTAGCGGATTTGTCAGCCGCCGCCAATCTGCTGAAGCACGATATGGTAAATACGTTAAGTTATGTTGAGAGCAAGCTTGCACGTCGTTTCAGAGGTAGATCACGAAGATCACAGCGATGCCGCAGGCAGCGGCAATCGCGGCCAAAACAGCCAGGCCGCGACCCATTTCATGCCTGGGCGAACTCGGGTCTTCCGACATCCCCAACTCTCGCTCTCGTTTGCAGTTCGAAGCGCCTTCGCGCATGTCTTGCCGCGCGTTGCTTCACAGAGCCATACGTAAAACTACCACGTTATGAACCGGGGGGCCGGACAAGATGAAGATGAGAGCTGGATGATCTGTCTAAGGCCCTGATTCTAATAGTTTTTATTCTTAGGATCTGCCAATGGGTGACTTAAGCGATGCTTGCTTCGCCTACACAAGCCTGCATCCTGCTTAGTGAGGCAGGTCTCGATCCTAGTCTGCCTGCTGATGTGAGGTCGCCGACATGCAGGCTCAGAAGGCCTACCTTCAGACTGTCGCTTCGGAAATCCGGGTCGATGATCACAAGGTCCAGATCATTTGCGACAAGGTTAGCCTGGCCGCCATCATCGCAGGCCAGCAGACGGTGGCCGGAAAAGTTAGTGGTCTTGTTCGCAAATAGCGCCCCATGCGGAATAAATATGCGAACCTCTATGTTATTGAGGTCGAACCATAATTCGGAGGCACCCAGGCTGGCCTGATACCATCATCGTGCGCATCGGCTAGGCAGCCCTTCGGTAGTCGAGGCCATATCCAAAGGCACTAGGGGATGGCTTGTGCATTCGATGTGTCAGATGCCTTCCGTCGTCAAGTCACCCGGTCTGTGTCTCAGGAGCCCTGCCGACGAGCCGTCCTCTTGTGCCCGTCGGCGGCCACCTCGGAGCGCTCCACAGAAGCTTGAGAGTGCGGAAGCCGCAAACCGGTGGAATAACTCCGCAGTGAGGGCCTACCAACAGCAAGTGTCACGAGGCTCGTTGGGTGGCACTAATGGCTCGTCCAAAAAACTCCATCAGTTGGTGCTCCGAGCGCGAGTTTCACGTTTCTGCTCATTGTGACGGATCAAGAAACATAAAACCCAAGATGCGTAGTATTACGAATAATATGCGTGTGATCTACTAATAACTAGTATTAAATACCTAAAATACAATTATTAGTTAAAACAAAATTATTGAAGATAATATAATATAAGTTCTAAGCTCCTATGCCAGCGAGTTAAAAAAAGAGCTCTCTACAGTGCCGAGAGGGGTTTTTTGAAAATGGTTTATCTTCGTGGAGATGCCGACGCCGCCCGCCTTCGCGAGGCAGATCGCGCGCGTCAAAACCGACTGGAGGTCGTGAAGGCCCTGTCCACGGGTGAGATTTCCAGGCGGGACCTGTTCAAGTGGGGGTTGTTCACCGCGAGCGGCGCTCTTGCTCTGAAACACGGGTTCAGTCCCTACGCTAAAAGCGCCTACGCAGCTGTACCGACCGGCACCCCGCGGAGCCCGCTCTTCGGAGCACAGAAGTTCACGCAGCCCCTCAACCGCGTCAGAACGCAGACGCCTCTTGCCATGACGCGCGATGCCGCTGGCAACGCTCTCTTTCCGACATCCCTGGGCGAACGCCCGACAAAGCGCCTTTCCTACCACAACGACTTCAGTGCTAACCGGACAGACCCAAGCTACATAAACCCCTTATCGAAGCGTGGCCCGATTGAGGGACGTCCACCTGGTGAGTTTTTTTGCGCACCAGCGCTGGGATGAGTTCTTCCCGAAGGTGGGCTACGTCTCCTCCCTGGCGCCCGTAGCGAACGGCTCGGCTTTCCACCCCGCCTTCCCGGCGCAGCAGCCGAACAGCGTCTGGACATGGGGTGAGGGCAAGAGCGGCCGAGGCATTGCGACGCCCCTCATGATCAAGGCCCGTTACGGTGAACCGGTCATGTTTCGCGCCTACAATAACCTCCCTCTCATGCGCACCGAGAATAATGGCTTTGGCCGCAACGAGACTCAACTCCACTTCCACAACGCCCACAATGGTGCGGAGAGTGACGGAGCCGCGAACGTCCACCATTTCCCGGGCACCTTCTACGACTACCGCTGGAGCACGGCGCTGGCGCGCCGAGACATGATCAACACAGGCGCCACAGACAGGCGTGCCTCAGCGCCGAATGGTAGCGGCGGCCTGAACCTCGTGCCGGGCGACTGGCGCGAGCTCCAAGGTACGATGTGGTGCCACGATCACCGCTTTTTCTTCACTGCCGAGAATGTATACAAGGGCAATCTTGGCTTCATTAACATCTACAGCGGTCGCGACCGAGGCAACGAGGTCTTAAACGACGGTGTGAACCTGAGGCTCCCGAGTGGAAGCGCCCTCGACTGGGGAAACGTCGACTTCGACGTGAACCTGCTGCTTACCGACGCCGCCTTCCTCCCTGACGGGCAGCTATTCTTTGACATCTTTGACACCGACGGCTTCCTCGGTGACGTGCCGCTCGTAAACTTCGGTTACGCCCCGTTCTTTGAGGTACTGCCGCGAAAATACCGTTTCCGTCTCGCCAATTGCTGTATGTCGCGCTTTCTGAAGCTCGCACTTGTCAAGGCAGACGGCACAAAGGTCCCGTTCCAGATGATTGCCAATGATGGCAACTTCCTCGTTAATCCCGTGAATCTCACGGAGCTTGACCAGCAGGCGACGGGCGAGCGCTATGATATCATCGTCGATTTCTCGTCCTTTAAGGTTGGAGACACGATTAAGGTCGTGAACCTTCTGCAGCAGACCAATGGCCGCATGCCAGACTTCGACGTCTCCGTTGCTCAGGCTTTGGCGGGCGTGGCGGTCGACCCAATGGTTGGCGCCATCCTCGAGTTCCGTGTGGCGAGCAGCGTCAAGAGTGTTGACGCCCCCGGAACCACGATTTTCTCGTCGGCTTTCGATAACAGCCAGGTGCCTGCCATCCTCACGGAGCAAATACCTATTGTCGCGCCCGTCCGCACACGGGTGATCGAGTTCGTCCGCGGTGCGAATACTTCGCGCCTCGCGAATGGAAAATGTATACCTGACTGCCCCGAGTACGCCGACTTCCCGTGGGGTATCAAGATCAACGGCCAAGAGGCTCACAGTCTCAACGCAAATCGTGTATCGCTGCTAATTCCAAAGCCTGGTGACGTCGAGCACTGGACCTACGCGAACCCGAGCTTAGGCTGGGATCACCCGATTCACCTCCACTTCGAGGAAGGTGTCACTATGAACCGCGGAGGAGCCTATATCCCGCCCCAAGAGCGTAATGCCCGCAAAGACGTGTGGCGATTGCGGCCGGGCGGCAAGGTCCAGTTTCAGGTTCGCTTCGGTGAGTTCGGCGGTTCCTATATCGCGCACTGCCACAATACGGTCCACGAGGACTTCGCAATGGCGGCGCGCGTCCAACTCATCAACGCAACCACCGGCCCCGCGGCTCGATCACTCCCACGCCCAACCCGACGCCTGACGGTGTCGTGTTCACCAACCCCACAGTCTTGCCTGGGGCGCGCAAGCTATGAGAGCCTGCCGCCAATACGTCGCGGTGATCGCCACAGTGTTAATTTGTGTTGCGGTTGCGCTCCTCGCCTTCGTGCAATCCGGTACCAATGTTGCGGAAGCATCCTCACCATGGGGACAAAGTTACTTCCCCAACGTACCGGTGCAGGACCAAGATGGCGAGACATGGGAGTTCTACGACGATCTTCTGGATGGCCGCGTTGTGGTCATCAACTTCGTCTACACGGCTTGTAGCAGTCTCTGCCCGCTCACGACGGCGCGCCTCGCGCGCATCGCGGACCGGCTCGGTGACCGCCTCGGCCGTGATGTCTTCTTCTACTCAATATCAGTTGATCCCGAACGTGACTTCCCGGAAGCGCTTAAGAGTTTCTCGTCTGCCTTCCACGATGGACCAGGCTGGAAGTTCCTCACGGGAAAGCCAGAGGACATGGCGAAGATTTACTACGCGCTGGGAAACCGCAGCCGCGAGCTCAGTGGTCACATGAATGATCTCATCCTCGGCAATGCCGGATCAGGTGAGTGGTCGCGGAACTCGATCTTCAGCGAGGAAGACACGCTCCTCCTAGAGATCAACGCACTTGATCACAGCGCTGATCCGACGCCTGCCCAGTCCGTGTCGGGCTCCGACTTCCTGCCGATCCCGGAAACGGGCGAGCACCTCTTTGGGAAGCTCTGCGCACCTTGCCACACGATCGGTGTTGGCCCCCGCGTGGGGCCCGATCTCCTTGATGTGTCGGGACGCCGCAGCGCTGAGTGGCTTGCGGCCTTCATCAAGAAACCGAGTGACTTCCACATGCGCCATGACCCCATGGCAGAAGAGCTGGCCCAAGACTTCCCCAACGTGCGGATGCCGGACCTGCGTCTTGGCGATGCGGACGTCGCGGACCTCATAATCTATGTCGACAGCGTTTCGCGGCGCGTCAACGGGATCGTGGCATCTGCCGACGCAGGGGCGGGTGAAGCCGCCCATCACGAAACACACAATCACCAGAACTGATTGCGCCGCGAGCCAGCGTTCATGACCTGACCGCGATTTTGTTCCAAGTTGAATGAGAGACTATTGCATGCTTGTGGTTCCGCAGATAGCTGGTCGCGGTGCGATGGTGACGGGCGCTGGCGGAGGGTATCCGAGGGCCGAATGCGGCCTTTGTATTATGAAGACAGCCACGGCAGATCAAATAGCGGCGACCTGCTAGGCTGCTTTCTAGGCTAGACAGGCATTGCAGGGGGTGTTGTGTTATTGGCACCCTGTTCGCTCTTCACAGCGACGTTTCTCGTCTCCAAGACCGTTGTTCATTGAAATTTGCACATCAGGCCTGGGAGCAGATTATGAGGGAGCATCAGGGATAGGTGTTAGCGATCGCTTGGTCCAGGTTTGATGTTGCCCATTGCAGACTTCACGCACTAGAGCAAATCTGCCACCCGCTATTCGATCACACATCAGAGCCTCTCGACTTATCCCATGATGGGCAACGCTTGTTGGTGACAGAAGAAAGAAGGAGGAACACAAACGTGCTAGCGCCACCCGATTTCATGTACTGGCTTCATCCGGTACCTCTTTTCTTTACCATTCTCTTCATTGTCGGAGCCGTCGCCTTTGCGATCTACAGCCTGCTACTGTTGCCGCCGGTTCGTCGGGCGAGCACTGGACTCATCAAGATCA
>CAMDBX010000009.1 GCA_945889445.1 Rhizobium sp. Q54
CGTCGATCAGCTTCTGCATGCCGCCCTTTTCGTCCTAGAGCGGCGAACCCGGCATGGCGCCGATATGCGCCATGGCGATGATCACCTTCTTCTTGGATCCGAAAAAGTCGAATACCATGTCTGTGCTCCTGGATAAGCGCCAGAAGCAACACGTTCCGGGCCGCGAGGATTGGAGCGGGCGATGGGAATCGAACCCACGACATGCAGCTTGGGAAGCTGCCGTTCTACCACTGAACTACGCCCGCATTGGATCGGAGATTAGTGGAGGTGTGGCAGGGCGGCAAGGGGGGCGGCTAAGCTTGATGCAGAAAGGCCCCAGCCGGGAGAATGAACCTGATTGGCCTGGTTACAGGTTCAGAACGGTACCGGATAAGCGAGTTGAGCAAGACGCAGAATAGCAATGGCGATTGAGGCTGTCATGATGACAGTTAACGTCAATATCATCCCTGAAACGCGAAACGTGAAGTTCTCTTTCTGCTGAGAAACCCCCCAAGCATGAATAACTCGCCCAGCAAGAAGAACCACAAAAAGCGCATGAAGCAGGAGGGAGTTACCCCCTGATTGTTCAAGGATCAGGAGTATTAACAGCGTGATTGGCACATACTCGGAGAAGTTTGCGTGCACGCGCATAGCGCGCTCAACGGCCACGTTGCCTCCGGACCCCAAACCGACCTTCTCGCGCCTGCGCGTCCTTATCACGTTCACCGAAAGGAATACAAAAAGCAGTGCAAAGACAGGAATGTATATGGCTATGATAGAATCCATGATCTCCCGCTCGAATCGACACCTGCTTGAACGAAAGAAAGATAGCACGGATCATGCCGGGCCCTGACCCTATCTTGAACCATCTTGACCGCAGCGAAGCACATGTTGAGTAGGACGTGCCCGATGTGAGCTCGATCGGCACCAACCGCCCACCTCGCTGGTGCAGAGGCCCCCACCAGACAACCGCCACCTTTGCCCGCTGATTGTCCGCCACGATAGGATCCAGCGCGATGCGGTTCTCTTTGCGATAGATGATGGTCTTGGCGATCCGTAACACACCAGCTTGGGAAGCCGCCGCTCTACCACCGGACGACGTCCGAGTTGAAGCAGAGATGAGTGGAGGTGCAACGAGGCGGCCCGTGGCGCGGGCGACGCCGCACCGGCCACCCGCGGAAAGGTTAGGCAGCATCGCCGAGCCATGCCGGCGGAAAGCCTGCTCACAAAATTCTTTTGTCTGCCTTTCCGATAAGCTCTAGGGCCGTGGCGATCGCAACTGCATGAGCCTTCGTTTGCGCACCCAGTTTCCGCTCGCCCTTTGCCAGATACATGGCCACGGCTGACTCGCTTACACCAAGCACATTGGCCGTCTGTTTTGCCGTAAGCCCGCTAGCCGCCAGTCTCAGTACCTCAAGTTCGCGTTGGCTGAGTTCTTGCTTCATCGGTTCCCAGAGTCTGGAAGCCCCGTCCGTGAGGACGGGGAGGAAAGACCCTGCTCCACTAAGTTCAACTTGACCCTCTCAAGCGGAGCGCCGCCAGCACTGGCAGCAAACGAGGATGGCGACCACAGACCGCCTGTCGAGCGCTGGCGGGCAATTTCAGTACTGTACTGTTATAGTGACTACCGGCCGACACGGGCGATGACAACATCAACGCCCCTTTCACCGGAAACGACGCCTTCGATCGAGGGTTCTCGACCAAGCCCACGAGCTATGGCGGAAAGTCTACGGCAACTTGAATATGCGATACTCATGACTCTGTGACCCAGGCCAAGCCGTGTCTTTGCAAAGGAATGAAGTTTGACGAGAGCCGTATCCCACCACTTGTAAACGCTAACCTTAAACCGGTGAGACCGATGCCTCTGGAGCCTTGCCCGGATCGTCGATGCAAGTGCGCTGATATCTGCCTCGAGGCAGGATGATGACATCACCTTAATCCTCCACCGACTTGACTACGAATAAGTCTATATTAGTTTGCGCGAAATACGAATTCGTAGATACGCTTATTCATCCGTATTTGTTTCGAGAGGCTCATATATAAGATCTGCTAAATATGTTAGATCTAATATAGTATTTGGCATCGCCCTTAGAGCGCGGGGCGTTTCGATACCGCACTCACATCGATTTCAGCGACTTCCACACACCCCCGTCTTTGAAAGAGTCCGGCGTAGAACACACCCGGATGCCTTCCCTTCCGTTTGGTGCTTTGTCCTCTGAGCGAGTGTAGCGCCGACGAGCGGCATGTTTCTGTGAGCGCAGTCCATACATGGCCGCTTTCAAGAGCTAAGCGCCCGGGGAATTCCCTTGGGAAATCATAGTGGCCCCTACAGCGACTTCCATAACAAGAAACGATCGCTTCATTCCGTTTGTGGGCAGAGGAATGGCTCGGTTCAGGGGGGCACGGGTGTGTGTTACCGTGCGCGGCACCCAGCATCGGGAACGCGGCAATTTCATTCCTGATCACAGCTTCCTCAGTGAAGTCGCTGAGCTCGAGATGAGCCACCTCTCCAATCCGAAGCGCTAGACGCGTTGAAGCGAATTGGTCTCAGGGCGAACGGCTTGGTGTCAAACGCCCTGAGACCCAGAAAAGCGTTTACTCTCCGCAGTTTGTGCCAACAGGGCAACCAGATGAATTGTCGTCTGGGTTGACATTGCCAGCATCGCTGCTGTCAGAGCCGTTACCATTCGAGTTGTCATCGTTGCCAGAGCCGTCGTTTCCGCTGTCGTCGCTACCCGAGCCATCACTTCCGTTGTCGTCGTTGCCCGAGCTGTCGTTTCCGCCGTCATGGTTCGAACCGCCATCTTGGGAGTCATGGCCACCGCCATCGTTGCCGCCCGAGTCATTGTCTGAGCCACCGTCGCTGTCGGCATGAGCAGCCACGGGCAGGAACCCAGCACCTGCGGCATAGAGTGAAGCAGTGCTGAGGGCGAGGGTAAGGGCGAAGGTCTTGAAGTTCATGAGAGGCTCCTGATGTTTCAATCGTTGATATCGATGGCGCGTTCTTGCCCGGTCATCCTGACAACAACCTGAAGGACAGGATAAAATTCAAAGAGAAAATCAATGTTCGACTGCCACCATCACCCTGGCGCTCTGATGTTCCTTGGCGGTCGGCTTCCAGGCCTTCCTGTCACGGTTGCGGTAGATGACAGCTTTGGTGACTGGGAAGGCCTGCAACTCCGACAATAAATCTGGCTCTGAGTGCGTGGTCTGTGCCTCAGTCAGCACCGGGCAACCCCCATCTGAGAGTTCAATAAGTACTTATCGCTAGTCGAGAATCTCAGTGATTGCTTGACCAATGATAGATACCCGGCGAACATTGATCATATGAATACACTCAAGCGCCAGATTGATGGGATCACGGTTGTCGACTTATCGGGCCGTGTTGATAGCTCGGTGTCCGGGCAGGTCATGGATGACCTTAACGAGGTTGTGGGCGCAGGGACTGCCAAGCTGGTCGTCAATCTGCAGAACGTCACATATATCAGCAGCGCCGGTTTGCGGAGCATCCTTGTTGCGGCGAAATTGGCCAAATCTTCAAAAGGTGAAATGCGTCTTTGTCAGGCGAGCGATCTCGTCAGGAAAATCCTGGAGGAGTCTGGCTTCACCAATCTCATCAGAATTGATGATCACGAAGGCCAGTCCATCGCCGCACTCCGAACTCTTTGACTCCGAGCCGCCCGACTACCGCCCGCGCGAATCTGCTCTGGCGAGATTGCTCCAACTCCCCAGCGGCGTGGCCCTCGTCAACCAAGTGAAGTGAGGAGTGGCATTGTCTCAGTCAAGAATATCCTTTGTTTCCCGCGCAGAACGGCTGCGCCTTTGGAGATGATCACATGCGCATCGCTGTTTCGGGATCTCACTCGCTCGGCAAGTCAACAGTCGTCAACGACTGGATTTCGCTTCATCCGGAGTTCGTGCGCGAAGAAGAGCCCTATCGAGCCTTGAGCTTGCATGGCCCGTACGAAATCCTGTTCCGTGATGAATCCACGCGGCTGCACAATGGCATCCAACTCTTCTACAGCATCAGCCGCATTCATCGCTATGCCAGCCGGAAGGACCGCGTGATCTTCGATCGCGCACCGGTCGACTACATCGCGTATTCCCAGTACACCGCGGATCAAGGCACGTCAGACATCGACCAGTCATTCGTTGAGACAATGGTTCCGGCGGTCCGGGAAGCGCTTGATCGCATCGACCTGCTTGCATTTGTTCCGCGATCAGACGAATGGCCGATTGCCCTCGAGAACGACGGAATACGCCCCGTAGACCAGGCCTATCGGGATGACGTTGACGAGATCTTCAGGCAAATATACCGGCACGGCCGCTATGGTCTATTCCCATTGCCTGGCGGCCCAAAAGTGATTGAACTGTGTGGCCCGCCAGACCAGAGGATCATGCAGATTGAAGACGCCATCAGCGATCTCCGCTTGAACGCGTGACCTGAGCTCCCTCATCAAGCGCTCGCGCCTGCACCTCAGCGATCATGACCCATGCCCCTGACGCTGAAGACGGCCGCAACAGCAATGCGGGGGTCAACTGTCTGTGGTCATTCGTAGACGTTGCTGGAGAAGGCTCCCACGAAGCGATCGGCGGCACGAGCGGTTCATGGTAGCATGGTTGACGTGCCGATTGTCTTCCAGCTCCAATTCATCACCAAGTCGTCTTTGCCATGGCGGATCGTGAGCTTGCCGCCCAGACATTCGAAGATGACCAGGTCGCCCGAGGCGTCGGAGGCGGACAGCTGGACTGTGCACGGCTCATCCTTGGGAGCCTTGTTGGCCACGACGCGGAAACCCTCACTGCGCAGACCTTTGACGGGGTGGCATAGCTGTCGAACGCGCATTGTACACGGGCCGCGTTCGGGATTGTGGGGCGCTTGCCGTCCGCTCCATGGCCCGTAAGGGGCATGCTCGTACAGGAGATGCCTCCGCCCGCCAATGAGCGGCGCTCCAGCCGAATCAAGGCAATCCGTATTGAGCAATAGCGAACAGCCTGCCTTGATTTCTGGACATAGTGTTACGCCTCATCCAGGACAGATGCGGTGGCATTCCCTGAGAGGGTCGACCCCGACGATGAGATTGGCGATGTCGATCCCGTGACCATCAGCGCGATCATTTCCCGATACGGTAGCGAAGTCGGTCCGATGGAGATCAACGGTTTGTGCTGAAAGCAGTGACCAGGCAGTCACCTGGTGAACCCGACTGAATTCTGAACATGCGGCATAGCGCCCGGGATTTGTCGGGGTAAGTAATAAAGTTGTAAATTGACATGCGAGTCATCATGTAGGTGTCAGGGCATTCATGCTTGGCTCGGCAATTGGCTTCGGCAACGATGCATGCGTGCACATGGATGCAATCCTGCGTATCGCGGCGAGCGTCCATGCGGACGCCGATGCCAATTTGACCACCGATAGGCACGGGCCTGTCGACGTTCTTCATCTCGAGTTTCCGCTCATCACTCGGGAAACACGCGTCGCGCTTGTTGAAGGGTCGACCCGGACTATCGGCGGAATGATATCCTAAGAGCGGTTGGTATCTTCCGGAGTTGGCGCCAGCTGCGCACGGCGCCATGAAGTCCATGCCGAATGAACCTCCGTGTCGTGGCCCGTCAATAGGGCTGTTCTGAGAAGAGAGTGCAGAAGGTTTGAGACCCTAATTGCAGGGTATCAGAGTTCAATGATCTCATGTGAGGAGTAAGTTTATGAGAGTCAGAAATGACTTTGTTCAAAGTCCTGCCCTCCTCTTCGGTGAGATAATCGATGAAGCCGGCAAGCGCGTTCATGTCGGTGTAATCATGGCGGCAGGGCGTGACTGGGTTGAGATCAGCGTTCCCGAACTCCTCAATCTTGGATCAGCCAGGAATATTCGGTTCTTGCCGGCATTGCTCACACATGCTGTCACGATTGGCTGGCGCACGCTCGACAGGGTTGGCTTGGCATATGTGAATGGTGGACCGGCAGACGACAGGTTCGCAGGCCTTCCTGGGTTGAAGAATTCACGTTCTGCCGATGAAATGCGGACCTATACCCCAACTTGGCGACGTGTCTGACGAGCTACTCGGAAGAACAATCAGGTAGGTGCGTCATCCGGCCGTCTGATGGGGTGATGGGCTCGTTCGTCATTCTGGGCCTTAGTCGTGAGGTTCCAGTCCGATGCCGAGTCCATCCCTTCGCCTGCCTGAGGACTTTACACTGAAAGCCCCGAATTGAGTCCACGACGCCATTTCGTCGCTGCGCAGAGTAATGGCTCGGATTGAGGGGCAGGTCTGTGTGTTGCAGCGTTGAATGACCAGCGTGAGGTGGCATGCCGCTTGTACGGCAGCGACATGACCTAGCCATGCCAATCGGACGCACGACACGACGCTTGGGAAGCTGCCGTTCGACCACTGGACGACGCGCACGGCGGGGATGACACGAGGCGGAGCGGGGGGGCAAGCAGTGGCTGCCAAATACTCATTGGGCCTTTGCGCCGGATCGACAACCTGCGAAGGACCGCAGTTCTCGGCCGTGCCGACGGCTCCGTGGGACCATGCGAGGATCGGACGGGCCAGCAGCCCCCACCGAAGTGGGGTGCCGCGATGGTGCTACTTCTTTTCGGGGAACAGGAACGTCAGGGTGGCCCGGGCACCCCAGCCCGTCGGTCCGGCGCCCTCGGGCGTATGCGCCCAGTAGCGGGCGGCTACGGCCAGGCTCACCGGCTGCTTGTCAAAATGTACAAGCTTCGACACCTGGGCGTTGAAGGGCACCGACCATTCGCCGGTATCCCAGTAATAGGTCGACTCGGAATTGAGGTTGAAGGTCCAGGCGTTCTTGGTGGTGTAGGCAATGAAGGGCTGGAAATAGGCCTGGTTGATGTCTGACTCCTTAGGGTCGCCCGCGAAGGACCAGATCTGGTTGGCGAGGATGCCGACGGTCCAAGGCCCCTTCATCGTCAGGACGACGGCGGTGGGGCCAGCGCCCCACTTCTCCGGCCCCAGCAGCGGGTCCGAAGCGGTATTGAGATAGGCGATCGGCCCGACGCCCCAGATGATGCCGTGGGTGGGCTTCGAGGGCGAGAAGAACAGGCTCTGCTGGGTGTTGCCCAAGCCCCACTGATTGCCGGATTTCCCGGCAATGTCATTCTGCGAGGTGATCGGCAGGATGGTTCGCGAGATCAGGTTCCAGTCTTCGTTCAGCTTGAAGGGAATGACGGGCTGGACATTGACATAGGTCTGGTCACCATCATCCGGACCGATGCCGTGGTTCCAGTTGGCCTGGAAGGGAACGCTGATCAGCGAAGCAACCGGGTTGGTCAGCTCCTGGGCGAGGTCCTTTGAGTCATCAGCAAATGCCAGTCCGGACAGAGACATCATCGCGGCTGCAGAGAGCAATATCGTCTTGATCATCATGATCACCAGTATCGTTTGTTGAGAAACCTGCCGTTGCAGGATTGTTGATCCCACGCTTTGCATCGAAAGTAGAACGCGATTGAGCCGGAGAACAATCACCGCCGCCGGGGCGGCAGTGGCGAGGGCGTGATGTGACTACTTCAGCTCCGCGCTCATGTCGGCGATCGGCTGATCCGAGTCGACGGGGAACGTCTTGATATCCTTGGCATCGAGGTCAAGCTGCTTCATGTCGATCATGCGGATCGACTGATCCTTGTAGCTCCTGTAGTAGTAACGCAAATTGAACCCTTCGCGCGCGACTGTGAACTGCGAGTAATCGGCAGAGACGGTGCCGCTGGAGTCCATCCCACGGCCGATGCCCTTCGGGATGTCGAAGTTGTTGAGTACATGGAAGATATGGGGGATGCCCTCTTCGGCATTGTCCGAGGGAATGGCATTGGCGCTGAACAGCGCGGCGCGCACGAAGCGCGACGGCGGGCTGAAGTCACCCGGGATGCTCCACATGCCGTTGCCGAGATCGAAGGCCTTCAGCTCGACCGGGCCGATCTTGCCGCTGTCGACGTTGTTGGGCTGCACCGTGATGTAGTTGCGGAGATTGGTCATCTGCCAGTCGAAGGTCGGCGAGTTCGTGACCACGCCAAGCGGATTGTCGTGAACGACCAGCTTGCCGTCGATGGCCTCAATGACGATTGCAGCGCCCGTCGTGTCATAGACCGCATAGTGGAACGGTGGCGGCTCCTTGCCCCAGCCACTCAAGACGGTCGGGGTGATGACGACGTCGCCAGCTTCCACGGCCTGGCGCACCTCATCGACGGAGCCGAACTGCGTGAGGATCCAGTTCGGGAACTCGGCGGAAGAGACGCCCTTGGCCTGGTTGTCCGCCGTGACGGGCGTGTATGTGGAAAACTGCGGGAGATAAAAGGCACCTGCCATCATGCCGGCATCGTTGAGGCCATCCATGATCTTCACGTCGGTATAGGCATACATGCCAACGACTGCGTGCTTGGCGGTATACTTCATGCCGTCACCGGCGGGCGTCTGGCCGGTGAAGGTCTGGCCGCGGGGGATCAGGGCGACATAACCGTCGATCTCGATGCCGAACTCGACGGTACGTCCGCTGACGGTGGTGCCGTCCTTGTTCGTCAGGCGCAAGTCGGTGCAGGCCTGTGAAGGCGCCATCGAGGTTGCCAGGATGGTGGCCGAGGCGAGGACCATGCGACCGAGCTTGGAGATGCAGGAAGACAACACGGGAAAATACCTTTCATTGATCGTTGCCGGTCCATACCAGATCGGCTGGCTGTTGAAAGTCCTGGTAATAGCAGATAGCCACAGCCTGAGGTTTGGTATTTTCACGCACCCTGCGGGCGGCGAGGGCTCGAGTCTCTGCCGACCAGGCAAGAAGGACAACCGCTGGCAAGTCCGCGCGCGGATGCAGGTGGCCGCACTCGACTGCGTGAAAGACCCCTTCCATGAGATCCCTTTTGTGATTGCTGTGGAGCGTCGCGTCCACTCTTCCCGAATGGTGCGTGGCTCAGTCTGGATTGCCTTGTTGGGTTGTCGCCGAATGAAATAGGGACAAGGCTTCAAGGTATGTCCCGGCCCTGAGTTCATTACTTGCAGCTTGGGCTGGCGCAGGCCAGTTCGTCGTGCAGAGGCGCACCTGACGATCCATGCGGTGAGCAAAAGCGAACAGTCCCACTTGAAGAAGAAGTGTATTGCTATCTCTCATCAAGGACTGATGCAGTGACACTTCCTGAGACGCGCGAGCCTGTTGATGCGATTGGCGACGTCGACCCGGCAGCCATCGGCGCCATCGTCGCCCGATACTGCAGCGGGGTCAGTCCGTTGGACATCATCCGGCTTGTGCTTGAAGTGTTGGCCCGGAAGTCAGTCGGTGAGAGCGACTGAATTGCGATCATGCGGCAAAGCGACCACGTAGAGGCTTAGCAGACAGTAATACATCGCAAATGGGCCTGTGAGCCATCATATAAGCATCAGGGCATTCACGCCAGACTTGGCTCTGTGCTTCGGCAGTATTGCCGTGCAAAGGACTTGAGAATTCATATGGATGCTATCCTGCGTATCACGGCGATTCTTCAGGCAAACGCCGATGCCGGTCGGGCAACAGACAAGCATGGTCTTGTCGATGATCTTCATCTCGAGTTTCCCCTCATTGCCCGAGAGGTGCTTCTCGCCCTTGTCGAAAGCTCGATCGCAACGGGTCACGGCGCGACGCCCTGAACCGCGCCACTGTCTCGCACCCGGTATTCGGCTGTTCTTGCGCGCCATTGAATTGCGCTGATGAATGACTGGGCCGCACGTCACCAGGAGATCCAGCCAGAGCTGCCACGTTTCAAGATGCTGGCGCATTGGCGTGCACAAAGGCGGCCCCGCCCGCATTCGCCATTAGCTCCACGGAGCTGCGTCTCCCTCCATCCGCTGAGGTGCGGCGCACAAACACTTCGATACCGAATGACCGAAGTGGGGTAGCCTGCCCGTTCATTGCGAATTCCGGGAGGTACTCATGACACGTCATTTCATCAGGCGGGGCATGCTGGCTGCGCTGCCCAGCCTGTCGCTGGCAACAAATGGCCTTGCCTGCACGGTGCTCATGCTCAAGGATGCGCGTGGCAACAGGTATCAGGGCAGGACCAACGAATACCCTGGAATGCAAGCCGGATGAGCCGACCTACTATCCCGCTGGATCGACGATTGAATCTGTGACGCCCGATGGCAAGGAGGGCCTGGCGTTCAACACCAGGCACGCCATTCTCGGGGTCACGCTGAAGGGAATGGTTCCCAACGCCCGGTAGGACGCGCTGCACGAGGGCGTGAATGACCAGTGCATGACCTTCACTGTCAACGCTTTCCTTTGCCCTTTACGACAGATCAGGCGGCGCCATCGTCATTGAATCAGCTTCGACAGGTTCAACGCGTCAACCAGCTTCGATGGCACCGATCTCTTTGTGAAATAGCTCTCACGCTGCCGATGCGGTGCAGAACGGCGCAGCAGCGGTGCCTTCACGCGCCGTCCTGCTGGTTCGGCGGCAGGTAATCGGTGGCGGTGTCATGGCTCATCAGCAGTGCCAGCTTGTATTCGGACGGGCTCAGCAGCTGTTCGCACTCGTGCTTGAGAAAGCCACCCGTGGCCAGCGCGTGGACCGAGTGCGCGGCGGCGTGAATGACATCCGGAAACGAAAAGATGCCCATGCCGTCATAGGCGCCCATGCGGTTGTACATGCTGACGATCGAGCCATGGAATGCCTCTGCCAGCCTCACCGAGGTCGCGTAGCGGTCGAGCGGCTTCTGCCTCATGGTCTCGAAGGATTGTGGATTGAACTTCCACTGAACCAGAAAATGCGGCACCGGTCGTCTCCATGCCCATGAGCTTTGGTCGGGTAACCTTCGTCGCGGCCGTCAAGAATGGCTGCACTGCGGGCGAGAGGGTTGCTGCGGGGTGCCCCGCGCCGCCTCGGGCAATTCAGTCAGTGCCTGTCATACCGTTCCGCACTGCGTCAGGAAAGAAACTTGTGTCACCGAATAAACGCGTAAAAGTTGCGATTTCAGGGCATGTACACGCAACATGCCCCACGACTTCGCCATGACCTCATGTTGGGCATCTTCGATATGCTGAACCGCGACTGACCTCGGCGGCTTGATGCTAGCCGCGTGGCGTGGCCCTGCCGCTGCGTGAACGGACGAGCACGCGGTTCAGCTTCGGCAGTCCCCACACCGCCAGCCCCGAGACGCCGAAGCTGATGAGGATGATCGAAAAGGCATCTGCCAGAAAACTGCCGAAGGGTGAGGCAACCAGACCGCGCTTGTGGAACTCGCTGAGGATGCGCCCCCAGTAGAACTTGCTGTCGAGTAGGCTGCCGTCTCCGGCATAAAGCGTGCGCCGATAGGGCGCGCGGACCACGTATTGCGCGCTGTTTTTGAAGACGACAAGCTCGCTGTCGTCCTTGAGCGCAATGAACCACGCTGGGTGCCCATAGTAGACACCGTCCTTCAGGCTCTTGCTGATGGGTGCAAAGGGCTGCTGGTGCAGCCAGTCCTTGGCTTGCTCGGCATCGCCGCGCAGGCCCGGCTGGTCGTCAACCAGTGCCTGTTCAATATGGTCGCGCGGGAACAGTGAGAGGATGAGGTCGCCATGGTTCATGTAGAGCCCGGTCAGGCCATAGATGATGACCCATGGAAACAGGATCAGCCCCATCCATCTGTGCAGGGCTCTGAGCTTTTGGGAAAGGGCAAGCATTAGGGTGACTCTGAATTGATCCGGAAGGACTGGGCGCGGGAAATGTCGATGAGGCCGGCCTCGGCGAACTGCCGCAGGCAGAGCGCAAGCTGTTTGGCGAGCTCGCGCCGGGGTGCGTCGGGGTAGATCGCGCAGAGCATGTCCCAGGCTGTCTCGTCGTCGTCGAATTTCTGCAGCACGGTGAGCATGACGTGGGCGCTCTCGTTGATCTCGAAGACCCGCCCCGTCTCGTCGTCGGCGATGATGGCGCCACGGTCGGTCCGGGTGATGTGCAGGTCGTCGCGCTGGCTGCTCTCGTGCAGGGATCGCGGCGCGGCGGTGGCTGCGGACATCTCGCCGCGCAGCAGGAGGCGTGCGGCCTGTCCGGCATCGGCGAAGTGCAGGATGCTGCCGCGAAGGCTCTCGGCCAGCCGCGCCGCCATGCCGGCGATTGCCGAGGGCGCGTGGTGGCGTGACATGTTGTGCCAGAGAATGCGCGGGATGAGCGTCCCGTGCGAAGCCGGCTCCAGCAGCGGCAGCGCTTCCGCTGTGTCGGGGGCACGATTGAGCAGAACGATGTCGGTCAGGGGCCGCGCGCCCGCCGTCAGCGCCTCGGTCGTGAGGTAGGCATAGCGCTTGCCGCGCATGATGCTGCGCGCGTCGATCCAGTCTCGCATGGCGGGTCCCGCGCTTTTGACGAAGCCCTGCCGCAGCCGCATCGGAATGCGCAGGCCGGCAATCGTCAGCGCCTGCGTGTCCACCAGCACCACGTCGTCAGCCAGGATGTCGGCGCCCAGCGCGGCAAGCTCGGCCACCAGGCTGCTCTTGCCACCGCCGAAGGGCGCGAGAACGAGGTAGCTGTTCCCGTTCATGCTGGCGCAGGCGCCATGAATGCAGAGCATGTTGGGGGGCACGGCCAGGCTCTTGCAGGCGGCCAGCCCCGCCATGATGGAGCCCGCAACCGCGTCCAGCCCCTCGACGCTGAAGGGGCTCAGATAGGCAGGGCCGGAAAGATGGAACTTTCCGGCCCTCGACTTTACGATGATCGATGCAGGCCCGGGTTCTGCGGCCTCCTCGGCGGGAACGCCGAACGAGGCGAGCGCAACGAACAGTTCCGGCGGACAATCGATGTCCGCCGGAACCGTGCAGCCCTCAAAGTCAAAGTGAACCCGGGCCAATTTAGTCCTTACTTTCGGCTCACGCCGACCATGCAGCTCAGCCCTTCGAGCAGTTGGTGCCGACTGAGCAGGAAGAGTCATCGGTGTCGTCGTCCGTCGAACCCGAGCTCGAACCGCCCGAGCTCGAGCCACTCGAGCTTGAACCGCCGGAGCTCGAACCACCCGAGCTTGAACCGCCGGAGCTTGAACCGCCGGAGCTCGAACCACCCGAGCTCGAACCGCTGGAGTCAGAACCACCCGAGCTGCCGCCGCCGTCGCTGCCGCCGGAGCTGCCGCCGCTGTTGTTGCCAGAAGCGCGGGCGCTGCTCACCTGCAGGATGGCAGGAGCAACGAAGGCGCCAACGGCGCCCAGGCCGAGAAGCGACAGCAGCTTGCGGCGGTCCTTGTTCATGTTCACGGTGTCGGTCATGTCGTTCTCCTTGTTTGCCGTCGTCCGGAACACGTCTTAATCCCAGATAACGATTGAACTTACCCTGACACAATGGCGTAGTCAGCCTGTCGCGAGGCTGACAAAATCCGGAATGGCGCGGAATGCTGGGCAAGCAGTGGCTGTCCCGGTCCTTGCGGCCGGCGTCAGCGGTGCGGCGTGCCGCGGCGGCCCTCCGTCAGGGCATAGTTCAGGAAGTGGCGCACCTGGCCCAGCACCTCGGCGTTGGACAGCATGCCTTGCCCTTCCGGGCGGAAATCAGGGTGGGCGAGCGCCATGGCGTCCAGCGCCTCCCGGCCTGACGCGTAGCTGGCCAGTGCCAGGTCGCTGCACAGGAAGGAGGTGATCGAGGCGCTCCCCGACCATTGCGCCGGGTCGGCGTCCGATCCCGCCGGCTTGTGGAAGGGGATCTTGCCCGGCCCCGTGCCCACCTTGGCCTGGAAGCTCTTGTAGTCATCCGCCAGGCGCTGGCTCGCTGCAATGCCCACCTCCGCCGCGGAAATCGGGCGCGGGGCGCCGGGGCCGCCGGTCTCGCCCGCCTTGCGCGACAGGCGGTACATGATCTTGCCGATCATGTACTGCGACGGGTCTGGCTGCAGGAATACAACCTGTTTGATGTTGGCCAGCGTCATGATGCCGGAGCACTGCGCGCAGGATTCGAGCGAGGTGTAGATCGTCACGCTCGACAGCGACTTGCCGTAGTCGTCGTCCATCTGGCCCCGCATCGGCGCCTTCTCGCCCGCCGGTGAGAGGTTCCAGCGGTCATCCGTTCCCAGCGCGCTGTCCCAGTCCTGGTGGATGTCGGCGAGGCTGAAGATGCGCTTGATCAGCCGCGCCTCGGCATGTTCCACCGAGCTGTTGAAGATCGAGTTGTGATTGAAGTCGAAGTCGATGATGTCACCGTCGCCATCGACCGCGATGCAGCAGATGTTGTGGCCAAGGTATCGCCCGCCCGCATAGAGTGACTGCGTCCCGGTGCCGGCAATGCGCTGTGATGGCTGCCACGGATATTCGCCGGTTTCGCCATCCTTGTTGCCGTTGAAATAGCCATGCAGCAGCGCGAGCACGAGATTGGCATAGACGCGGTGCCGTTCCATCTCGGCGGGCGTTGCGTTGTAGGGGCCGATGTCGACGAGCTCGGACAGCGGCTTGTTCCAGTAATGCGCCATCGCATCGTCGGCGCTCAGGCCCTCGGGCGGCAGGCTCTCGGCTTGGGCCTCGGCTGCCGGCAGGCCCGCGGCGGCCGCGGCCGCCAGCGAACCACCCATCATCGAGGTCACGAAATTGCGGCGGTTCTGCTTGGCCTGGTCTGTCATCTCGCACCCGTCTGACGTGAACATGCTCCCGTCCCGGCGGGTGGGGCACAGGGTCCTTACTCGTTCATCGTGGCGGGGCAGGGCAATCCGTGATTCTGCCTAGCAGTGGCGGGCATGCCGCGCCGCACCTTCCGGAACCAACGAAAATCGGCGGGGCTTGGGGGCCCCGCCGAAGCAGCCGATGCGGAAGTGGCTAGGGGCTCAGCCCTTCGAGCAGTTGGTGCCGGCTGCGCAGGCCCGGCCGCCGCGGTTGCGGGTGGAGGCGCCGGGGTTGTCATCTACCGAGTCGTCGCCGGCGTTGTCGTCGCTGCCGTCGTCGTCGCTGCCGTCGTCGTCGCTGCCGTTGTCGTCGCTGCCGTTGTCGTCGCTACCGTTGTCGTCGCTGCCGCTGTCGTCGTTGCCGCCGCCATCATGGCTGCTGCCCTTGTCGGCGAAGGCGGGGCCCACGTAGCCGGCCGCCGTGGTGGCGAACAGCACGAGCGTGCAGAGGGCGATGGTGGACAGAAGCTTGCGGCGATCGATCATGATATTCTCCTGGTTGTCGTTGTCCGGAGCCTCATGGCGCCGTGTCACTGGATGACGCATGCACACTTGCGCATCTGGCCTGTCGCAACACTGACGCTATCCTGACGGCAAGCTGACAGGCGCGCAGTGCCGCCACGCGGGAGAGACATGAAAATCCGGTCGATTGCGTGCGCCTCAGCGCTGGGCGGGGTCGAAGGCCTTGAAGTGCTTCGACAGCTTCAGGCCCTGCTTCTGGTAGTTGGAGCCGATGCCCTGGCCATAGACGCGCTCGGGCGCTTCGGTGAGCGGTTCATAGACCAGCCGCCCGATGATCTGCCCGTCCTCGAGAATGAACGGCACCTCGTGGCTCCGCACTTCCAGCACGGCGCGCGCACCCTCTCCGTGTCCTGACAAATGCCCGAAGCCGGGGTCGAAGAAGCCGGCGTAATGAACGCGGAACTCGCCCACCAGCGGGTTGAACGGCACCATCTCGGCGGCAAAGGCCGGCGGCACGCGCACCGCTTCCTTGGAGGCGAGGATGTAGAACTGGTCGGGGTCCAGCACCAGCGAGCCGCGCTGCCAGATCGGTTCCCAGAAATCGTGAACCGCAAGCGCGCCCTTGGCGTCCACGTCGACGAGCCCCGCATGGCGCTTGGCGCGGAAGCCCACCGGGCCATCCGCTCCAAGCGTCGAGAGGTCGACGGAAAGTGCCAGCCCGTTGTCGATGTTCACTTCGCCCGACGAGATCAGACCTTCCTTGTCATGCAACGCGCGGATCAGCGCGTCGGTGGCAAGCGTTGCCCCCTGGCGGAAGCGGATCTGCGACAGGCGCGAGCCCTCGCGCACCAGGATGGGGAAGGTGCGCGGCGAGATCTCGGCATAGAGCGGGCCCTCATAGGCCTCCGGCACCTTGTCGAACTCCTGCGCATGATCGGTGATGACGCGGGTGAAGATGTCCAGCCGCCCGGTGGAGCTCTTGGGATTGGCCGCAGCCGCCACGCCCTTCGGCAGCTTCAGGCTTTCCTGGAGCGGCACGATATAGACGCAACCCGTCTCCAGCACCGCGCCATCGGTCAGCGGCATGCGGTGCAGCGCCAGTTCCTTCACCCGGGCTTCCACGGTGGACCGTGGACCTGGCAGGAAGGAGGCGCGCACCCGATAGGCCCACGGCCCCAGCCGCAGGTCAAGGCTGGCCGGCTGGATCTGGTCGGCATCCACCGGCCGGGCAAGCCGGATCAGCCCTTCCTCGCAATAGCGGGCAATGGCGCGGGCGGGCAGGATGCCGCGGGGCTCGAGCGTGGTTCCCATGCCTCCACATGGCGGAAATGATGCGGGCTTGGCAAGTGTTCGCTGTGGAAAACCCCGCAACATGGGCTAAACTGCCGCCATGTATGAGCGCATCACCCAGGGCGTGAAGGTCATTGTCCACCCGAAATACCTCGACGGCCAGTCCAAGCCGGAGGAGAGCCATTTCGTCTGGGCCTATGCCATCACCATCGAGAACCACAGTCGCGAAGCGGTTACGCTGCGCACCCGCTACTGGAAGATCACCGATGCGTCGGGCCACGTGCAGGAGGTTCGCGGCGCGGGTGTGGTGGGCGAACAGCCGGTGATCAAGCCGGGTGACAGCTACAGCTACACGTCCGGCTGCCCCCTGAAAACCTCATCGGGCTTCATGGTCGGCGCCTACCAGATGCAGCTCGCCTCCGGCGAATTGATCAACGTCGAGATTCCGCCCTTCTCGCTCGACAGCCCGCACGAGAAACACGCCATCAACTGAAGTGACCATGACAGGCAAAACCTATTCCACCGAGGAGATGCTGGCCCGCCTCATCGCCTTCGACACGACAAGCCGTGACGGCAACATTCCCTTGATCGAATTCGTCGAGGACTATCTCGACGGCTGGGGCGTGCCGCATTTCCGCGTCGACTATGAGGCGAACCGCAAGACCAACCTCTTCGCCACCATCGGCCCCGCCATTGCCGGCGGCATCGTGCTGTCGGGTCACACCGACGTGGTGCCGGTCGATGGCCAGCCCTGGACGTCGAACCCCTTCGAACTGACGGCGCGTGACGACAGGCTCTTCGGCCGCGGCACCTGTGACATGAAGGGCTTTCTTGCCGTCTGCCTGGCGGAAGTGCCCAACTTCCTCAAGGCCAACTTGAAGTCGCCCATCCATCTGGCGCTGTCCTGCGACGAGGAAGTGGGCTGCAAGGGTGTCCGCCCGCTCGTTGCCCACATGCGTGACAATCTGCCCAAGCCGCGCGCCGTCATCGTCGGCGAGCCCACCTCCATGAAGGTGGTCAACGCCCACAAGTCCGCCGTCACCTTCTCCACCGAAGTGACGGGCCTCGAGGCGCACTCCAGCCTCACCCACCATGGCGTCAACGCCATCATGGTGGCGGGCGAGTTGTTGTCCGAGATGGGCCGCATCCGCGAGCACCTGATCGCGCTGGGCGATCCCACCCACCGCTTCGACCCGCCCTATTCGACCATCCATGTGGGCGTGATCGGCGGCGGCACCGCCAAGAACATCATTCCGCGCAAGTGTTCCTTCCAGTGGGAGACGAGACTCCTTCCCACCGCCGACCCCGATTACGTTCCGCACCGCTTCGACACCTTCTCCCGCAAGCTGGAACCCGCGATGAAGGCACTGGCCCCGGAAACGGGGATTGCCACCGAGGCGGTCAACAGCGTTCCCGGCCTTGCCCCGGAGAAGGATTCCCCGGCGGAGAATCTGGCCCTCCACCTGGCGGGCGCCAATTCCACCCATGCGGTGAGCTACTGCACCGAGGCCGGCCTCTTCCAGCAGATCGGAATCCCGGCCGTCATCTGCGGCCCCGGCTCCATCGAGCAGGCCCACAAGCCGGACGAGTGGATCGAAACGTCTGAACTCCGGAAGTGCGAGGCCTTCATGGGCAAGCTGGTCGCCCAGCTGTCCTAGAAGCTTTCCGAGTACCCATCCGACCAGCCATGTGAGGAACATCACCATGGCCGGGAATGTAGCATTCTAGGAATAAAAAGTCAAGGATAAAATTCCTCAACCGATTGCATGACCGCCCTCATCTTGGCCGGGTCACCATCGCGCCAATCGCCAGCCCCAGCCCGAAGCTCGAATGGTGCACCAGCGTGCGCCCGATGATCAGCCAGGGCGTTGCCGTGGCGCTCGCCAGCACGCCCATCCCCATCAGCGGCATCTGCACCAGGAAGGGAAACGCCATGGTCACCCAGCCGAACAGCAGCCCGTTCCAGAGCGAAGGCTCCCGCTTCGTCGCCTTCAACAGCAGAAGGTACACGCCCGCGAAGATCACCGAGATCGTGTAATAGGCCGCATGCCCGGCAATCAGCTCATGGGGCAGCGCCGGCGCCGCGCCCACATTGGCCACATAGGGCTGGCCCTGCAGCACCATCAGGAACCACCGCCCGGTGACGCTCCAGTTCACCGCCGGAAATCCGGTCAGCGCCTGGTAAATGGTCCGCCCGATATCCGCCGCCGTCGCCGCGGCAAGCCCGGTGATCAGAATGCGCAGAAGCAGGGGGAGGCGGTTCACTGCAGCAACCTCGGGATTTCCTCGTTGAATTCCCGCTCGAACACCAGCTCCTCGCCCTCATAGGCTTCGATCTTGCCCCACACGACCCAGTGCCGCGCGGTCGACGTCAGCCGCCCGTAGGTTTCGGTGCGAATGTTCCAGTCGCCGCGGCGGCGCGTTTCCGTCCAGTGGGTTTCCATTTTCGCCGAGAGCGGGTCGTCCGGCATGATCGAGTACTTCTCGCGCCCCGCGCCGCCGATCACCAGCCCGTGCGGGTGCAGCTCCTGTTCGCCGAAGTCGTCGACGATCTCGATCTTGAGTTCGCCGGTCTCGGGGTCGGTCACCGTCTCGCGCTTGTTCCAGGCGGGCGTGATCTCCGTCTGGTCCACCGGTGCTGCCGCCTCGGCCTCCGGCCATGTGACGGGCGATTCGCCTGCCACGTCCTTGCGGAGCGGCAGGTGCAGCTGCGACTTGCCCGCATAGACCGTCACCGTGGCGGCCTCGGGTGCCGGCCACATGATCGGGAAGTAGGAGGTGGAAATCGCCACGCGCAGCTTGTGGCCTTTCGGCACCCGCCAGGCGATGTCGTCGAGCTTGATCTTCATGCGATAGTGCTTGCCCGGTTCCAGCGGCATCGGGTTCTCGCGGCTGTCCCTCATGCACAGGTTCTGCAGGTGATAGGTGATGCGCGAAACCTCGCCCGTGGGCCACACGTCGTTGAGCCTGACCGCGATATGCGCCACCGGCTTGTCCACCGAGAACTCGAGGTCGAGGGCCGGCGGGCCCACGATGTCGATGTCGGTCACCAGCGCCGGCGTCTCGAAGGTGATCGATTGGGCATCGTCCTTCGCCTGGTCGCCCGGGAATTCGGGGCCAAGCCAGATGATGCAGTATTCGCCGCCGTCAGCGCCCGTGGTCTGCTTCGAGCAGATGGAGAGTGGCGTCTCCTTGCCCGCCGTGGGCCCGATGCCGCCGGCGTTGAGCCACCACTTCTTCACCTCCACATGGCCGAAGCCCCAGAAGCTGTCGCCGATCCAGCGGCCCTCGATCTTCGTCGGGAAGGAACCGGGCTTCCACGGCTCCATCACGTAATAGCGATAGTCCGGGTCGCGTGAGATGTGGGTGGCCGATCCCTTCAGCCACTGGTCCCACCAGCGCAAGGCTTCCTGCAGGAAGCCGATGCGCGGTTCCGGCACGGCAAAGTGCGGGTACTTGTGCGCCCATGGCCCGATGATGGCCTTCCTGGTGGTGCGCATCCCCTTCATCAGGCGCGGCACCGCGTTGGAATAGGCGTCGTTCCAGCCGCCCACCACCAGCGTGGGAGCCTCGATCTTGGCGTAGTCCTCGCACACCGAGCCGTGCTTCCAGTAATCGTCGCGGTGCGGGTGGCTGAGCCAGGGAATGACGAGGAAGGGCTCGTTCTCCAAACGCTCCATCCACATCTCGCGCCAGCGCTCGCCCACGATCAGGGGGTCCGGCGGGCGTGAGGAATAGGCCAGCATGGTGGCGGCCCAGCCCAGCATCTCGTTGATCACCGTGCCGCCCTTGTAGTGGACGTCATCCTCATAGCGGTCATCGGTCGAACAGATGGTGACGATGGCCTTCAGCGCAGGGGGCTTCCTGGCCGCCACCTGCAGCGCGTTGAAGCCGCCCCAGGAAATGCCGAACATGCCGACCTTGCCGTTGCACCAGGGCTGGGTGGCCAGCCAGGCGATCACCTCCAGCGCGTCGTCCTGCTCCTGTTGCGCATATTCGTCGAACATCAGCCCTTCCGAGTCGCCGTTGCCGCGCATGTCGACGCGGATCGCGGCATAGCCGTGGCCTGCGAAGTAAGGGTGGGTCAGGGCATCGCGCACATGCGTGCCGTCGCGCTTCCTGTAGGGAAGATACTCGAGCAGGACGGGAACCGGGTTTTCCTCGGCATCCACCGGAAGCCACATGCGCGCGGCCAGCTTCGTGCCGTCGGAAAGCGGGATCCACAGGTTCTCGATTTCCTTCACGGACGAGGGAAAGTCGGTCTTGGTGGTGATGGTCATTCAGGTCCTCTCAGGCGGAAGGCGGCCGAAATGCGCAAGGCTTGCGCAGGCGGCGGTGATGGCGTCGAAGCTCGCCCGTGCGGGCAGGCTCATGTTCCGTGCACGGAGAAAAGCGTGGACGAGCAGGGGTTCGTCACGAACCATGGCGGGCACGCCTGCCGCGGCGAGCCGCGCGGCATAGGCGAAGCAGTCGTCGTGCAGCGGGTCGAGGGCGGCGGCCACGAGGAAGGCCGGTGGCAGGCCGCGGTAATTGGTTTCGCGCAGTGGTTCGGCGAATTTCGCGCCGCCCCCCTTGTAGGTGTCGCGGTAAAACTGGACGTCAGCCGTCGAGAGCCCCGGTGCCGTGGCCTGGGTGACATAGGAGCCGGCGGTCATGTCGCCGCCCAGCCCGGGGTAGATCAGCACCTGGCCCTTGAGGCGCGGGGCCTCTTCGTCGCGGGCCTTGAGTGCTAGTGCGGCGGCGAGGTTGCCGCCCGCGCTGTCGCCGCCGACGATGATCTCGGCATTGGTGGAGGCGATGGCCGTCAGCGCCGCCCAGCAGTCCTCGAAGGCGGCCGGGAAGGGGTGCTCGGGGGCAAGGCGATAGTCCACCGCCACCACCTCGATCCGGGCGCCGTCGCAGATCTCCGCACAGACGTCGTCATGGCTGTCGAGCCCGCCCAGCACGAAGCCGCCGCCGTGCAGGTAGACCATGAGCGGCGCGTTGGCGGCCCCCTTCGGCCGGTAATGCCGGCAGGGCACGCCTCCATAGCGCCCGTCTTCGGCTGAAACCCCCGCGGGCCGGGCCTTCCGGAAATGCGCGCAATAGCGGTCATAGAAGGCGCGCTGCTCGGCCATGGTGAAGTTCACCGCATCGGGCGGGTAGAAGCGCTCGCCCGCGATCAGGAAGTCGCGGATGCCCGCATCTTCGAGGCCGGCATGTTTTCTTTCGATTTCGTCCAAGATTTTTCGCCGTGTGACGCCCGGCACAGAAACCGGCCGGGCCTGAGGTTACAAGCTCAGACATCGAAAGCAAGCGATCGCCGGAACAGACCGGCGGCCAACAGGGATCAAGGGAAACGGCCATGAACAAGCTCTTCACCACCATCGCCTCCGCTGCCTTCGGGCTTGGCCTCCTCGCCACCACCGCCTTCGCGGGCCAGGTCGCCCCCAGCCAGCAGGATGGCACCATCCAGGGCATCACCATTGTCCCGGCCTCGGCCAGCCCCGATGACGTCACCGGCCAGATACAGGGCTTCAAGCGCGGCAAGCTCGTTGCCTTCGAGGCTGCGGCCAATCCGGGCGACATCATCATCAACACCAGAGAGAACCGGCTCTACTATGTGCTGGGTGACGGCCAGGCGGTGATGTATCGCGTCGCCACCGCCAAGAAGGGCTTCGAGTGGAAGGGCTCGCACCAGGTCTCCTCCAAGGTCAAGTGGCCGGACTGGCGCCCGCCGGCGGAAATGCGCAAGCGCCGCCCCGACCTTCCCCGCCACATGGCAGGCGGCCCCAACAACCCGCTCGGCGCCCGCGCCATCTACCTCGGCTCGTCAATCTACCGCATCCACGGCACCAACGAGCCCTCCTCCATCGGCAAGGCCGCCTCCTCGGGTTGCATCCGCATGCTGAACGAGGACGTGAGCGAGCTCTACCGCTACGTCAAGCTCGGCGCCCGCGTCACCGTGCTCTGAACCGGTCCCAGTTCTCCCAAGCCAAACTCCAAGGCCCCGCTCGCGGGGCCTTTTTCTTTGCCGCACGGAACCCCGGCGGCACATTCACGTTGTAATCGGGCTGGAGAGGGCCATATTCGGGGGGAACCGCACGTTTTCTCGACATGCCAGCGTGGGATCACCGAACTGCCGCTGGCCGTGCCTGCGGCGCGCTTCTGAACCTCCCTGAGATGTCCCCCGCATGACCGTCGGCTCGAACGCCTGGAAGCTCCGCCTCGATAGCTACAAAAGTCCCGACAATCGCCGCGCCACCTTCGAACTGGTGGTGACTTCGCTGCTCCTCGCAGGCCTGTGGGCAGCGATGTGGCTGATGGCAGGGGTGAGTGCGTGGCTGCCCGCGCTGCTGGCGATCCCCTCGGGCGCGCTGCTCGTCAGGCTGTTCATGATCCAGCACGACTGCGGCCACAATGCCTTTTTCTCCTCGCGCCTGGCCAATGACTGGACCGGCCGCGTGCTGGGCGTGCTGACGCTCACACCCTTCGACTTCTGGCGCCACTCGCACGCGCTGCACCACGCGGGCTCCGGCAACCTTGGCCGCCGCGGCATCGGCGACATCGACACGCTGACGGTTGAGGAATATCTCGCGCGCGGCCGCTGGGGCCGCATCAAGTATCGCCTCTATCGCCACCCGCTGGTGATGTTCGGGCTGGGGCCCAGCTTCCTGTTCCTGCTCCAGCACCGGCTGCCGGTGGGCGCCACCAGGCTGGGCCGCATGCCGTGGCTCAGCACCATGCTGACGAACCTTGGCATCGCGGTGCTCTTCGCGCTCGCCATCTGGCTCATGGGCCCCTCCACCTTCCTGCTGCTCTACCTGCCGATGATGGTGGTGGGCGCCTCGATCGGCGTCTGGCTGTTCTATGTGCAGCACCAGTTCGAGCAGACCTACTGGCAGCCCGCCACCGACTGGTCGCAACCGGATGCGGCACTGCATGGCAGTTCCTTCTACGACCTGCCGCGCTGGCTGATGTGGCTCACCGGAAACATCGGCATCCACCACCTTCACCATCTCTCCAGCCGCATTCCCTTTTACCGCCTGCCCGAGGCGCTGGCCGACTATCCCGAGCTGCGCACCATCGGGCGCCTCACCCTGTGGCAGAGCCTTGCCTGCGTGCGCCTCACCCTGTGGGACGCGGGCCGCCGCCAGATGGTGCCCTTTGCCGCCCTGCGGCAGCGCGCCGCCTGAAGCTGCAACGGGCAGGGGGTTGAAGCGGGCCGTCGCGGCCCTATCATGCGCGCCAACGCCAAGGAGTGCTTCGCAGATGACCCAGTTCAACCAGCCGCTCGGCGGCAACGACATGCCGCGCTTCGCCGGCCCCGCCACCATGATGCGGCTGCCGACGCAGACGACCGCGAAAGGACTCGACGTCTGCTTCGTCGGCGTGCCGATCGACATCGGGTCTTCGAACCGCTCCGGCACGCGCCATGGGCCGCGCCAGATCCGCGCCGAGTCCTGCATGATCCGCCCCTACAACATGGCCACTCGCGCCAAGCCCTTCGAGTCCTTCCAGGTGGCCGACATCGGCGACGTGGCGATCAACACCTTCGACCTGAAGAAGACGGTGGGCATCATCGAGACGGCCTATGACGCGATCCTGGCCGAGAACTGCACGCCCCTCACGCTGGGTGGCGACCACACGCTGACGCTTCCCATCCTGCGCGCCATGAAGAAGAGGCACGGCCCCGTGGCGCTGATCCATATCGATGCCCATGCCGACATCAACGACGAGATGTTCGGCGAGAAGATCGCCCATGGCACGCCCTTTCGCCGCGCGGTGGAGGAGGGCCTTCTCGCCTGCGACAAGAGCTTCCAGATCGGCCTGCGCGGCTCGGGCTATTCGCCCGATGATTTCGACTGGACCAGGCAGCAGGGCTTCACCGTGGTGACCGCCGAGGAGTGCTGGTACAAGTCGCTCGCTCCCCTGATGGAGCAGGTGCGCGCCAAGATCGGCAACCAGCCGGCCTATCTCACCTATGACATCGACAGCCTCGACCCGGCCTTCGCGCCCGGCACCGGCACGGTCGAAGTGGGCGGCCTTTCGACGTGGCAGGCGCTCGAGATCATCCGCGGCTGCCGGGGCCTGAACCTCGTGGGTGGTGATCTCGTCGAGGTGTCTCCGCCTCTCGATCCTGTCGGCAACACCGCACTGATCGGGGCGAACTTCCTCTTTGAAATGCTCTGCGTGCTGCCCGGCTGTCAGTACGGCTGAAGCGCGCCCGCGTGTGCCAGATGACGAACCGCCTGCGCGATCGCCCTGAAGCCTGCCATCGCCGCCTTGCTGTGGTGGCGTGAGCGCCAGTAGGAGTGGGCGAGCGTGGGCTCCTCGCGCAGGCTGACGGGAACGCCCGCCGCCTTAAGCTTCGCCGCGAAGACCACGCCATCGTCATGCAGCGGGTCGTGTGCGGCCACGGTGATGAAGGTTGGTGGCAGGCCGGACACGTCCTGCGCCGTGTTGGGCGCACCCAGCGGGTCGCTCCAGTTTGCCGAGCCTTGCGGCCCGAGCAGCGCCTCGAGGCTTTCGATCATCTCCGCCCGGCTCAAAGCCGGAGAATTGGCGTGTTCAAGGTAGGACCTTGTCTCGATGTCCGCGCCGACGGCGGGGTTGATGAGCACCAGGCCGCGCAGGCGAGGCCCGCCGTCCCGCTTGATCGCCAGTGCCACGCCCGCCGCCACCTGGCCGCCTGCGCTGTCACCCGCCGCGATGATGTGGGTGGGGTCGATGCCGATGGCGCGGCCGCCGCTTTTCATCCAGTCCAGCACCGTCAGCGCGTCCTCGACCTGCGCGGGGCTTTGGTGTTCGGGCGCCAGGCGATAGTCGAAGCACACCACCACCACGTCCGCCTGGTCGGCCAGCTCGGCGCAGAGGTCGTCATGGGTTTCGCAGGAGCCCATGGTCCAGCCGCCGCCATGAGCATAGAGCACGCCGGGCTTGGGGTGCTCGCCCGGCGGGCGATAGATGCGCACGTGGATCGAGCCGACATCGAGGTCTTCCACCATCAGCCGGTCGGGGCGGCGCGCGCGCACCCGCTTGCACTGGTCCTCCCACACCTGGCGCTGGCGGGCCAGCGGCCAGGCCGGGTCCCACGGGCCTGCGTCCTTCGCCTGGGCCGCGAGGTGGGACCGGCTTTCGGCATCGAAAGGCGCAGTCGTCATGGCTCTAGGCTCCCGGCAATTGATCTGTCATATGAGGCTGCAATCCTGCGTCAATGCAGATGCTTCGTCCATTGCTCCGAGCGTTCCGGCCCATGCCTTCCAACGTGCCGCTGCCTGTCGACCTCGTCCATGCCATGCCCGATCCGGCGCTGGTGGTGGATGCGCAGGGCATGGTGACGCTGGCCAACGAGCAGGCCGTCGAGGTGCTCGAGTCCGATCCGGTCGGCCGCCATCTTTCGGCATCATTGCGCGTGCCTGCCGTGCTCGATGCTGTGAATGAAGCGGCGATGGGCGAGGGCGGGGCCAATGTCGACTATGACGTGCGCGTGCCGGTGCCGCGCAGCTTTCGTGCCCATGTCTCCTGCCTTGGCCACGGCAAGGGCGTTCTCATCACGCTGCGCGACCTGACGCGCGAGCAGCAGATCGAGCGCATGCGCGCCGACTTCGTGGCCAATGCCAGCCATGAGCTGAGGACTCCGCTCGCCGCACTCTCGGGCTTCCTCGAGACGATCCAGGGAGCCGCGAAGAACGACCCGAAGGCGCAGGAAAAATTCCTGGGGCTCATGAAGAGCCAGGCCGAGCGCATGCGCCGCCTCATCGACGACCTGCTGTCGCTCTCGCGCATCGAGATGAACGAACATGTCAAGCCATCGGGCGAGGTCGACCTCACGCAGGTTGCCGCCCATGTGCGCGATGTGCTCTCCGGCATGGCACGCGACTTCGGCTGCGAGATCACCGTCGACAGCGATGGACCCTTCGCGGTGCCGGGAACCCGCGACGAACTGGTGCAGGTGATCCAGAACCTGACCGAGAACGCGCTGAAATATGGCAGCTCCGGCAAGCTCGTCGAGATCATCGTGCGCAAGAACGGCGAGTGGGCCGAAGTCAGCGTGCGCGACCATGGACCGGGCATCGCCGAGCAGCATATTCCGCGCCTCACCGAGCGCTTCTATCGGGTGAACGTGCAGGACAGCCGCTCGCGCGGCGGCACCGGCCTGGGGCTGGCCATCGTCAAGCACATCGTCAACCGTCACCGCGGACGGCTGGTCATCACCTCCGAAATCGGCAGGGGCAGCACCTTCACGATGCGGCTGCCGCTGGCGGAGTAGCTGGTCCCGCCGCCGCGCGTTCGCGCTCACCTCCCCCGGACTTCGATCCGGGCGTCCTTTTCGGAAGCCGTGGCAAAGGATGCGCGGACCAAGTCCGCGCAAAGTGACAAGCGAAGGGCCGCGCCTTCTTTAATCAGAACAAAAAATCAATTACTTAGATCTTCATAATAGTGTAATCCAACAGTCACATATCCGTTTTGCGGGGTCCCTAGCTTCCGGCTGCCTCAGACAGGAGAGACCTAACATGAAACGCCTTCTTTTGACCGCCAGCCTCGTGGCGCTTACCGCTGTGCCGGCCTTTGCAGCACGCGACCAGATCCGCATCGTCGGTTCCTCGACGGTTTATCCCTTCACCACCGCCGTGGCCGAGCAGTTCGGCAAGTCCACCGGCATGAAGACCCCGGTCGTCGAATCGACCGGCACCGGTGGCGGCCTCAAGCTGTTCTGCTCCGGCGTCGGCGAGGATACCCCTGATTTCGCCAATGCCTCGCGCCCCATCAAGAAGGCCGAGTTCGAGGATTGCGCCAAGAACGGCGTGACCGACATCGTTGAGCTCGAGATCGGCTTCGACGGCCTCTCCGTCGCCCAGTCGAAGGATGCCCAGCCGCTGGAACTTTCCAAGCTGCAGCTGTTCCTCGCTCTGGCCAAGGAAATCCCGGACAAGGACGGCAAGCTTGTTGCCAACCCCAACAAGACCTGGAAGGACGTCGACGCGTCGCTTCCCGACGTCAAGATCGAAGTGCTGGGCCCGCCGCCCACCTCCGGCACGCGTGACAGCTTCGCCGAACTCGCCCTCGAGGCCGGCGCCCTGAAGATCCCCGCCATGGCCGACATGAAGAAGGCCGACGCGAAGGCCTTTGAAAAGGTCTGGAAGTCGATCCGCGAAGACGGCGCCTATGTGGAAGCCGGCGAGAACGACAACCTGATCGTCCAGAAGCTGGTCGCCAACCCGAACGCGCTCGGCATCTTCGGCTTCTCCTTCGTTGAGCAGAACGCCAACGCCATCAAGGACATTCCGATCGACGGCGTGGAAGCCAAGTACGAGACCATCGCCGATGGCTCCTACAAGCTGTCGCGTCCGCTCTTCATCTACGCCAAGAAGCAGCACGTCGGCACCATCCCCGGCATGGCCGAATTCGTCGCCGAGTATGTGTCTGACAAGGCCATCGGCGAAGACGGCTACCTCGCCGAAAAGGGCATCGTGACGCTTCCGGGCGCCGAAGCCGACAAGACCCGTGCAGTTGCCAAGGACATGACGCCGATGTCGGCGGAAGGCCTCAAGTAACTGCATACGTGAGGGATCAGGGGGACCGCGGATGAACCGGCCCCCTGGTCTTTAGTTTCTTTTGACGTGAGTTGGAGCCTTTCATGTTCCTCTGGACCGTCCTGCTGATCGTGCTGATGTCCGCTATCGCCTATGTGGCGGGCCGGTCGCGTGCCGCGGGGCTGGTGGTGGCTGATGGGCCGCGGCTTCACTCCTTGCCTTCCTATCACGGCCTGCTGGTGGCCGCCGGCGCGATGCTCGGCGGGCTGGCGCTGGCCATCCTCAGCGCCCTCGTGCTGGGCACGCAGTCCGTCGTCACCCCCGCCGCAGCCGTCATCGGCGCGGCCATCGCTGCCGTCCCGCTCTATTCCCGAAGTGCCGCCGACTTCCGCGCCCGCAACGCCTTCGAGCGGGTGGTGCTGGTGGTTCTGGTCGCCTGCTCGGCGGTGGCCGTGCTCACCACCATCGGCATCGTCTTCTCGGTGCTGTTCGAGACGATGATCTTCTTCCGCTCCGTCTCGCCCATTGAATTCCTGTTCGGCAGCCACTGGTCGCCCACTGGCACGCCCGCCTCCTTCGGCCTGATCCCGCTGCTCGTCGGCACGCTGCTCATCACCGTGATCGCCATCGCGGTGGCAGGGCCGCTCGGCCTGCTGTCGGCAATCTACATGGCGGAATATGCCTCGCCGCGCCTGCGCAACGTGCTGAAGCCGGTGCTGGAGATCCTCGCTGGCATTCCCACCGTGGTGCTGGGCTTCTTCGCGGCCCTCACCGTGGCGCCGCTGATCCGGCGCACGGGCGAAGCCATCGGCCTCGACGTCGCCTCGGAATCGGCACTGGCTGCCGGCCTCGTCATGGGCATGATGATCGTGCCGCTGATCTCTTCACTGTCGGACGACATCATCAACGCCGTGCCGCAGAGCCTGCGCGACGGTTCCTATGCCATGGGTGCAACGAAGTCGGAGACCATCAAGCGGGTGGTGCTGCCCGCGGCCCTGCCCGGCATCGTCTCGGCCTTCATGCTGGCCATCTCGCGCGCCGTGGGCGAAACCATGATCGTGGTCATGGCGGCCGGTCTTGCCGCCAACCTCTCGATCAACCCGCTGGACGCCGTCACCACCATCACCGTTCAGATCGCCACCCTGCTGGTGGGCGACCAGGAATTCGACTCGCCCAAGACGCTGTCGGCTTTCGCGCTGGGCTTCGTCTTGTTCTTCTTCACGCTCGCCCTCAACTACATCGCACTGCGCATCGTGCAGAAATACCGGGAACAGTATGACTGAGGTCAGGGACGAACTGGTCAAGAAGCGCTACGCTTCCGAGCGTCGCTTCCGCTTCTATGGCGCGGCGGCCCTCGCCCTCACGGCGCTGTTCCTCGCCATCCTGCTCGTCGACATCGTGGCCAGGGGCCTGCCGGCCTTCACCGAGAAGACCGTGGCGCTGGACGTCAAGGTGGACCCCGCCGAGATCGATCCCGCGCAGCTTGCCGGCGGCAACTACGACAAGCTGGTGAAGGATGCCTTCCGGGCCGAGTTCCCGCAGGTCACCGGCCGCGCGGAGCGCAAGGCTCTGGGCGCGCTTCTGTCCACCGGCGGTGGTGATGCGCTGCGCCAGATGGTGGTGGCCGACCCCGCGCTGATCGGCAAGACGGTCAGCGTGCCGGTGCTGCTGGGCGCCGATGCCGGCATCTATCTACAGGGCATGCTGACCGATCTGACCACGGTCGCCGGCAAGGCCACGCTGAACATCGCCCGGCTTGAGGGCGAGGAAGGCTATGTGCTGTCCGGTGATACATCGGGCGAGTCGGCGGAACAGCAGCTCGGCCTCACGGCGGGCCAGGTGGTGCGCTTCAAGGGCGGTGCCCTGCGCGTCACCGGCATGCAGAACGGCTATGTCAGGGCGGAGGCGATCTTGCCGCCCGAGCTTCCCGTCATCACCCTTCCGGCCGGGCAGTGGGACAGCCTCACCTTCTCCGTACCGGAATCCAACCGCCGCATCAGCGACGCCCAGGCCGTGTGGCTCGAGGACCTGAAGAGCGAAGGTCGTATCCAGACATCCTTCGCCTGGCGCTTCTTCGAGTCGGGCGACTCGCGCGAGCCGGAGCTCGCGGGCATCCGCGGCGCGCTGGTGGGGTCGCTCCTCACCGTGGCCGTGGCGCTTGCGCTGGCCCTGCCGCTCGGCATTGCGGCGGCGGTCTATCTCGAGGAATTCGCGCCCAAGAACAAGTTGACGGACCTGATCGAGGTGAACATCAACAACCTCGCCGCCGTGCCCTCCATCATCTTCGGCCTCCTGGGCCTGGCGGTGTTCCTGAACTTCTTCGGATTGCCGCGCTCGGCCCCCGTGGTGGGCGGCCTCGTGCTGGCGCTGCTGGTGCTGCCAACCATCATCATCGCGTCGCGCGCTGCCCTCAAGGCCGTGCCGCCGTCGATCACCGAGGCCGCGCTCGGCGTGGGTGCATCGAAGCAGCAGGCGGTGTTCCAGCACGTGCTGCCGCTGGCCTTGCCCGGCATCATGACCGGCACCATCCTGGGGCTGGCCCGCGCCTTCGGCGAGACGGCACCTCTGCTCATGATCGGCATGATCGCCTTCATCGCCGACATTCCGCAGGGTTTCACCAGTGCCGCCACCGTGCTGCCGGTCCAGGTGTTCCTGTGGTCGGACCTGCCGGAGATCGCCTTCAAGTCCAAGACAGCCGCCGCCATCATGGTGCTGCTGGTCGTTCTCTTCGCACTCAACGCCGTCGCCATCTACCTGCGCAAGCGCTTCGACCGCCGCTGGTAACCGAGGATCAGACCCATGAACGCCCACGTCCCCCACCAGACCCTTGTCACGCCCGAGAAGCCGCGGGCGCTTGCCAGCGGCCAGTTCAAGGTTACCGCGCGTGACGTTGACGTCTATTATGGTGAAAAGCAAGCCATCAAGAAGCTGTCGATCGACATCCCCGACCGCGCCGTCTCGGCCTTCATCGGACCTTCGGGCTGCGGCAAGTCCACCTTCCTGCGCTGCATCAACCGCATGAACGACACGATCCCGACCTGCAAGGTGACAGGGCTCATCGATGTCGACAAGCATGACATCTATGACCCCAAGATCGACGTGGTCCAGCTGCGCGCCAAGGTCGGCATGGTGTTCCAGAAGCCCAATCCCTTCCCCAAGTCGATCTTCGAGAACGTGGCCTATGGTCCGCGCATCCATGGCCTTGCCGCCGGCAAGACCGAGCTCGACGAGATTGTCGAGAAGAGCCTGCGCAAGGCCGGCCTGTGGGAAGAGGTGAAGGATCGGCTTGCGCAGCCGGGCACCGGCCTGTCCGGCGGCCAGCAGCAGCGCCTTTGCATTGCCCGCGCCATTGCAGTGAACCCCGAGGTGATCCTGATGGACGAGCCGTGTTCGGCGCTCGACCCCATCGCCACAGCCAGGATCGAGGAGCTGATCGACGAGCTCCGCCAGAACTACTGCATCGTCATCGTCACGCACTCCATGCAGCAGGCTGCCCGCGTCTCGCAGCTCACCGCCTTCTTCCACTTAGGCACCCTGGTTGAATACGGCGACACCGACGAGATGTTCACCGCGCCGCAGGAAAAGCGCACCCAGGATTACATCACCGGCCGCTTCGGCTGAGGAGAGAGAAATGTCTGAACACATCGTGAAGTCCTATGACGAGGACCTCTCGCAGCTGAATACCATGCTGGCCCAGATGGGCGGCCTGGTGGAACAGCAGCTCGACGACGCCATCGACGCACTGACCAGGCGTGACACGGCACTCGCCGACCGGGTAATCCAGAACGACGACCGCGTCGATGCACTGGAACACCAGATCGAGGAAAGGGCGATCCTGACCATCGCCAGGCGCCAGCCGGTGGCGCGCGACCTGCGCGAGATCATGGTGGCGATCCGCGTTGCCTCCGACCTCGAACGCATCGGCGACCTTGCCAAGAACACGGCGAAGCGCACCCACGCCATGTCGGACCAGTTGCCGCGCAAGCTGATGGCCGGTGTCACCCGCATGGGCCGCCTGGCGCAGGTTGAACTCAAGAACATCCTCGACGCCTACTCGCGCACCGACGCGGAGATGGCAATGGAGGTGTGGCGCTCCGACGAGGAGCTGGACGCGCTCTACAACTCGATCTTCCGCGAACTCCTCACCTACATGATGGAAGATCCGCGCAACATCTCGCTGTGCACGCATCTGCTGTTCGGCGCCAAGAACATGGAGCGCATCGGCGACCACGCCACCAACATCGCCGAGAACATTTACTACCTCGTGCACGGCAAGCCGCTGACCGATGAACGCCCGAAGAAGGACGTGACCAGCGCGATGCGCATCGACATCGAGGGGTCAGACGACAGATGAGCGCGTCCATCCTGGTCGTCGAGGACGAGGAGCCGATCCAGATTCTCCTCAGCTATAATCTGGAATCGGAAGGCTATCGTGTCCGCCACACGGCGGAAGGCGAAGAGGTGGTGCAACTCGTCAGCGATGAGCGCCCCGACCTGATCGTGCTGGACTGGATGCTGCCGGGGATTTCCGGCATCGAGGTCTGCCGGCTGCTCAGGGCCAAGCCCGAGACGCGTGACATCCCCGTCATCATGCTCACCGCGCGGAGCGAGGAGGCCGAGCGCGTGCGCGGCCTCGCCACGGGCGCAGACGACTACATGGTGAAACCTTTCTCGGTGCCGGAACTGCTGGCCCGCATCCGCTCCATCCTGCGCCGGGTGAACCCGGAAGCGGTGGCTGACCAGCTCAATGCCGGTGACCTTTCGCTCGACCGCAAGACCAGGCGGGTGACGCGTGGTGCGCGTGACATCAACCTCTCGCCGACCGAGTTCAAGCTGCTCGAACACCTGATGCGCAATCCCGGCCGCGTCTATTCGCGCGCGCAATTGCTGGACACGGTGTGGGGCCACGACGTCTATGTCGACGAACGCACGGTCGATGTGCATGTCGGGCGGCTCAGGAAGTCGCTGAGCCGCGGCAGGGAAATGGACCCGATCCGCACGGTGCGCGGCATGGGCTATTCGTTTGATGAGAGGTTCGGCCGCTAGGGCTTGGTCCGCAACGGCAACAAAAAGGCCCTCTTGCGAGGGCCTTTTCCATTTATCCGAAGTTCACCTTGCGGTTCCGCCGGTCCTGCATCGGCTGGTAGGCCAGCCTGGCGTGGTATTCGCAGTAGGGCGATCCTTCGCGGGGGCCGTGGCCGCAGAAGCAGAATTCCTCACTGCCCGGGTCACCGATCGGCCATTTGCAGGTCTTGTCGGAGAGGTGGAGGATGGTGACGCGGCCGTCCTTCGACAGGTCGACGAGGCGCAGCGGCTGCGGCTCGGGGATCGCCGCCGGGCGAATGTGGGTTTCGGCCCGCATCATCGGCTTCAGCGCCGAGGAGCCCGCGGTGGGCATGCTCGGCATCGAGCCGCCGGCGCGCGGCGCCAGGCTTGGCTCGCGCTGCTTCCGGGGCTGGCGCGGCTGCGCCACGCGCTGCTGCTGCACCCGGCCCGAAAGGTTGAGGCGGTGAACCTTGCCGATCACGGCGTTACGGGTGACGCCATTGCCAAGCCGGCCGGCGATCTGGCTGGCGCTCAGCCCTTCCGTCCAGAGCTTCTTGAGAAGCTCGACGCGCTCATCTGTCCAGGACAATTTATTAGCCCCTCCAAGATTGACTTCATGCTGTGCAGTCAAACGGAATCCCTCAAACGTCGCCGGACTCGCTCTGTCCCGGCGTGCTCATTCACCAAACTGACCGTTAGGCGCTACATCTCGTAGCTGATGGTCGCGACCCTACAATACGCGGTGACTCACCCGCAACCTTCAGTGCCAGAATCGGAACCGTTTTCCCCAGTTTCCGTGCTCAGCACTTTGGTTAACCAAACCTTATCAGTGGCAGGAATCGTCTGTCCCTGCGCTGTTTTGACTCAGTGTGGACAACTGTGAATCACGCCTTGAGTTCCGTGAATCATTCAGGGCCAGCGCATGATTGACCCCGCGTGGCCTTGGAATTATAAGGTTTTTGTTCCGAGGCGCGCGTCCAACACGGCGGGCGCCTTTTGATTTCGACAACAGGGTTCCGCCATGATCACGCCCGTTCTGCCGACTTATGCCCGCGCGAAGGTGGCCTTCGACCGCGGCGAGGGCGTGCGCGTGTTCACCCCCGAGGGCGAGGCCTATCTTGATTTCGGTGCGGGCGTGGCGGTGACGAGCTGCGGCCATTCCCACCCGCACCTGGTGGAAGCCCTCACCGAACAGGCGCGGAAGATCTGGCACACATCCAACCTTTACCAGATGCCGGGGCAGGAGAGGCTGGCCCAGCGGCTGATCGATGCGAGCTTCGCCGACACGGTGTTCTTCACCAATTCCGGTGCCGAGGCGCTGGAGTGCGCCATCAAGATGGCGCGCAAGTATCATGCCGCCAACGGCCACCCGGAACGCTACCGCCTCATCACCTTCGAGGGCGCCTTCCATGGCCGCACGCTGGCCACCATTGCCGCCGGCGGCCAGGCGAAATATCTCGAGGGCTTCGGCCCCAGGGTCGAAGGCTTCGACCAGCTGCCCTTCGGCGACCATGAGGCGCTCAAACATGCCATCGGCCCCGAAACGGCCGGCATCCTGATCGAGCCGGTGCAGGGCGAGGGCGGCATCCGCCCGGTGCCGCCGCAGTGCCTGAAGGGCCTGCGCGACCTGTGCGACGAACATGGCATCCTGCTGATCTATGACGAGGTCCAGTGCGGCATCGGCCGCACCGGCAAGCTCTTTGCCCATGAATGGGCAGGCGCCGAGCCCGACATCATGGCGATTGCCAAGGGCATCGGCGGCGGCTTCCCCATGGGCGCCTGCCTCGCCACCGAGAAAGCCGCGATGGGCATGACGGCGGGCACCCACGGCTCCACATTTGGCGGCAACCCGCTGGCCACCGCAGTGGGCAATGCCGTGCTCGACGTGGTGCTGGCGCCGGGCTTCCTCGACAGCGTGCGGCAGCGCGCCCTGACGCTGAAGCAGAAGCTCGCCGCGCTGAAGGACAATCATCCCGCCATCATCGAGGACATCCGCGGTGAGGGGCTGATGATGGGCATGAAGTGCAAGGTGCCCAACACCGCCTTGCAGGCGGCAGCGCTCGACCAGCATCTTCTCACCATCGGGGCGGGCGACAATGTGGTGCGGCTGCTGCCGCCGCTGATCGTCACCGATGCCGACATCACCGAAGCCGTGGACAAGCTTGACCGCGCCTGCAAGGCGCTCGAAGCCAAGGCCTGATACACACCATTTCATGACGGTTCCCATGAGTTCTCCCAAGCATTTCCTCGATATTTCCGATTTCGATGCCGCCACGCTGAACGGCATCATCGCCACGGCGCGCGCCATGAAGGATGCGCGCACGGGCCTTCCCAAGGGCCTGCGCGAGGTCAATGAGCCGTTGAAGGGCCGCATGCTGGCGCTGATCTTTGAGCGCCCGTCGACCAGGACGCGCGTCTCCTTCGAAGTCGGCATGCGCCAGCTTGGTGGCGAGACGCTGGTGCTGTCGTCCAACGACATGCAGCTCGGCCGTGGCGAGACCATCGCCGATACGGCGCGCGTGCTGTCGCGCTATGTCGATGCCATCATGATCCGCGCCGCGCGCCACTCCAACCTCACGGAGCTCGCCGCGGCGGCCACCATTCCGGTCATCAACGGCCTCACCAACCTCACGCATCCGTGCCAGGTGATGGCCGACGTGATGACGCTCGAGGAGCACGTGGCACCGCTGAAGGACCTCACGGTGAGCTGGGTCGGCGACGGCAACAATGTCGCGGCCTCCTGGGTGCATGCGGTGGGCCGCATGGGCGGCAAGCTCAGGATCGGCGCGCCGAAGGAATTGGCGCCGGCACCGGAAGTGCTGGCCTGGGCCCGGGCGCAAGGTGCCGACGTCAGCGTCATGGCCTCGCCCGAAGAGGCGGTGGAAGGCGCGGACTGCGTCATCACCGATGCCTGGGTGTCGATGCACGACACCGACGGCGAGACCCGCCACAACCTGCTCAAGCCCTATCAGGTGAACGGCGCATTGATGAAGCGCGCCAAGCGCGATGCCAAGTTCATGCACTGCCTGCCCGCGCACCGCGGCGAGGAGGTGACGGACGAGGTGATGGACTCCAGGAACTCGCTGATCTTCGACGAGGCGGAGAACCGGCTGCACGTCCAGAAGTCGATCTTGCTGCATTGCCTGGGGGCGTGATGACGGACGCGATGAACCTTGCCGCGGACGACCTCGTCCTGCCCTTCGAGATCAAGCCGCTCGGCGTGCGCGGCCGGCTGGTGCGGCTCGGGCCGGCGGTGGACGACATCCTGCACCGCCATGCCTATCCGGCCTCGGTCTCGGCACTCCTGGCCGAAGCGGTGTCGCTCGCGGCCATCCTCGGCGCCATGCTGAAGTTCGACGGCAAGTTCATCCTGCAGACCAAGACCGACGGCCCGGTGGACATGATCGTCGCCGACTATGTGGCCCCCGGCAAGGTCAGGGGCTATGCCCGCTTCGACGCGGAGCGCGTGGCGGCGCTGAAGAACCCGGGCCAGGTCGACCTGCTCGGCACCGGCTATCTCGCGATGACGGTGGACCAGGGCCCCGACATGGAGCGCTACCAGGGCATCGTGCCGCTCGACGGGGCGGACCTCACGGCGGCGGCCCACAGCTATTTCGAGAAGTCCGAGCAGATCCCCACCCGCATCCGCATGGCGGCCGGCCCGCTCTTCCAGCGCGGCGCCAAGGGCGAGGCCTGGCGGGCCGGCGCCATCATGGTGCAGCACCTGCCGCGGGAAGGGGGGTCGAGCCCGCTTCCCAGCCACTCCGGCGATGCCCCGGAGGGGGTTGATGTTGCACCGCAAGAAAACGATGACTGGGTGAAGGCGCGGCTCCTCCTCGACACCGTGGAGGCGCATGAACTGCTCGACCCGCAGCTTTCGGCCGAGCAGCTTATCTACCGGCTCTATCACGAGGATGGCGTCACCGCTTATCCGGCGACACACTTGGAGCGTTATTGCAGCTGCTCACAGGACAGCATCACCCGGATGCTGGCGCGGTTTCCGGCAGAGGACCGGGCCGACATGGTGACCGATGGCGAGATCTCCGTGACCTGCGAGTTCTGCTCCACCACCTACAAGGTGCAGCCCGGCAACCTCACGCCATGATCACGGGCGCGTGTCGCATTTCGCCCGAAACCTGTCCAAATCGTTAGTAGTATTCACCACCACCCTATGCAACTCTGATTGACGGCGGCAAGTCCGCGTGACAGGCTCACGCGGATAAGGGCCAAAGGCCCCAAGCATAAAGAAGAATGGACGTGGGAGAGGCGACGGAGAGCAGTCACGAGGAGCACCTTCAGGGTGCGGCCTGCGGCACTCCAGCACCAATCCCCACCCCGATCACTGACGACCCTTAAGGAGAGAGACGCATGACCGAATTCGAAATGAAACTGAAGGCAGCCGAGAAGGCCGTTGGCCTTGGCAAGCTGTCGCGCCGCGACTTCATCCAGTTCGCGGTAGCCTCGGGCGTTACGCTCGCGGCGGCCCAGGCGATGTTTACCCGCGCCGCGCGCGCCGAGCCCAAGCAGGGCGGCACCTTCAAGGCTGCCGTTGGCCACGGCCAGACGACTGACTCGCTCGATCCGGCCACTTGGTCGAACGGCTTCACCTTCGCCTGGGGCAAGTCCGTGATGGGCGCGCCGCTCGTGCAGATCAGCCCGAAGAACGAAGTCATCCCGCACGTTGCCGAGAGCTTCGAGCCCTCCGATGGCGCCAAGAAGTGGGTCTTCAAGATCCGCAAGGGCATCACCTTCCACAACGGCAAGACGCTGACCGCCGATGACGTGGTCGCCACCATCAACTACCACATTGGCCCCGACTCCAAGTCGCCGGCCAAGGGCGTTCTCTCGAACCTCGTGTCGGTCAAGGCCGACGGCCCGGACACCGTGGTGTTCGAACTTTCCGGCGGCAACGCCGACTTCCCCTATCTCGTGTCCGACTACCACCTTTCGATCTATCCGTCCGAGGGCGGCAAGATTCAGTGGGACAAGGGCATCGGCGCCGGCCCCTATATCCTGAAGTCCTTCGAGCCGGGCGTGAAGGTGACCGCCGAGCGCAACCCGAACTACTTCGGCAAGAGCTACTTCGATGCCGTCGAGGTTCTCTCGATCATCGACGTGGCGGCCCGCACCAACGCCTATCTCTCGGGCGAAGTGCACTTCATCGACCGCGCCGACCTCAAGACCATCGACATGCTGAAGAACGCACCGGACACCGCGCTCTACAACGTGTCGGGCACCGCGCTCTATTCGGCGCCGATGCTGGTTGACGTGGCACCCTTCGACAAGGTCGAAGTGCGCCAGGCGCTGAAGTGGGCGATCAACCGCCAGGAACTGGTGGACAAGATCCTCTACGGCTATGGCTCTGCCGGCAACGACAACATGCTCTCCCCGTCGCTCAAGTATGCGATCCAGCCCGAGCCGGTCTACACCTACGATCCGGACAAGGCCAAGTCGCTGCTCAAGAAGGCCGGCATGGAAAACCTCACGGTCGACCTCTCGGCTTCGGATGCAGCCTTCCCGGGCGGCGTCGATGCGGCTCTGCTGATGGCCGAGCAGGCCAAGGCAGCCGGCATCACCATCAATGTGGTGCGCGAGCCGAACGACAGCTACTGGGACAACGTCTGGATCAAGAAGCCCTGGTGCCAGTGCTACTGGGGTGGCCGTCCGACGGCGGATGCCTTCCTGTCGATCTCCATGGCGGCCGACGCTGCCTGGAACGACACCAAGTGGAAGAACCCGCGCTTCAACGAACTGCTCGTCGCGGCCCGCGCCGAGACGGACGAAGCCAAGCGTCAGGCGATGTATGCCGAGATGCAGCAGCTCGCCCACGACGACGGCGGCCAGGTCGTGCTGATGTTCAACAACTACGTCGGCGCGCTGTCGAACAAGGTCGCGCATGGCGAGTTCAACACGGACTTCGACCACGACGGCGGCTACATGTACGAGCGCTGGTGGATGGCGTAAGCCACGACTGGAGCGACGATTTAATGAAACTGGACCCCGTCAAGCGATTGACGGGGTCTTTTCGTCATGTGAACCTTCAATTTGGGCGGCACGAACCCGACTTCGAGAACGGGAATGCCGGCCGGGGAATCAGCACGGCCGCACAGGCCACAGGGAGATCGCGATGAACGAGACGCAGAACAAACTCAATGCCGCACTGGGCCAGGCCGTGAGGGGCCGCATCACGCGGCGTGAATTCACCCAGCTGGCGCTTGCCTCCGGCGTCAGCCTGGCCGCGGCGAACAGCATGTTCACCAAGGCCTACGCCGACGAGCCCAAGAAGGGCGGCAACTTCAAGGTCGGCGTTGGCCATGGCGCCACCACCGACTCGATGGACCCCGGCCTCTATCCGGACCAGTTCACCGGCACGGCGCTGTGGGGCACGCTTGCCAACAGCCTCACCGAGATCGACGCCGATGGCAACGTGGTGGGCGACGTGGCCGAAAGCTTCGAGTCTTCCGACGGCGCCAAGAAGTGGGTGTTCAAGGTCAGGAACGGCATCACCTTCCACAATGGCAGGACGGTCACGGCTGATGACGTGATCGCCTCGCTGCAGCACCATCTGGGCGAGAATTCCAAGTCGGCGGCGAAGTCGCTGCTGAAGGAAGTCGCGACGATGAAGGCCGACGGGCCGAACACCGTGGTGTTCGAACTGACCGGCGGCAACGCCGACTTCCCCTACACCGTCTCGGACTATCACATGCCGATCATGCCGAAGAACCCCGACGGCACGGTGGACTGGCAGTCCGGCATCCGCACCGGCGCCTACAAGCTCGACAAGTTCGATCCCGGCGTGCAGGCCTCCTTCAGCAAGAACGAGAACTACTACAAGACCGGCAAGGGCTGGTTCGACTCGGTGCAGTTCCTGTCGATCAAGGACGCGGCGGCCCGCACCAATGCGCTGCTGTCGGGTGAGGTCCACTACATGGACCGCTGCGATCTCAAGACGCTCGACCAGCTCAAGGCCAGCCCGGACATCACCGTCTCGGAGATCACCGGCTACGGCCACTACATCTACGTGATGAACGTCACGCAGAAGCCCTTCGACGATGTCAACGTGCGCACCGCCATCAAGTATTCGATGCCGCGCGATGAAATCCTCGAGAAGGTGTTCCTCGGCCACGGCACGGTTGGCAACGATAACCCGATTGCCCCGACGGTGAAGTTCGCCATCGACCCCACGCCGAAGCACAGCTACGACCCGGCCATGGCGAAGGAGTACCTCAAGAAGGCTGGCCTCGAGAGCCTCGCCTTCGACCTCTCGGTGGCCGATGCCGCCTTCGCCGGCGCCGTCGACTCCGCCATCCTCTGGAAGGAAAAGGCGAAGGCCTGCGGCATCGACATCAACGTCATCAAGGAGCCGGAAGACGGCTACTGGGACAATGTCTGGCTGAAGAAGCCCTTCGTCGCCTCCTACTGGAGCGGCCGCCCGACGGTGGACTGGATGATGACCACGGCCTATGCCGCGGACGCCTCCTGGAACGACACCTTCTGGAAGAACCCGAAGTTCAACGAGCTGCTCGTCGCCGCTCGCTCGGAGTCCGACGAAGCCAAGCGTGCCGCAATGTATGCCGAGATGCAGCAGATCCTGCACGACGATGGCGGGTTGGTGAACATGCTGTTCAACTCCTACGTCGAGGCGCATGCGAAGAACCTCGGCCACGGCAAGGTGGCCGCCAACTGGCAGCTTGACGGCATGCGCGTTGCCGAACGTTGGTGGTTCACTTCGTAAGGTTGGCGGAAACGTCCAAACAACGGTCGGGAGCCGGACTGCGCAAGCGCAGTTCGGCTCCTATCATTTTGCTGGGCAGGCTCAGTAGTTCTGCTACTATCGTTTGAACGGGTCTAGGAAGAGGCCCAGGGGAGAGGCATGCATCCGGTTCTGAAAACCGTACTGCAGCGCTTGGGACTAGGGTTGCTGACGCTGTTCGTGGTGTCAGTGTTGATCTTCGCGTCCCTCGAAATGCTGCCTGGTGGCTTCGCGGAAGCCATTCTCGGACAAGGCGCCACGCCGGAAACGGTGGCGGCGTTCAACAAGCAGATCGGCTTGGATCGGCCCGCTGCCGTGCGCTATGTGGAGTGGATCTGGAACATCCTGCATGGCGACTTCGGCTATTCCTATGCCGGCATGGGTGGCTCCATCAAGCGCAGCGTGTCCGACCTGATCGCACCGCGCCTCTACAACACCTTCTTCCTCGCCATCATGACGGCGATCGTGGCCGTGCCGCTGTCGCTGTTCCTCGGCATCATGGCAGCGCTCTACCGCAACAGCTGGTATGACCGCACCGTCAACGCCGTGACGCTCACCACCATCGCCACGCCGGAATTCTTCATCGCCTACCTGCTGATGTTCTTCCTAGCGATCAAGGCCAAGTGGTTCCCGACGCTCTCGACGGTCAGTGAAAGCACCACCTTGCTCGAGCATCTGTGGCGTGCCGGCTTGCCGGCCATCACCCTCACGCTGGTGATTGTGGCGCACATGATGCGCATGACCCGTGCCGCGCTCATCAACCTGCTCGCCAGCCCCTACATGGAAATGGCCCAGCTCAAGGGCGTGCCGCGGCGCGAGGCCATCGTCAAGCACGCGCTGCCCAATGCCTGGGCGCCCATTGCAACCGTCATCGCCTTCAACCTCGCCTATCTGGTGGTGGGTGTCGTGGTGGTCGAGGTGGTGTTCGTCTATCCCGGCATCGGCCAGCTGATGGTGGACGCGGTGTCCAGCCGCGACATGCCTGTGGTGCAGGCTTGCGCACTGATCTTCGCGGCAACCTACATCCTGCTGAACCTGTCAGCCGACGTCGTGTCGATCATCACCAATCCTCGACTGTTGCATCCCAAATGACCGCGCAAGCCCCCAACCTTCGCTCCGTCCGCGCCCGGCGCAGCTTCCTTGAGAGTGCCAGGCGCACCCTTGCAACCGCGCCGTGGAGTGCCTGGTTCGGCATGATCGTCATCGTGATCTATGTGATCGCGGCGGTGTTCGCGCCTTGGCTTGCGCCCTATGGCGAGTCCGACGTGGTGGGCAAGGCCTACCAGCCGTCCGGCCCGGAATTCTGGCTCGGCACCGACCAGATCGGCCGCGACCTGCTGTCCCGCCTGATTTATGGCGCACGCAACACCATCGGCATCGCCTTCCTCACCACCATGCTGTCCTTTGCCATTGGCGGCACGCTGGGCGTGCTCACCGCGCATCGCCGCGGCTGGCTTGATCAGCTGGTGTCGCGCGTGGTGGATGCCTTCCTGGCGATTCCGGTGCTGATCTTCGCGCTGATGCTGCTGGCCGTTGCCGGCAAGAGCATCATCAACCTGATCCTCATCCTCGCACTGCTTGACTCGACCCGCGTGTTCCGTCTCGCCCGCGCCACGGCGCTGAACGTGGTGGTTATGGACTATGTGGAGGCGGCCAAGCTGCGCGGCGAAGGTATGGGCTGGATCATCTTCAAGGAAGTTCTGCCCAACATCCTGCCGCCGCTTATCACCGAGTTCGGCCTGCGCTTCTGCTTCGTGTTCCTGACCATTGCCGCGCTGTCCTTCCTTGGCGTCGGCATCCAGCCGCCCACCGCCGACTGGGGCTCCATGGTGGCCGAGAGCAAGACGCTCATCACCTTCCCGGTGCGTACCTTCCCGTGGATCCCGGCGCCCTTCTATCCGGCCATCGCCATCGCGCTGCTGACGGTCGCGATCAATTTCGTGGTGGACTGGTTCCTCCACAAGACCAGTGGGCTCCGCGATGAAAAGTGATACGCAACGCGTCAAGGGCGAGGCCCTTCTCGAGATCCGGGGCCTCAAGATCGAGGGCAATTCGGACGGTGTCTGGCACCCGATCGTCAAGGGCGTGGACCTCACGCTGAAACGCGGTGAGGTGCTTGGCCTCATCGGTGAATCGGGTGCAGGCAAGTCAACCATCGGCCTTGCCGCCATGGGCTTCGCAAGGCCCGGCTGCCGCATCGTCGACGGCACCATCATGTTCGACGGCATCGACCTGCGGGCTGCGTCTGAAGCAGAGAAGCGGCATCTCTGGGGCGCGCGCATCGCCTATGTGGCGCAAAGTGCTGCGGCAGCCTTCAATCCTGCCCACCGGCTGATCGACCAGACCGTCGAGACCGCGGTGCGTGACGGCATCAGGACCAGGGACCAGGCCGTCGCGGATTCCGTCGACTTGTATCGCCGCCTGCAACTGCCGAACCCCGAACACATCGGCGACCGCTTTCCGCATCAGGTGTCGGGCGGCCAGCTGCAGCGCGCCATGACCGCCATGGCCATGTCCTGCCGTCCCGACCTCATCATCTTCGACGAACCGACGACGGCACTGGACGTGACCACGCAGGTCGAGGTGCTGGCGGCAATGCGCAACATCGTTGAGCAGTTCCACACCGCGGCGATCTACATCACCCATGACCTTGCGGTGGTGGCGCAGATGGCCGACCGCATCATGGTGCTGCGCCATGGCCTCGAGGTGGAGGAAGCCCCCACCCGCGAGATGCTGAAGGAGCCGAAGCAGGACTACACCAAGACCCTGTGGGCGGTGCGCAGCCTCGTGAAGGAAGAATCGATCAGCGACGACGTGACCTTGAGCGTGCGCAACGTCGATGCGAGCTATTCCGGCGTGGTGAAGGTTCTCGACAACGTCACCGTCTGCCTGCCGCGCGGCCGCACCGTTGCGGTGGTGGGCGAATCCGGCTCCGGCAAGTCAACGCTGGCGCGCGCCATCACCGGGCTGCTGCCACCCAGCAAGGGCGAGATCCAGTTCAACGGCAAGGTGCTGCCCAAGGCGCTGAAGGACCGCGACAAGGACACGCTTCGCCGCATCCAGATGATCTACCAGTCGGCCGATACGTCGCTGAACCCGAGGCAGACGATCCGTGACATCATCGGCCGTCCGCTGGAGTTCTATCATGGCGTCAAGGGGGCCGCGCGCGACCGGCGCGTGGCCGAACTGCTCGACGCCATCGAACTTGACGAGAGCTACATCGACCGCCTGCCGACGGAGCTTTCGGGCGGCCAGAAGCAGCGCATCTCGATCGCCCGGGCTCTTGCCGCCCAGCCCGACATCATCATCTGCGATGAAGTGACCTCGGCGCTGGACCAGATCGTGCAGGAAGAAATCCTGACCCTGCTGATGAAGCTGCAGAAGGAGACCAACGTCTCCTACCTGTTCATCACCCATGACATCGCCACGGTGCGGGCGATCTCGGACGAGATCGTGGTCATGCACCAGGGCAAGGTGGTGCAGCAGGGGCCGAAGACGCAGGTTTTGAACCCGCCCCATCCGCCCTATACGGAACTGTTGCTGTCGTCCGTGCCGCAGATGGACCCGGACTGGCTGACCAACCTTCTGGCCGACCGTGCCCGGGCAAAGGTCAAGGCCTGAAGGCCCCATGCCGACCAGCAGCATCGGCGGCAGCCGCCATAGCGAGAAGGGTGAGGGCGAGCCGGTTCTGTTCATCGGTGGCGATGCGCGCGCTCATCTCGACGCCTTTTCAGGCCAGTTCCGCGCCATTTCCATGGCCGATGAGCCGGGCGATGCGCTCACCCAGCTGCGCCGGCTGCTCGATGACCTAGCGATCACCTCCGTCAGTCTCGTCGGCCACGGGTCTGGCGCCGCGGTGGCACTCAGCGCCGCGGCCGCCTTTCCCCATCGCGTGCGGCGGGTCGCGCTGGTCGACGCCGTGCCGGACCGTGATCCGGCAACACCCATTCTCTGCCCTGTTCTCGTCATCACCTCCGAGGTTCAACGTGCGGCGGCCGAGGCGCTGGCAAGCGGCCTGCAGCGCGGCCGCTCCGCCGTTGCGGCGCCGGGCGCAACAGATGCGTTGCTCGGCACCTTCCTCGCCGAACGCCTGAGCAGCTTCGACAATCGCGAGCTTCGCTCCGCCTTCGGCAGCTTCATGACTGGCGTCACCATCGTCACCACGGCGGGGGTGGATGGCCAGCCGCGCGGCTTCACCGCCAACAGCTTCACCTCCGTCTCGCTGGAACCGCCGCTGCTGATGATCTGCATCGGCAAGCAGGCCGCGAGCATGGAGGTGTTCCGCCACGCCCGGGGCTTCGCCGTCAACATCCTGTCGGAGGCGCAAAAGGAGATTTCGGTGCTCTTCGCCTCGAAGCGGGCCGACAAGTTCGAGGCGGCCAAGTGGCGGGCAGGGCCTTTCGGCAACCCGCTGATCGAGGGTTCTGCCGCCTGGTTCGACTGCGCCCGCTACCAGGTGATCGACTCCGGCGACCACATCATCCTGATGGGCCACGTCGAGGCCTTCTCCTATTCCGACGCCAACCCCCTGGGCTATGCGCGCGGCCACTACATCACGCTGGGGCTCGAGCAGGCGGCGGTGAATGCCGCCTCCTCCGCCAGCCGCACCGTGGTCGGCGCCATCCTTGAGAACGACAACCGTCTCGTGCTGCTGCCGGATCCCGCACGGCCCAATGGTCTGGTGCTGCCGGAAGTGGGCCGCCACGGCCACTCTGGCAGCGCCTCTCAACTGCATGACCTGCTGGCCCGCGAAGGCATGGATGCCACGCTGGGCTTCCTCTTCGCGGTATTCGAAAATCCCGGTACCCGCGAGCAGTGCATCTACTATCGCGGGGAAGCGCTGCTGCACGCCCGCGGCCGCACCGTGCTGGCCGATTTCGACGACATTCCCTGGGACAGGCTGCCGGACGAGGCGACCTGCTCCATGCTCCGGCGCTATGCCGCCGAGCGCAAGATCGGCCGCTTCAAGGTCTACTCCGGTGATCACCTGCAGGGCACCGTCAAAGCCGTCGACTGAACCGCTGATAGACGCCTGTCAGGAATTGACGAAATCTAGCGGGCAGGCTTTGATGAAGCATGGTCAAAGCCACCATCGAGGATGTCGCCGTGGAGGCGGGTGTCAGCGTTGCCACCGTCGACCGCGTGCTGAACGGCCGTGCCGCCGTGCGGCCGCCAACGGCCGAACGCGTGGAAAAGGCCATCCGCCGCCTCAACTACCAACCAGACCGGCTGGCCGCCCGCCTCGCGCGGGGGCGCGAATATCGTTTCTGCTTCATCCTGCCCGAGGGCAGCAATGCCTTCATGGCCACGCTCGCCGAAGCCGTGCAGACAGAAGCGCTGCGCATGGAGCGGGAGAAGGTGGTCATCGATCTTCTCCACACCGATGTCTTCGACGCCCAGCAGCTCGCCACAACGCTCGATACCATCGGCTCCATCTATGATGGCGTTGCCGTGGTGGCGCTCGACCATCCGCGCGTTCGTGAAGCACTCAACGCGCTTGCGGAGCGCGGCGTCACCGTGGTGACACTGGTTTCGGACGTGCCAAGCTCCAGGCGCGTCCATTACGTCGGCATCGACAATTCGGCGGCGGGCCGGACCGCGGCCACGCTGATGGGGCGCTATCTCTCGGACCGCCGGGGCAAGGTGGGGCTGATCGCGGGGTCGCTGTCGTTGCGTGATCACATCGAACGCCAGTTCGGCTTCGAGCAGGTGATGGCGCATGATTTCCCCAACCTGACCCTTCTGCCCGTGCGCGAAGGTCGCGATGATCGGGTGAAGGTGCAAGGGGTCGCCGAACAGCTTCTCGCCGACCACAAGGATTTGATCGGCCTCTACAATGTGGGCGCAGGCTCCGGCGGCATCGCCGCCGCGCTGGAGCAGGCAGGCCGCGCCCGCGACATGGTGTTCATCACCCATGAGCTGACCGACGACACGCGCCGTGCCCTGATTGACGGCACGATCGACATCATCATCAATCAGGATGCCGGCCATGAGGTGCGGAGCGCCATCCGTGTGCTCATGTCCAAGGCCGACCGTGCGCCCATCGTCGAGCAGATGGAACGCATCCGCATCGACATCTATCTCCGCGACAACATTCCTTAAGAGGACGCGACATGTATCTGGGACTGGACTTCGGCACCTCATCGGTGAAGGGCGTGCTGATCGACGCGAAACAGAAGATCGTGGCAACGGCATCCGCACCCCTCAAGGTGTCGCGCCCGCAGCCGGGCTGGTCGGAACAGAGCCCGGAGGACTGGTGGAAGGCCTGCAACACGGTCGTCAAGACGCTGGGCAAGATGAAGCCAAAGGCCATTGCCGCCGTTGAAGGCATCGGCCTGTCCGGCCAGCAGCATGGCGCGACGCTGCTCGGCAAGGATGGCAAGGCGCTGCGCCCCTGCATCCTGTGGAACGATGCGCGCTCCTTCAGGGAGTGCGAAGACATCGAGAAGGCGGAATCCCGCGCACGGGAAATTTCCGGCAACATCCCGCTCGCCGGCTTCACCGCGCCCAAGCTCTTGTGGGTGAAGAAGCATGAGCCCAAGATCTTTTCTCAGGTGGCCAAGGTTCTGTTGCCCAAGGACTACATCCGCTTCCGCATGACCGGCGACTATGCCTCCGACATGTCGGACAGTTCCGGCACCTACTGGCTCGACATCGCCAGGCGCGACTGGTCCGACAAGCTGCTCGCCGCCGGCAGCATGAGCATCGACCAGATGCCGAAGCTCTATGAAGGCACCGATGCAACGGGCAGGCTCACCCCCGCTGTCGCCAAGTCTTGGGGCATGCCGAAGCGGCCCGTGGTCGCGGGTGGCGGCGGCGACAATGCCGCAGCGGCCTGCGGCATCGGCGCGGTGACGGACAATTCGGCGCTGGTCTCCATCGGCACCTCCGGCGTGCTGTTTGTTTCCAACGACACGTTCCGCCCCAACGCCGGCCGCGCCGTCCATGCCTTCTGCCATGCGGTGCCCGGCACGTGGCACCAGATGGGCGTCATCCTGTCCGCCGCTGCCAGCCTCGAATGGCTGGCGACGATTCTCGGCAAGCCCGCGCCGATGCTCACGGCGGCACTCGGCAATACGCTCACCGGCCCGTCGCCCGCCCTCATGCTGCCCTATCTCTCGGGCGAGCGCACGCCGGTGGCGGACGCTCAGGTGAGGGGCCTCATCATGGGGCTCGGCCATGAGAGCGACCACAAGACGCTCACCCACGCGGCACTCGATGCCGTTGCCTTTGCCTTCCGCGATTCTCTCGAGGCCCTGAAGGATGCGGGAACGGAAGTGAAGCGCGTCACCGCCGTGGGCGGTGGTTCCAAGTCCGAACTCTGGCTCAAGATCATCGCCACCGTGCTGGGCGTTCCGGTCGATCTGCCCGCAGCGGGCGACGTGGGCGGCGCCTTCGGTGCTGCACGCCTGGGCCTCATCGCTGCCACGGGTGTCGACTTCCGCAAGGTGCTGACAGCACCCAAGACCGCCCGCACCATCAAGCCAGAGCCCAAGGCGCGTGATGCCTATGAAGCGCATTACCGCCGCTATGCATCCATCTATCCCGCCATCAAGGAGATTTACCGCTGATGTCCGCCTTCTATTCCATCAAGGACCCGATCAGGTACGAGGGCCCGAATTCCAGGAGCGAACTCGCCTTCCGCTGGTACAACCCCGACCAGCTCGTCATGGGCAAGACCATGCGCGAGCAGATGCGCTTCGCGGTGGCCTACTGGCACACGCTGTGCTGGCCGGGTGGCGATCCCTTCGGCGGTGACACCTTCATGCGCCAGTGGCACCACATGTCGGACGACATGGCGGCCGCCCGCATGAAGGCTGACCGGATGTTCGAAACACTCGAACTGCTCGACATCGACTTCTTCTGCTTCCATGACCTCGACATCGCGCCCGAGGGCAAGTCGCTGAAGGAGTTCAACGCCAACGTCACGGAGATCGCGAAGATCTTCGAGAAGAAGATGGCGGCCAAGAACAAGAAGCTCCTGTGGGGCACCGCCAACATGTTCTCCAACCGCCGCTTCATGGCGGGAGCCGCAACGAACCCGGATCCGGACGTGTTTGCCTACTGCGCCGCGCAGGTGAAGCACTGCATGGACGTGACCAAGGACCTCGACGGCGCCAATTACGTGATGTGGGGCGGCCGCGAGGGCTATGAGACGCTCATCAACACCAACATCGGCCATGAGCTGGAACAGGCCAAACGCTTCCTTGGCCTTGTGGTCGAGTACAAGCACAAGATTGGCTTCAAGGGACCGATCCTGATCGAGCCGAAGCCGCAGGAGCCCACCAAGCACCAGTATGACTATGACGTCGCCACCGTCTACGCCACCATCGCATCGCTCGGCCTGCAGAACGACGTGAAGGTCAACATCGAGCAGAACCACGCGATCCTCGCCGGCCATACCTTCGAGCACGAGATTGCGCTGGCCTCCGCACTCGGCATTTTCGGTTCGATCGACATCAACCGTGGCGACTACCAGTCGGGCTGGGACACCGACCAGTTCGCCATGAACATCCCCGAAATGTCGCTGGCCTTCCTCGAAATCCTGAAGGCCGGGGGCTTCACCACCGGCGGTCTCAACTTCGATGCCAAGATCCGCCGCCAGTCCATCGACCCGGACGACATTCTCCATGCCCATGCCGCCTCCATGGACGCCTGCGCGCGTGGCCTTCTGATCGCCGCGACGATCCTCGAGGATGGCAAGCTCGGCCGCATCGTCGACGAGCGTTACGGCAAGTGGAACGAGCCCAAGAACAAGGCGATGCTGGATGGCAAGGAGACGCTGGAGTCCATCGCCAAGCGGGCCCTTGCCGAAGGCCTCGACCCGCAACCCAAATCCGGAAGACAGGAGCGCATCGAAGCGCTTCTCAACTCTTATATCTGATCCGTCCAGGGAGGACCCAACATGCCAACCGATATCAAGGGACCCGCCATTTTCCTCGCCCAGTTTGCAGGCGATGCAGCGCCCTTCAACTCATGGGACTCGATCACCAAGTGGGCCGCATCGCTCGGCTACAAGGGCGTGCAGATCCCCACATGGGACGGCCGCCTCTTCGACCTCAAGAAGGCCGCCGACTCCAAGACCTATGCCGACGAGGTGCTGGGCGTTGCCCGCGCCAATGGCGTTGAAGTGACGGAGCTCTCAACCCACCTTCAGGGCCAGCTCGTTGCCGTTCACCCCGCCTATGACGAGGGCTTCGACGCCTTTGCGCCGGGTGCGGTCCACGGAAAGCCGAAGGACCGCCGCGCCTGGGGCGAGGAGCAGGTGAAGCTTGCCGCCAAGGCGTCGAAGAACATGGGCCTCACGTCGCACGTCACCTTCTCGGGTGCGCTGGCCTGGCCCTTCATCTATTCCTGGCCGCCGCGCCCGCCGGGCCTCATCGAGGAAGCCTTCGACGAATTGGCCCGCCGCTGGAAGCCGCTGCTCGACGTGATGGATGAGAATGGCGTCGACGTGGGCTATGAGCTGCACCCGGGCGAAGACCTGATCGACGGCATCACCTTCGAGATGTTCCTCGAGCGCCTCAACAATCATCCGCGCGCCCAGATCAACTATGATCCGTCGCACTTCGTGTTGCAGCAGCTCGACTATCTCGACTTCATCGACATCTACCATGAGCGCATCTGCGCCTTCCACGTGAAGGACGCGGAGTTCAACCCCACGGGCCGGCAAGGCGTCTATTCCGGCTTCCAGCCCTGGCTGAAGCGCGCCGGCCGCTTCCGCTCGCTGGGTGACGGGCAGGTGGATTTTGGCGCCATCTTCTCCAAGCTGGCGGGCTACAACTATGACAGCTGGGCCGTGCTTGAATGGGAATGCTGCATCAAGGACGCCGTGCAGGGTGCAGCCGAGGGCGCGCCCTTCATCGAGAGCCACATCATCAAGACCACCGCCAAGTCCTTCGACGATTTTGCGGGCGGCAAGCCGGACACGACCAAGGCCCGCCGCATGCTCGGCCTGGCCTGATCGGAGGAGGACATCATGGTATCAGGACGCAGTGACGCGAATACGGGCCGCATCAGGCTCGGCATGGTGGGCGGCGGGCAGGGGGCCTTCATCGGCGCCGTGCACCGCCTGGCCGCGCGCATGGATGATCAATACGAGTTCGTGGCCGGCGCACTCTCCGCCGACGCGAAGAAGGCCAGGGCCTCGGGCGCGGAACTGGGCTTGGCACCCGATCGCATCTACACCGACTTCCGCGAGATGGCGAAGGCAGAGGCCAAGCGCGCCGATGGCATCGAGGTCGTCTCCATCGTCACGCCGAACCATGTTCACGTGCCCGCAGCACTCGCCTTCATCGAGGCTGGCATCCATGTGATCTGCGACAAGCCCTTGTCGCTGAACCTCAAGGAGGCGAAGCAGCTGGAAAGGGCGCTGGCGAAGCACCCGCACGTGATCTTCGCGCTCACCCACAATTATTCAGGCTACCCGATGATCCGCCAGGCCAAGGCCATGGTGAAGGCGGGTGAGTTGGGCGAGATCCGCCTCGTGCAGGGCGAATATCCGCAGGACTGGCTCACCACGGCGCTTGAGAAAACAGGCCAGAAGCAGGCCGCGTGGCGCACCGACCCGAAGCGCTCAGGCGCAGGCGGCTGCGTGGGCGACATCGGCACCCACACCTATCAGCTGATGTGTGACGTCTCTGGCCTCGCGGCGGATGAGATCTCGGCCGATCTCACCACCTTCGTGAAGGGCCGCGCGCTGGACGACAACGTGCATGTGATGCTGCGCTTCAACAATGGTGCGCGCGGCATGATCTGGGCCAGCCAGGTGGCGCCGGGCAACGAGAACGGCTTGAAGCTGCGCGTCTACGGCACCAAGGGCGGCCTTGAGTGGACGCAGGCTGACCCGAACTATCTCTGGTACACGCCCTTCGGCGAACCGAAGCGGTTGATCACGCGCGGTGGTGCGGGCTCAGGCCCCGCGGCAGGCCGCGTGACGCGGGTGCCGCCCGGCCACCCCGAGGGCTATCTCGAAGGTTTCGCCAACGTCTACACGGAGGTCGCCCGCGCCATCAAGGCGAAGCGCGCGGGCAAGAAGGCCGACAAGGACGTGGCCTTCCCCGGCATTGCCGACGGTGTTGCCGGAATGGCCTTCATCGAGGCCTGCGTGACGTCGTCGGGCAAGAACGGGAAGTGGACGAAGCTGTAGGGCTTTATCTCCAGCATCCAAGCACTCACCTCCGCCGGGCTTGGCCCGGCGGTCCCTTTTGGTGGCCACCAGTCGCCTCCTTGCCGACATCCCGGCGAAGGCCGGGTCCAGCTTTCCTTGGATGGCACCGCAGGCGAGGGCCAGACGCATTTGGAGGGGTCTGCAGCAGGTTTCTGACAGGATCATGTAGGGGGCTACAGGCGCCTGCATTCGCCCAAAAGCAATCGTTACGAACGTCAGGGTTGGCCCCGCTCCGCAGCCCAAAGCTGGGCCCCGGCTTTTGCCGGGGTGACGGTACAGGGCCTCAGTCCTTCTCCGAACTCAGGATATGCTTCCTGAGCCGCCTGATCCCGTACCACACGAGGAACACCACGACCGGGATGACGGCCAGGCTGACGAGCTTTGTTTCCACATGGGCATAGACGCCGATGCCCTCGATGAGCTTCGACAGGATGCCGATCAGGTAGTAGCTGATCGCGACCACCGACAGTCCTTCGACCGTCTGCTGCAGCCTCAGCTGCTGGTGGCTGCGCTTTTCCATTGACTGCAGGACCTGCTGGTTCTGCGCCTCCAGTGCCACTTCCACGCGGGTGCGGAGCAGGTTGGAGGCCCGCTCGCTGCGCTCGGCAAGGCTCTTGATGCGCTCGCTCACCGCCTGGCAGGTTGCCATGGCAGGCGAGAAGCGGCGATCCAGGAACACGCCGATGCGCTGGAAGCTCTGCACCTTCTCTTCTCCCAGTTCGGCAATGCGCTTGTCGACGAGAGCGGAATAGGCGCGGGCCGCCGAGAAGCGATAGCTGGTGCGGCTCGAAATCTCTTCGACGTCACGGGCGATGCGGCTGAGACCCGTCAGGAGTTCCGCGTCTTCATGGCTCTCGCGCGCCGAAAGCATGTCTGCCGTGACCTTCGACAGTGAGCGTTCCAGTGCCGCCAGCTCCCCCTGCACCCTGCGGGCCAGCGGCAAGGCCAGCAACGCCATCATGCGGTAGGTCTCGATTTCGTGGATGCGGCGGATGACCCGGCCGAGCCTGAACGGCGAGAGGCCATGGTCCTTGACCAGCATCCGGGTATAGCCGTCCGAACCGATGCGGAAGTCGGTCCACACCGTTGCGAGGCCGGAACTGACCCGCGAACCGGCAATTTCCTCATGGCCGAACAGCGCCACCAGGGAGGACGCGTCGGGTTCCGGCTCGTCCGTGGACATGATGCGGGTGTGGATGCCGACGAGGCGGGAGCCCGGCAGGCCGTCCACCCAGCCGACCGGCAGGATGGCCAGTGCCTCGCCCTTTTCGGGCCCGCCCTCTGCCACCACGCTGATCCGGTAGAATTCGCCGTGCCGCTCATACTTGAACTGGCCCCCGGCAATGTCGGCCGCATGGTGTGCGGCCCCCGGCGGCGGGGGCTTCACCCCCAGCGCGTCGCACAGCACGCGGACCTGCTCCAGCGGGTCTCCGTCACCCTCCGTAAGCGTGAAAGCGAGATGCGTGATGCGCGCCGGCGCAACCACGGGCAGGCCAGGCCTGCCATGCAGTTCGTCATTCAGCACCGATCTCAAGTCATGGTCGCGCATGTATTGCCTTACGAGTAACGACCGCCGCAGGGTCATGTCCCGGGGACGGCCCGGCTTCAGGCTTTCCCCGTGCCAAACCATTCACTATGCTCCGCCCCATGGCAAGTGCGCGACAAACGGAAACCACACCCCAGCGCAAGGCGACGCGCCCGGTGCGCCGCCAGCAGCTGATCGATTCGACCATCGCCGTGCTGGCCCGCAAGGGCTATGCGGGCCTCACCGTGGCGGACGTTGCCAAGGAAGCCGGCCTGTCCGCCGGCATCGTGATTTTTCATTTCAACAGCAAGGATGAGCTGCTCGCCGCCGTCCTTGGCGCGCTGACCGCGGAATACCGTGCGCACTGGGAGGCCAGCATGAACGCCGCCGGCCCTTCCGCGGCAGACCGGCTGAAGGCCTTGCTGCTCTCCGACTTCGACACCGAGGTCTATACGCGCGAGAAGCTGGCCGCCTGGGTGGCCTTCTGGGGCGAGATCCAGGGTCGCCCCTTCTATGACCAGACCTGCGCCGGTTCCGATGCCGAGCGCCAGGCGACCACCGAGGCGCTGTGCCATGAGGTTATCGCTGAAGGTGGCTATGGCCTGGATGCGGGCCTCGCCGCGCGGGGGCTGGAATCGCTGGGGGATGGCCTTTGGGTCAGCCTCGGCGGCGGTGGCTACAAGGGCCAGGTCAGCGACACCAGAGCCAAGCAGGTGATGGCCACGGCGTTGGCCGCCTTCTTCCCGAAGCACTATGCCACCCAGTTCTGAGTTGCGCACCTCAGAATCCCCCTTTCGCGGCGCAGCAAAATCTCTATAACAGCCGCCGACAATCAACCGCCCATCATCCGGAGAGCTTCCCATGACGAAAGTCCGTGTCGGCATCAACGGCTTCGGCCGCATCGGCCGCAACATCGTTCGCGCCATTTACGAGTCCGGCCGCAAGGACATCGACGTCGTGGCCGTCAACGATCTGGGCCCGGTGGAGACCAACGCTCACCTGCTGCAGTTCGACTCCGTCCATGGCCGCTTCCCGCACGAAGTGACGGTGAACGGCGATTCGATCTCGATCGGGTCCGACCAGTTCAAGGTCACCGCCATCAAGGACCCGAGCCAGCTGCCGTGGAAGGATCTGGGCATTGACATTGCGCTCGAGTGCACGGGCATCTTCACGGCGCGCGACAAGGCGGCCGCCCATCTTGCCGCCGGCGCCAAGCGCGTCATCGTCTCGGCGCCGTCGGATGGCGCCGACTTCACGGTCGTCTATGGCGTGAACCACGACAAGCTGTCGAAGGATCACCTGGTGATCTCCAACGCCTCGTGCACCACCAACTGCCTCGCGCCCGTCGCCAAGGTGCTGAATGACGGCATCGGCATCGAGAAGGGCATGATGACGACGATCCACTCCTACACCGGCGACCAGCCGACGCTCGACACCATGCACAAGGACCTCTACCGCGCCCGCGCCGCGGCGCTGTCGATGATCCCGACCTCGACGGGTGCTGCCAAGGCCGTCGGCCTCGTGCTGCCGGAACTCAAGGGCAAGCTTGACGGCTTCGCCATGCGCGTGCCCACGCCCAATGTCTCGGTCGTCGACCTCAAGTTCATTGCCAAGCGCAAGACCACCAAGGAAGAGGTGAACGAGATGATCCTGAAGGCCGCCGCCAGCGGCCCGCTGAAGGGCATCCTCGGCACCACCGCGCGCCCCAATGTGTCGATCGACTTCAACCATGATCCGCACTCCTCCGTCTTCCACCTCGACCAGACCAAGGTGATGGACGACAACTTCGTGCAGATCCTGTCGTGGTACGACAATGAATGGGGCTTCTCGAACCGCATGGGCGACACGGCCGCCTATTTAGGCAAGCTGATCGCCTGAGGCCGGTGATGAAGACGCGGCCCCTGCTCATTGCACCCTCGATCCTCGCCGCCGACTTTGCGCGGCTCGGTGAGGAGGTGCGCGCCATCGACGCGGCAGGGGCCGACTACATCCACATCGACGTCATGGATGGGCATTTCGTGCCCAACATCTCCTTTGGTACGCCAATCATGGAATCGATCCGCGGCGTCACGGCGAAGCCCTTCGACGTGCATCTGATGATCGCGCCCGTCGACCCCTATCTCGAAAGCTTTGCCAAGGCGGGGGCGGACATCATTACCGTCCACGCCGAAGCGGGGCCGCACCTCGACCGTTCGCTGCAGGCGATCCGCGCCATGGGCAAGAAGGCGGGCGTGTCGCTCAATCCGGCAACGCCTGCCTCGGTTCTGAAGCATGTCATGGACCGGCTGGACCTCATTCTGGTGATGAGCGTCAATCCGGGGTTCGGCGGCCAGTCCTTCATTCCGGCCATGCTGGAGAAGATTTCCGAAGTCCGCGACATGGTGGGCGGCCGCAACATCGACATCGAAGTCGATGGTGGCATTACGCGCCACAATGCGGGCGAGGTCGTTCGCGCCGGTGCCAACGTGCTGGTCGCCGGCTCGGCAATCTTCAAGACCAAGGACTATGCAGCAGAGATCCGCGCCATCCGCACGGCGGCAACGAGTGTCTCGGTCTAGCTAGGGCCGCGTTTCCACCCACTCCAGGAACGACTCGAGCCACTTCGCGAGGTATCGGCGCGTCTCGGCATCCGTGAGGTTGCCTTGCGCGTCGAACTTCTCCTCGTTGTGGTTCACGAAGACCTCGGGCCGCGGCATGGTGATGGCCTGCAGGGCCTGCAGGTTCTGCCGGAAGTGATATTGCGCGCGCGCCGTGCCGACGAACTGCCCGCCGCCCGCACCGACGATGCCCACTCGCTTCCAGCGGAAGGGCGAGCCCCCGCGGGAGAGCCAGTCGGTGGCATTCTTGAGGACGCCGGGCACCGAGAAATTATATTCCGGGCAGGCAATCACGATGCCATCCGCGGCGCGGATCCTGGCATCCAGCGCTTTCACGCTCTCGGGCTTTCCTGTTGCCGCCTCGTCGTCCTCGTTGAACATCGGGATGCCGTGCAGGTCGGCGATGTCCATCTTCACATGCGCCGGAGCCATCTCCGCCAAGGCGCGCAGCAGCCCGGTGTTGGTGGAAGCCCGGCGCAGCGAGCCGGTGATGCCGAGAATGGTCGTCATGCGGATCCCTTGATCTCCTTGAAGGCAGCCAGCGCCCTGTCACGCGCCATGCCATGGTCGACAACAGGATGAGGGTAGTTCTTGCCCAGTTCAACCCCGGCGGCCTTCAGCACCAAGGCAGGCGCCTCCCACGGATGGTGGATGAACTCATCCGGCATGTGCGCCAGCTCGGGCACCCACTTGCGCACGTAAGCGCCCTGCGCGTCGAACTTTTCGCCCTGCAGCACCGGGTTGAAGATGCGGAAATAGGGTGCCGCATCCGCGCCGCATCCTGCCACCCATTGCCAGCTCGCGGCATTGCTGCCGATGTCGGCATCGACCAGCGTGTCCCAGAACCAGCGCTCGCCATCCTGCCAGGGAACCAGAAGGTCCTTGATCAGGAAGGAGGCCGCGATCATGCGCACGCGATTGTGCATGATGCCGGTCGCCCACAGCTCGCGCAGGCCGGCATCAACAATGGGATAGCCGGTGCGGCCCTTCTGCCAGGCCTTGAGGCCCTTCGGATTGTCGCTCCACGGGAAGGCTGAGAACTCCGGGCGGAACGGCTTCTCGGGCAGCGTTGGCCAGTGGTGCAGCAGGTGATAGGAAAATTCGCGCCACAGAACTTCCTTGAGGAACTTCTCGGCCACCCTGTCCAGCTTGCCGCCTGCCGCAGTCTGCGCGGCGCGCACCGCATGCCAGCACTGGGCGGGGCTGATCTCGCCGAAATGGAGGTAGGGCGAAAGCCGCGAGGTCACGTCGCGGTCCGGGCGGTCGCGCTCGTCGGCATAGTGTTCGAGGCCATCTGCAATGAATTCAGTGAGCCGGACAGCGGCGCCCGCCTCGCCGGGCGTCCAATGGGCAGCCATGCCCTTGGCCCAATCCGGCGTCGTCGGCTGAAGGCCCCAGTCGCTCAGCCGGTCGCTCTTCAGCGTGCCGGACCAGGCCGAGAGTTTCGGTACCTTCTTCAGCGGCCGTGGCTCGCCCGCAGCGAAGCACGCCTTCGAGAAGGGCGTGTAGACCCGGTAGGGCTCGCCGGATCCATTGCGGATCGATTCCGGCTCATGCAGCAGGAAGCCGCCATAGCGGTGGCAGCCCGCGCCCGCCGCATCGCATACACTCTTGATGCGGCGCTCAATCTCGCCTGACCAGGGCGCATAGTCTCGCGTGAAGTGCACCGAGCCGGCCCCGCTCTCCGTCAGAACCTCGGCGATCACCTTGTCAGCTGGTCCCCGGCGCAGCACCAGTTCAACCTTGGCCGACAGGGCTTCGAGGCTCTTGTGCAGCCACCAGCGCGATGCGCCGCCAAGGCGCCAGCTTCCTGGCGTCTCATCATCGAGTACATAGAGGACGATCACCGGGCCTTGCGCCGCCGCCGCCGTCAGCGCGGCATTGTCGGCGAGGCGAAGGTCGTTGCGAAGCCAGTAGAGGGAGGGCGAAGTCATGCCCTCTTTACGCACCGAAAGGGGGGCGGGATCAACCGCCCCCTGCTCAGTCGAGGTCCGACTGTTTTTCCTTCAGGACCTGGGCATAGACGTTGATGATCAGCGCCGCGAGCAGGATGAGGCCGCGGATCAGGATCTTGAGGAAACTGTCGATCTGGATGTGGTCCAGCCCGTTGTTGACCACGCCCAGAACGAGCAGGCCGATGATGGTGTTGCCGATGCCGCCGCGCCCGCCGAACAGCGACGTGCCGCCCACCACCACCGCGGCGATGGCATCGAGCAGGAAGGTGTCGAACTGGTTCTGCTGGGCGGACCCGAAATAGGCAACGCCGAGCATGCCGGCGATGCCCGAACACATGGCGCAGATCACCATCACCGAGCCGATGATGAACTTGACGTTCACGCCCGAATACTCGGCCGCCTCGCGGTTGCCACCCACCATGTAGATGTAGCGGCCGTAGCGCGTATAGGTGAGCACCAGGTGGCCGACGAGCAGGAAGACGATGCAGACGATGATGGGCCAGCCGATCGGAATGAACATCGCCTTGCCAGCGGCATCGATGCCAAGCGGAATGGTGAAGGCCGTTCCCGAACCCAGCGTGGTGATGAGATCGGGGTATTGGTAGGCGATCTGACCGCGGATGAGGAGGGCCGAGACGCCGTTGGCAATCTGCATCATGGCCAGCGTCATGATGAAGGAGGGAATGCCGATGATGGTCATGCCGCCAGCCGTGACGAGGCCGAAGGCGAAGGCGGACGCCAGCGCGAGGATGATGGCGATCCAGCCCGGCAATGGAATGTTGGCGATGTTCACGTAGTCCGGCTGGATGGTGAAATAGGCCACCGTGATGCCCACCGCATTGGCCACCGCCGCAACGGAAAGGTCGATTTCCGCCGTGAGGATCACATAGGTGAGGCCAACGGCAATGATACCGGTGATGGAGAGCTGCCGGATGATGTTCAGCATGTTGTCGAGCGTCAGGAACGAGTTCGACGCGAAGCTGAAGAATACGACGAGGGCGACCAGCGTGAACACCGGGGCGATGTTGCGCAGCTGATCGGCGAGGAAGCGCTTCAAGCTGAAGCTGCGGGGCGCTGCCGTGTCGGCGGTCGTCATGGTGTCTTCTTCTCCATCGAAAGCTCAGGCTGCCGCCAGAAGGTCCGCCTTCTCGATATGGCCCGTTGAAAATTCGCGCGCCACGGTACCCTTGCGGATCACCGTCACCCGATCGGCAAGTGTCAGGATGGTCTCGGGCTCGGTGGAGAGCACGAGGATGGCAACACCCCTGTCGCGCAGCGACCTGACGATGCGGATCACGTCTTCCTTGGCGCCCACGTCCATGCCGCGGGTTGGTTCGGAGAGGATCAGCACGCGCGGCAGGTGGGTGAGCCACTTGGCGAGCGCCACCTTCTGCTGGTTGCCGCCGGACAGCGAGCCGAGTGGAATGGCGGTGCGCGGCGGCCTGATCTGCAAGTCCTTGATGTGCCCCTCGGTGATGCGCTTCTCGGCACGCGGCTTCAACCACAGGCGGTGGATGCGGTCGAGGATCGATATCGAAACGTTCTTGTAGACCGGCTCCTGCCGGAACAGCATCATCCGCCGGTTCTCCGGCACGAAGGCGATGCCCTTGGCTCGCGCGGCCGCAGTCGAGCGAAAGCGCACCGGCTTGCCATCGAGCCGCACCGAGCCCCGGCGCAGCGAGACCTTGCCGAACAAGGCGCGTGCGAGTTCGATCTGGCCTGAGCCCATGAAGCCATAGACCCCGGTGATTTCGCCGGCGCGCAGCTCGATCGAGAAGTCCCGCAGGTTCCTCCCGTCGCTCACGCCCTGAACGGACAGCACCACCGGCTTGGCGTCGTCGCCTCTCAGCTCCGCCTCCTCGCCCATGTGCATGCCCTTGGAACCGCGCCCGATCATGTGGGCGATGACGCTGTCCTTGGTGAGGCTCCTGGTGTCCTCGGTGATGACCTTCTTGCCATTGCGGAACACTGTGACCCGGTCGGAAATTTCCAGGACGTCATCGAGGAAGTGCGAGATGAAGACGATGGAGCGGCCCTCGGCGCGCAACCTGCGCAACACTTCGAAGAGCTGTCTCACCTCGGGTGGCGAGAGTGCGGAGGTTGGTTCGTCGAGAATGATGATCTGCGCGCCCGAGAACAGAACGCGCGAGAGTTCGACCAGTTGCTGCAGCCCAACCGGAAGCGCGCCCATGGTGGTGGTGGGATCGATGTCGAGGCCGAGGCTGGCGATCAGCTTCTTTGCGTCGCGGTTCATGCGGCCCCAGTCCACGGTGCCGATGGTGGTGAGGGGCTGGTTGCCGAGGAACACGTTCTCAGCGACCGTCAGGTCCGGAACGATGGAGAGTTCCTGGTGGACCATGCCAATGGAATTGGCCAGCGCATCGCCGGCCGACCGAAGCCGGACTTCACGGCCCTTGATTCGCATGCTGCCGTCGAAATCCGTGTGCACCCCGGCGATGATCTTCATGGTGGTGGACTTGCCGGCACCGTTCTCGCCCACCAGGCCGTGGATTTCTCCCGGCAGTAGCGTGAAATCCACGTTCTGCAGCGCCATCACGCCGCCGAAGTGCTTCGAGACATTGGAAAGTTCGAGCAGGGGCTCTGGGCCCCCGCTCGCGTGTTGTGTCTGATCGGCAATCACGGTCAAGATCAGATCAGGAAGTTCTTCTGCAGCCAGAGATGGCCCGCAGCCGTTTCCTTGGTGATCACCGGACCGTCGGCCAGGATGAAGTCCGGAATGTCCTTGCCGGCCTGCTCGCCGCCCTGCACCGCGGCAACACCGGCCGCCACCGACCAGCCGTGGATGCGGCAGGAGGGGTTGCGCACCGTCGCCACCATCACGCCTTCAAGCACCGCGTTCACGGCGGGCGGCATGGCATCGACGCCGGCGATGAGAATGTCGGTGCGGTTCTTGGCCTTCATGACGTTGTGCGCGGCAAGCGCCATGTCGTCATTGTGGAAGAAGGCGCCCTTGATGTCCGGGTACTGCGTCAGCAGCGAGTCCCAGATGCGGGCGACCTTGGTCACGTCCCAGTCGGCGGGCTGTTCGTCGAGCACCTTGATGTTGGCGTTGCCGTCCACAACCTGGTGGAAGCCCTTGGCGCGACCTTGCGCACCGGAGTGGCCAAGCGCGCCCTGCGTCATCACCATGTTGCCCGCACCACCCATGGCACCAACCAGAGCGGAGGTAACGACCGAGCCCATCATCACGTTGTCAGGCGCGATGAAGGTGTGGATCGGAATCGTGCCCGGCGGTGCGACGAGCGTGTCCATCGCGATCACCGGGGTGCCGGCATCGATCATCTTCTTGATCGGATCCGTCAGCGTGCCGATGCCGAACGTCTGGATCGCCACGAAATCCCACTTCTGCGAGGCCATGTTGTCAATGGCGGCGCGCTGCTTGGTGGCCGAGAGTTCACCGTCGAACCAGGTGATCTCCACATTCATGAGCTTGCCCCAGGCTTCCGCTGCCTGCTTGCCCTGGGCGCACCAAGTGGCCTGCAGTCCAGCGTTCGAGAACGCCGCCTTCATGGGCTTCCCCGAAGGAGCGAGCGCCTGCGCCATGGCAGGGTCGAACCCTGCGTCGGCCAGCAGGGCGGCACCGAGCGCGGTGGCGCCCAGCTTCTTGAATACGTCACGCCGATTGGCGGCTTCCTTGATAAGATCTTCGAGCATTGCGTTGGTCCTCCTCCAAGGCTGATGTTCTCTCGCGCGCCCGAGGGTGGTTTCGTGCCGGAACAGTCGGCCGAAACTTCTGGAAGGACGCCGATGGGAGAAAACATCCAACACGGATTGGGGTTTGTCCAGACCTTTTGTCCGACAAATCTGTTTTGCTGCATGGCATCATCGCTTTTGCGCTTGCGAACGGAGCCGGGCGGTGCCGGGCATGGCTTGCATTTTCGGGGCATTCCGGTGCTCACTGCAGGGCATCGCCATCAACCAACAGCATGACATGCCAGCCATGATCGAAACTCCCGAAGGCTACGCGCCGCAAAAACCCGAAACGCTCTCTGCTTATCTTTCAGGCATCGATGCCGTACGAAGCATCCTGGGTGGCGCGCCGGAACAATGGACCATCGCCGAGGTCGGTGACGGCAACCTCAACCTGGTGTTCATCGTGAAAGGGCCAGAGGGCGGCGTTGCGGTCAAGCAGGCTCTCCCCTATGTGCGACTCGTCGGCGAGAGTTGGCCGCTGCCGCTCTCGCGTGCGCATTATGAGCACATGGCGCTCACCGAGCAGGCCCGCCTGACCTGCGCGCTGGTGCCGAAGATCCATCACTATGACGAGCGCCAGGCCCTCATCGTCATGGAACTGCTCGAGCCCCACATCATCATGCGCCGCGGCATGATCGCGGCCACGGAGTATCCGAAGTTCGCGGACGACATCTCCACATTCATGGCGCGCACGCTTTACTTCACCTCCGACCTGGCCCTGACGGCGGACCGGAAAAAGGCACTCATTGCCGCGTTCGCGGGCAATTCCGCGCTGTGCAAGATCACCGAGGACCTGATCTTTACCGACCCCTATCGTGTGGCGGAGCTCAACCGCTGGACCTCGCCGCAGCTTGACGCCTATGCGGCGCGCTGGCGCGAGGACGGCGATCTCAAGGTCGCCGTTTCCCGGTTGAAGTTGAAGTTCCTGTCGTCAGCGGAGGCCATGCTGCACGGCGACCTGCACACCGGTTCCATCATGCTGACGCCGGAAGACACCCGGATTATCGATCCCGAGTTCGCCTTCATCGGGCCGATGGGCTTCGACGTGGGTGCCATTGTCGCCAACTTCCTCATCAACTTCTTCGCTCAGGATGGGCATGAGAAGCGGCCAGGCGATCGTGATGCCTATCGCGACTGGGTGCTCTCGACGCTCGAAAAGATCATCACGCAGTTTCGTGAAAAGTTTCTCGCCCTGTGGCGCGAGAACCCAACGGGCGATGCCTATCCCTCATCGCTGTTCCAGGGCAGCGGTGGAGAAGCACGGCTCGAGCTGGAACGTCAGGCCTACATGGACCGGCTTTGGGCGGACACTGTTGGCTTCGCCGCCGCCAAGATGATCCGTCGCATCCTCGGCCTTGCCCACAACATCGATTTGGAGTTGATCGAAGATCCGGACCGCCGTGCCACTTGCGAAGCGCGGGCCCTGACACTGGCGCGGGACATGATGGTGAACAGTGCGCGCTATCCCACCATCGCGTCCGTCACCGAAGCCGCGCGGCGCGTGCGGATGGATATGGCGAGTTACTGAGTTGCACGCTCCGGGAAAGCCGTGGCGATGGCCTCTCGGTTGGCGGCAATCACCCCCCGTTCGGTGATGAGGCCTGTCACAAAGCGGGCCGGCGTGACGTCGAAGGCGTAGTTGGCGACCTTCGATCCACGGGGCACGATCTCCACCGTCTCGATCCGCCCGTCTTCGGTGCGCCCTGTCATGTGAGAGACCTCGTGGCCGCCACGCTGCTCGATGGGAATTTCGCGGATGCCGTCCATCACGGTGAAGTCGATGGTGGGTGAGGGCAGCGCCACATAGAAGGGCACGCCATTGTCATGCGCTGCAAGAGCCTTCAGATATGTGCCGATCTTGTTGCAGACATCACCTTGCGCCGTGGTGCGGTCGGTGCCGACGATGGCCATGTCGACGAGGCCGTGCTGCATCAGGTGGCCGCCGGTGTTGTCCGGGATCACGGTATGGGGCACGCCATGGTGGAGAAGCTCCCATGCGGTGAGTGAGGCGCCCTGGTTCCGCGGTCGGGTCTCGTCCACCCAGACATGAACGGGAAGGCCCGCATCATGGGCGGTGTAGATGGGTGCCGTGGCGGTGCCCCAATCAACCGTCGCCAGCCAGCCTGCGTTGCAGTGAGTGAGAATGTTGATCGCCTCTCCCGGCTTCTTGCCCGCGGCAATGCGCTTGATGATGTCGAAACCGTTGCGGCCGATGCTCTGGTTGATGGCAACGTCCTCATCCGCGATCTCGGCGGCACGCGCATAGGCGCGAACCGAACGGGCGCCTGCGGGAAGCGGCTTCAGAACCTGCATCATCTGGTCGAGCGCCCACTTGAGGTTGATCGCAGTGGGCCTTGTCTTCACCAGCAAGTCATAGGCGCTCGCCAGGGCCGCGTCGGAACTGTCCTGGCGCATGGCAAGTGCCATGCCATAGGCTGCAGTTACGCCGATCAGCGGTGCGCCCCGAACCAGCATGTCCCTGATGGCGACGGCGGCCTCCTCCGGAGTCCGCAGAGTCACGATCTCGAAGACGTGGGGAAACTTCGTTTGATCGATGATGTCCACCGCCCAACCATCGCCGTTGAGCCAAATGGTGCGATAGTGCCGTCCGTTGACGTTCATGCGAGTCTCCCGTTGGAGGCGAATGTGACTGATTGGCAGGGGATAATCAATCTGCTGGCCGGGTTCACGAAGCCGGATGGGCGCAGCGCCTGCCACCTCAAACGATGCCGTCAACTTGAGCATCCTGCCGGCCGCCGCGTGCCACGATTTTCAGCAGCCCATCGCTCAGGGGGCGCTGCAGCCGCAGCGCCTCGTGCAGGGGTGCTGTCAGCCACTGGTCGATCTCCGCGCTGCTGGTGAGGATGACCGGCATGGCCTTGGGGTGAACGGTGGCGACCTCTGCATTGGCCCCGGTTGTCAGGAAGGCGAAGAGATCATTCGTGGTCTCGCCCTCCTTCACCTTGCGAACTGAGGTCCAGCGCGTCCAGATGCCGGCGAAGAAGGCAAGCGGACGGTCATCGCCAAGGGCGAACCAGGCATTCTCCTTGCCACCGTCCGGCAGCGTCGCAGGCTCGGCAAAACTGGTGAAGGGAACAACACAGCGCGAGGCTTCGCCCAGCCAGCGGCGCCAGTGCGGTGACGCGGCATTGCGCACATTGGTGACGCCCGGGTCGCTGTTGCGCCCCTTCAGGGCAAAAGCCGGAGACGGCATGCCCCAGCGCGCATAGGCAAGTTCGCGCCCTGCCGCTCCGTTGCGCACCACCGGCGCCGGGTAGTCCGGATAGATGCCCGCCAGCGACGGCAGGTTGCCGGTGTGGTCCACCATCGCCCGGCTCATCGCAAGAATGGCGGCCTGTCCCTTGGTGAGACTGTAAAGATTGCACATGCGGGCCTCGAATGGTGGGTCACGTCACGAACACATTGCAATTTACATCGTACAAACACATAGTTGAAACGATTTCGTGAGGTGACGACAATGCCCGGAGAGCGCGTCAGGCGCCGGCTCGCTGCCATCATGGCAGCGGAGGTCGTGGGCTTCAGCCGGCTGATGGAGGCCAATGACGAGGCGACGCTGACGGCGCTGCGCCAGCACCGTCTTGATCTGATCGAACCGGCAGTCGCCCGCCACGACGGGCGAATCTTCAAGGCCATGGGTGACGGGTTTCTGGCTGAGTTCGCCAGCGCGCTGGAGGCCGCGGAAGCCGCCCTTGAAATCCAGCGCGGCCTGGCGAACCGTAATGCCGATGTTCCCGGAGACCGCGCCATCAGCCTCCGCATCGCCATCAACCTCGGTGATGTGCTTGTGCAGGGCGACGACTTCTATGGCGATGACGTGAACCTCGCCTCGCGCATGGTTGCCCACGCGCCAGCAGGCGGTGTTGCCTGTTCGGCGGGCATTCGATTCCAGATCGGATCGAAGCTGGATGCGGCTTTCGCGGATGCGGGCGAAAAGCTGCTTCGCAACATCGCGCGGCCGGTTCACGTGTTCCTGATCGAGCCGGCACTGCCGGCGTCCCAGCAACGCGCGGCCCGCACCCAGTCGCCGCAGCGGCGCACCTCGCTTGCCGTGCTTCCCTTCACCAACATGAGCGGCGATCCCCAGCAGGAGTATTTCTCGGACGGGATCACCGAAGACCTCATCACCGATTTGTCGAATGTCTCCGATCTGTTCGTGCTGAGCCGGAATACCGTGTTCAAGCACAAGGGACGGTCCGCCAACATGGAGGCGATCGCGGGCGACCTGGGCGTCGGCTTTCTGCTGCATGGCAGCGTGCGCCGGGCCGGGTCCAAGGTGCGGGTGACCGCGCAGCTCACCGAAGGGGCCAGCGGCGGCCAGGTCTGGGCAGACCGCTACGACCGGGACCTCACCGACATTTTCGCGCTGCAGGACGAGATCACCAAGTCCATCGTTGCCCAGCTGAAGGTGAAGCTCTTGCCGCGCGAACGCAAGGCGATCGAGCAGGCACCGACGCAGAACATCGAGGCCTACACCTATTACCTGCGGGGGCGCGATTACTTTCACCGTGGCTCGCGCACCTATTACAATCTGGCCAAGCGGATGTTCGCGAAGGCAATTGATCTCGATCCCTCCTATGCGCGCGCCTATGCCGGTCTCGCAGATTGTGATGCCTTCCTGTACATGGACTATAGTGAGGACACCGCCGCGGCGGTGCTGCGCAACAGCGAGAGGGCGCTGGAACTCGAACCTGATCTTGCCGAAGCCCATGCCTCGCGCGGGCTCGCACTGTCCATCGCGCATCGCACGGGCGAGTCGGACGCGGAGTTCGGGGCCGCCCTGGCGGCGAGCCCGGATCTGTTCGAGTTGCATTATTTCTGCGGCCGCGCCTCTTATGCGCAGGGTCGCCTTGAAGCGACGGCTCGCCATTGGGAACGGGCTGCGGAAATCAAGCCCGAGGACTATCAGACGCTCATCCTGCTCAACCAGGTCTACACGTCGCTGAACCGCGAGGCCGACGCCGTGCGCTGCGCCGCACGCGGCGTTGAGCGCGCGGAGCGCGCCTTCGAGAAGAATCCGGAAAATCCGCGCCCTGCCTATTTCATGGCAACGGCCCTCGCCAAGCTCAACGAGGTGAAGCGGGCGGAACAATGGGCGCGAACAGCGGTTGCCATCGCGCCGGACGACTATCTGACGCTTTATAACATTGCCTGCTACTATAGCGTCGGCGGCCGAACGGACGACGCCTTCGACCTGCTCTTCAGGCTCCTGCCCATCAGCAACGCCGACATGCGCGAATGGATCATGCGTGACTCGGATTTCGATCCGCTGCATGCCGACCCGCGCTGGCAGGAGGTCAGGCGTGCCGCCGCATCGGAGATGGGCGGGCACGCCTGATCGGGTCGGCTAGTTCTGCCAGACGGCGCCGGTCCTCGCGTTGACCGAGACATAGCGCTGCTTGCCCTTCCGCAGGGCGGAGAAATTGTAGATCTTGCCGCTGCAGTCGATGGTCACGACATTGTAGTATCCGCTTGCCTTCACGGCCTGGCGCGCCTGGTTGCAGCTCATCTTGCCGGGCTGCACATAGTTATACTGATAGGGATCATACCAGCCGCGGCCGTAATAGTAGCGCCAGTGCGGCGCCACCGCGTAACCGTGATAGGGAACGCCGCCATAGATCACCACCTTGGCCTCGGCGGGAGCCGCGGTAAAGCTTATGGTGGCGAGCGTGGCGACGGCAGCCGCCGCGAGCAACATCCGTTTCATCATGTTGGTTCTCCTTGCTGATGACATGTCCGCCGCTGCGTCGTACCCGGAGCGGGCAGCAGCCATTCTCTGCTCCGCTGTGTGCTTGTCCATGAACCTATGCGTGTCACGGCCGCCGGAAACAAATCATTGCGGTTGAGCAATGAACTGCTCGAGCTCTGCGGGAAGCGCCATGCCCGGGGCAAGCTGCCGGGCCCGGCTGGCCGCCTCGGCCGCAGCTACCCTGTCACCCTTCAGCGCATAGCCGATGGCCGAGGCCACCCACACATCCGGACGCTGTGGATCAGCAGCCTGGGCCCGGCGGTACCAGCCCAGTGCATCGTCGAACTTCTGCTGGCGCGCCGCGATGTCGCCGCGGGCCAGCAGAATGTCCACGTTGCGGGGTGAGGCTGCCAGTCCCGATGTGAGGGCCGCTTCGGCGTCCTTCGGATTGCCCCGGGCCTCGGCGAGTTGTGCGAGCACCAGCCAGGCGGATGCCATCTGCGGGTCCATCTCGGTGGCGGTTGTGAAAGACTTCTGGGCCTCGTCCCATTGGCGCCGGCTCAGGGCGAGGCCACCAAGGGCTATATGTGACTCGGGCATATCGGCATTGGCCATGCGCGCGTCCAGGAAATCCTGAAGGCCCTTGCGATAGGCGGCGTCATCGGCAGCCGGCAGCAGGGCAACGCCGGCGCCAGCAATCTCCACCGCCGTGCGCTGGCGCACGGAGCGTGATGGATCGGTGAGCAGGGGCATCAGCAGCGCGATCCTGTCCTGGACATCGATGTGGCGCAGGGCGCCAGTGGCGGCGGCGCGCACCATCGGGTCGTCGTCCGACAGCAGCTGCTCGCCATCTGCTGCCGAAAGCGAGCCGCCGGAGCCGAGCGCATTGAGCGCGGTGGCCCGCGCCACCGCAGGATGTTCGCGGTCAAGCACGTAGCGCGTGAGGTCGGCGATTGTCTTTTCGGAACGATCGCCATTGGTGAAGGCGATGAAGGCGCTGCGGTCCTGCCAGCTCTTGTCGCCCGCGGGCTTCCAGGCGGCAATCTGCTCGGCCGCCCATTCGGCGGTCTTCTCCGTGTGGCAGCCCGTGCACACGTCAGGAGCGTCCGCCGCCTTGGATTGCAGCGGATCAGGCTTGCGGAAGAAGTGGTCGCGGCGCGGATCGATCAGCATGTAGCTGAGCTCCGGCATGTGGCAGTTCACGCATTGCGCGGCATCGCTGCCCTGCTTGTGGTGGTGGTGCTCGGGCGAATCGAACTCCGCCTTGCGCAGGCTGGGGAATGCATCGTTGCCCGCCGGGCTGTGGCACTGCGTGCACACGGCATTGCCTTCGGCCACCAGTCCCCCGCCATGCGGCTCGTGGCAGTTTGAGCAGGTCACGCCCTTGGCCTTCATCTTGGACTGCAGGAAGGAGCCGAGGATGAACACCTCATCCCTCTGCTGGCCGTCGGGGAAGTAGAGGTCCGGCGTCAGCAGCGCCAGCGCATAGTCGTCGTGGAACGGGGCGCCCGCCACGGGCTGGACCTGCGAGAAGGCTTCGCGGCGCGAATGGCAGGGTCCGCAGACATTGATCTCCTGCGCCTGGTGGCCGGGGCCCAGCGGCAGCTTCTTGAAGGGGTCCTCGCCGGATTTCGTCCTGGCCCATGTATTGTGTGCCTCGCCCGGCCCATGGCAGGACTCGCAGCCCACCGTCAGCTCGGTCCAGTGGCTCTTGTAAGTGCGGGACGCAAAGTCATAGCCCTTGTCGAACCCGGTCTGGTGGCAGGTGGCGCAGCGCGCCTGCCAGTTTTTGTAGCTGCCCGTCCAGTGCAGCCCGTCGCCGGGCGGCGCGTCCTGGTCAGGATAGAGGTGGAACCACTTCTTCTGCGTCACGTCCCAGACGAGGTCGAGCGCCTGCAGCCGGCCCTTCTCCGTCTCGACAAGGTATTGCTGCAGCGGGCGGTGGCCCACGGCGTAGCGCACCTCGTAGCTCTGGGGCTTGCCATCTGCGCCTTCGGTCTCGACGAAGTACTTGCCGTCCTTCGTGGTGAACCGGGTCGTCACATTCTTGTTGGTGATTGATGCATCGTTGAAGTCGCCCAGCATGCTGGCGGCATCCGGCGCCTTCAGCGCCCAGGCATGGTCGGAGCCTGCCCAGGCTGTGGACTCGGCGGCGTGGCACTGCACACAGCTGCCGCTTCCGACATAGCCGTCGTGGGCCATGTCCTGCGCCAAGGCAAAGGACGCGGACAGCGCGCAGAGCACGCCCGCCAGAAACAGTCGCCAACGGAGCCCCGGCATCGCCATTCCACTCAAATCACGTTGCCGACAAGAGAAAGGCACCGGAGGGTTCTGTCAAGCCACTCCGGTGTCCTCATCTTGAGAGAGTTGTGTGATCAGCCGCCCTGGACGCTGGTGACGGATTCCATGACGCGCTCGAGGTTGAAGGAGCCCGGCTTCTGGCGCGGCGGGAACTCCTTGAAGCTCTGCAGCCACCGGGCGACATAGGCGCCGGCGGGAGCGATCAGGAACATGCGTTCCATGTACCAGCGCTGGAAGCCCATGGCATTCTCTTCCTCGGCACGTTCGAAGGGGTCCATGCGCAGGTTGGTGATGAGGGGCGCGCGCAGCACCGTGAAGGGTTCCTGCCACACGCGCAGACCCAGCGCATCCTGCTTCAGGAAGGTGATCTTCCAGTTGCCGTAGCGAAGGGCGGCAACGCTGCCGTCATCCGTCCAGTAGATGAACTCCTTGCGCGGCCACTCGCCCTTGCCTTCAAGGGCGGGGCGGAGGTCGTAGCCGTCGAGATGCACCTTGTATTCGCGGTTGCCGATCTTCTGACCCTTCAGGAGGTCTTCCTTGGCGGTGGGGTTTCCGGCTGCGGCAACAAACGTCGTCAGGATGTCTTCATGCGCGGCGATGTCGTTGACCACCGTGCCGGGCTTGATGACGCCGGGCCACTTGATCACGGTCGGCACGCGGTAGCCACCTTCCCAGTTGGTGTTCTTCTCGCCGCGGAACATGGTGGTGCCGCCGTCAGGCCAGGTGAAGGTTTCCGCACCATTGTCGGTCGAATACATGACGATGGTGTTGTCCTCGATGCCGAGGTCCTTCAGCTTGGCAAGCAGCTGGCCCACGTGGCCGTCATGCTCCACCATGCCGTCGGCATAGATGCCGAGGCCGGTCTTGCCTTCCGACTCTGCCTTCAGGTGGGTGAAGATGTGCATGCGGGTGGAGTTCCACCACACGAAGAAGGGCTTCTTCTCCTTGACGGCCTTCTCCATGAAGCCGAGCGCCGCTGCGGTGACTTCGTCGTCCACGGTCTCCATGCGCTTGCGCGTGAGGGGCCCGGTGTCCTCGATCTTCTGTGTGCCGTCGGCCAAGGCGAAGGAGTGGATCACGCCGCGCGGGCCGAACCTCTTCTTGAATTCCGGGTCCTTTGGATAGTCGGGGTTCTCGGGCTCTTCCTCGGCGTTGAGATGGTAGAGGTTGCCCAGGAACTCGTCGAAGCCATGGTTGGTCGGCAGCATGTCGTCGCGGTCGCCCAAGTGGTTCTTGCCGAACTGTCCGGTGGCATAGCCCTGCGCCTTGAGCAGCACAGCAATGGTCGGGTCCTCGATCTTCATGCCTTCCGGCGTGCCCGGCAGGCCCACCTTTGTGAGGCCGGTGCGGATCGGCGACTGGCCGGTCACGAAGGCGGCTCGGCCGGCGGTACAGCTCTGCTGGCCGTACCAGTCGGTGAACAGCGCGCCCTGCGCGGCGATCGAGTCGATGTTGGGCGTCTTGTAGCCCATCATGCCGCGGTTGTAGGCGCTGATGTTGAAGCCGCCGATGTCGTCGCCCCAGATTACCAGGAAGTTGGGCTTGTCAGCGGCCTGGGCGCTGGTGGTGGCCACGGCGCCGAGCGCCAGCAAGGCGGCGGTAAACAATGTCAGCCGCTTCACGAGGCCCGGTTTGTCACGCGTGATGCTTTGCATGGGATGTTCCTCCGTTTGAGTCCGTGAACGGGCCCAGCACGGGAAGGGCCGCACCGGCTGGGTGCTGCCCTTCTTCCCGCAATCGGCCATCCCGGGGGGTGCCGCTGCTGTTGCCCGTTTCCTGTCGCCATTCAGCGGCAGTGAGGTTGACATAATCAGACAGCGGGAGGATCAATTGTGTAATGTTGCTATATCTTGCAGGGGAGCCGCAAAAAATATGCAGACGGAAGAGGCCTTCGCAATTGCCCGGAACAGCCGCTGGCTGTCCCAGCATGAGCGGCGTGTTCAGGACCTCCTGTGCTCCCGCATGCGGCTGGTGACGCTTCCCAAGAACCGGACGTTGTTCGACATCGAGGATTCCGCCAGCGAGATCTATTGCGTTGTGTCCGGTTGCGCGGTGATCACCGTTCCCCATCCCGTGCAGGGCATGCTCCATGGCCACGTCATGTTCGCCGGCCGCTGGTTCGGCGACCCGGCGGCCCTTGGCAAGCGGCCGCGCATCATGTCCGTCGTGGCGCGGCGCCCGACGGAGCTGCTCGCCCTGTCGCAGACGGCGATCATCGACCTGCTCAAGGCCGAGCCGGCGCTGAATTGGCTGTTTTTCAACCTCATGGCTTGGAACGTCGAGGAGTACCTCCTCCACGCGGTGGACCTGATGGTCGT